>NZ_JACAOX010000052.1:0-24287 GCF_013386015.1 Pseudomonas sp. B6001
GATGCGGCGACCCGACAAGCCAGCTCCCACATTTGAACCGTGCCCGCTTTAGCTTTTGATTTTGATCTTAGGCACACCGAGCCTGGGCGAGGTGCCGAGTGGTGGGGCAAGAGCGTTTTGCTTACTTTTGCGCTTTTCAAAAGTGAGCCGCTGTAAGAGCGGAACCATAAGTGGCCGTTACCGCAGCAACGGATATACACCCAAACCCAAAAACCACCTCACCCCCGCAAAGCCAACTCAATCAACTCATGCAGCTCCTCAACCTCCAACGGCACAGTAGAAAACAAACTGCGAAACACGGTTGGCGCAACGATCAAATTGATCAGCCGATCCACGCTGGGAAGTGTCCCGGCGTCGTCGGTGTACCGATCCAGGATCGTCTCCAACTGCCCGGTGAGAATCCCCACGCAATACCCCGGCGCCTGACTGCATTGCACATCACGCATCATCTCGCGGCCAAGGTCCGAGCTCATCTCATCACGGTATTGCTCACCCCAGGCCCGCAGGTCTCCGCGCAGGCTGCCGGTATCAGCCGGCTCACTGTCCGGGCGCAGACGGGCCATCGCAACATCGGCCAGCAGCGCCGCCAAGTCACCCCAGCGCCGGTAGATGGTCGAAGGCGTCACTCCGGCGCGCGTGGCTATCTGCGGCACGGTCACGCTGGAACGGTCCTGCTCTTCGAGCAATTCACGCACCGCCGAATGCACTGATTCCTGGACCCGGGCACTACGGCCCCCCGGGCGGAGGCCTTCTTTTATCGCCATGCGTAAAACCTTAACACAAAGAATTTGCTTTAAGCGCCATCCGGTAGCACACTCCGCAAAAGCAAAATATTAGCTTTAGCGGAGCGTGCCCATGTCCAGCGTTACTTCTCATCGTTCCAGCCTGGTGTTTCTGGCGATCACCTTGCTGACGTTCCTCGCCGCCTCCAGCGCGCCGACCCCGTTGTACCACCTCTATCAAGAGGGCCTGCACTTTTCGGCGGCGATGTTGACCCTGGTATTTGGCATTTACGCCTTGAGCCTGCTGGCTGCATTGCTGACCGTGGGTTCACTGTCGGACCACCTGGGGCGCAAGCCGGTAATTTTTGCCGCGCTGCTCCTCGATATGCTGGCGATGTTGCTGTTTATCAATGCCGACAGCGTCGGCTGGCTGATTGCCGCCCGCACGGTACAAGGCTTTGCCACCGGCATGGCCACCGCTGTGCTGGGCGCCGCATTGCTCGACACCGACCGCCAGCAAGGCCCGCTGATCAACAGCGTAGCGCCTTTGCTGGGCATGGCCTGCGGGGCCATGGGCTGCAGCCTGCTGGTGGAGTTCGCGCCGATGCCGACCACGTTGATTTACTGGACCCTGCTCGGGTTGATGATCCTGCAGGCATTGTACGTCTGGCGCCTGCCGGAGACAGTCAGCCGGATTCCGGGGGCCCTGGCCTCGCTATGGCCCACCTTGCATGTACCGCCCCAGGCCCGACGCGCCTTGTGGATCTCGTTGCCGGTAGACGTAGCCGTATGGGCCATGGGCGGTTTTTATCTGTCCCTGGCGCCCTCGCTGGTGCGGGCGGCGACCGGGTCCACCTCGAACCTGATCGGCGGCGGGCTGGTGGCGGTGTTGACGCTGAGCGGTGCGGTGATGATTTTCAGCCTGCGCAACCGCCCGGCGGACAAAGTCCTGCGGTTGGGCGCCGTGCTGCTGGCGGTGGGTGTTGCGCTGATCCTCACGGCCGTCCACAGCGCCAGCCTGCCGCTGTTCTTCATTGCCACGCTGATCGCCGGCGGTGGTTTTGGCTCGGGATTCCTCGGTGCGCTGCGCAGTGTTTTGCCGTTGGCCTTGCCCCATGAGCGGGCGGGCTTGATGTCGGCGTTCTATGTGCTGAGTTACCTGGCGTTCTGTGTGCCGTCGCTGTTGGCGGGCAACTTGACGCGCACCTTCGGTTTGATCGCCACCACCGACGGTTATGGCGTGGTGCTGATCGTATTGGCACTCGGCGCGTTGGTGGCGTTGCTAATGCAGGATTTGGCGAAGAGCAGGGCGACGGCGGGTAATTGATTCGGTAATAATTCGTCACCCTTACGCCTTGGGATTCAGCCATGAAGATCATCCGCAGCAAAGAATTCACCGGCAGCCGCGCCTGGGAGGCGCTGGACATCGCCAATATGAACGGCATCACCACCCGTTTGCATTGGACCGACCAGCCGTATCGCTGGCACGTGAATGACGGCGAAGAGGTGTTCGTGGTGCTTGATGGCCAGGTGCAGATGCACTATCGCGAAAACGGCAGCGAACAGATGGCCTTGCTTCAGGTAGGCGACATCTTCTACGCCAGTGTCGGCACCGAGCATGTGGCCCATCCACAGGGCCCCGCACGGATTCTGGTGATTGAAACCGAAGGCAGCGTTTAATCACATATCTACGAAACAGATAACAGTTAGAGATATTACCCGTTATATAGATATTCGATTCGGTTCTACCATGGTCTCAACCTCATGCGAGGAAGAGGACTACACCATGACTTGCCCGAATACGCTTCACAGCAGCTTGAAACCCTTCAGTCACCTGACCCGTCCCCGGGAAGTGATTCGCCAGTTCACCCCCAACTGGTTTGCCGCCACCATGGGCACCGGGGTGCTGGCGTTGGCGCTGGCGCAATTGCCGGTCAGCGTATCGGGGTTGCATGCCGTCGCCGAAGGGCTGTGGCTGTTTACCATCGGCCTGTTTGTGCTGTTCAGCGTGCTGTATGCGGCACGCTGGGTGATGTTTTTCCACGAGGCGCGACGCATTTTCGGGCACTCCACGGTGTCGATGTTCTTCGGCACCATCCCCATGGGCCTGGCGACCATTATCAACGGCTTCCTGCTGTTTGGCGTGCCGCGCTGGGGGGATGGCGTGGTGCAACTGGCCGAGGTGCTGTGGTGGCTCGACGTCGCGATGGCCCTGGCCTGCGGGGTGCTGATCCCGTTCATGATGTTCACCCGCCAGGAACACAGCATCGACCAGATGACTGCCGTGTGGCTGTTGCCGGTGGTGGCCGCGGAAGTCGCCGCCGCCAGCGGTGGCCTGCTGGCGCCGCACCTGGCCGACGCCCATTCGCAACTGGTGATGCTGGTGACCAGCTACGTGCTGTGGGCGTTTTCCCTGCCGGTGGCGTTCAGCATCCTGACCATCCTGATGCTGCGCATGGCCCTGCATAAACTGCCACACGCCAATATGGCCGCGTCGAGCTGGCTGGCTCTCGGTCCCATCGGCACCGGTGCCCTGGGCATGCTGGTACTGGGCGGTGATGCACCTGCCATCTTTGCCGCCAACGGTCTGCCCGGCGTCGGTGAGATGGCCAACGGCATCGGCCTGGTCGCAGGCATCACCCTGTGGGGCTTCGGCTTATGGTGGATGCTGATCGCGGTGCTGATCACCCTGCGTTACCTGCGGGCCGGTATTCCGTTCAACCTTGGCTGGTGGGGATTCACCTTCCCGTTGGGCGTGTACTCGCTGGCCACGCTGAAACTGGCGAGCACCTTGCACCTGGGTTTTTTCAGCATCGTTGGTTGCGTGTTGGTGGCGGCGCTGGCGCTGATGTGGCTGATCGTCGCCAAGCGCACGGTGCAGGGCGCCTATAAAGGCGAGCTTTTTGTATCGCCGTGCATTGCAGGACTAGCGAATAAGTAAGCAGGATTAGGTAAAGTCGTGGCCTGGAAAAACCAATAACAGCCTTCAGGCCACGCAGGAACACGGACGATGAGCCACCCCTCGCAATTCACTTTGCTGCGCAAACGGCGTTTCCTGCCGTTCTTCATTACCCAGTCCCTTGGTGCGTTCAACGACAATATATTCAAGCAGTCGTTGATCCTGGCGATTCTCTACAAGCTGACCATCGAGGGCGACCGCTCGATCTGGGTCAATCTCTGCGCGTTGCTGTTTATCCTGCCGTTCTTCCTGTTCTCGGCCCTGGCCGGGCAATTTGGCGAGAAGTTCAACAAGGACGCGCTGATCCGGGTGATCAAGATCGGCGAAATCGTGATCATGTCCGTGGGCGCGGTGGGTTTCATGTTCAACCACCTGGAGCTGATGCTGCTGGCGCTGTTTGCCATGGGCACGCACTCGGCGCTGTTCGGGCCGGTAAAATACTCGATCATGCCCCAGGCCCTGCACGAAGATGAGCTGGTGGGCGGCAATGGCCTGGTGGAAATGGGCACGTTCCTCGCGATCCTCGCGGGCACCATTGGCGCCGGGATCATGATGTCGTCCACCCATTACGCGCCGGTGGTCTCGACGGCCATCGTCGGCATTGCGGTGCTGGGCTACCTGGCCAGCCGCAGCATTCCGCGCGCGGCGGCGTCCAGCCCCGAGATGCGCCTGAACTGGAATATCTTCAGTCAGTCCTGGGCCACCTTGAAGCTCGGCCTGGGGCAGACACCGGCGGTGTCGCGCTCGATTGTCGGCAACTCGTGGTTCTGGTTTGTCGGCGCGATCTACCTGACGCAAATCCCGGCCTACGCCAAGGAATGGATGTACGGCGACGAGACTGTGGTAACGCTGATCCTCACGGTGTTCTCGGTGGGCATCGCACTGGGTTCGATGCTGTGCGAAAAGCTCTCCGGGCGCAAAGTCGAGATCGGCCTGGTGCCGTTCGGCTCGTTCGGTTTGACCGTGTTCGGCCTGCTGCTGTGGTGGCATTCCGGCGGCTTCCCGCAGAACGTCCAGGCCAACGACTGGATCGCCGTGCTGAGTTACGGCCAGGCGTGGTGGGTGTTGTTCGATATCCTCGGCCTTGGCGTATTCGGCGGCTTCTATATCGTGCCGCTGTACGCGTTGATCCAGTCGCGTACCGCCGAGAACGAGCGGGCGCGGGTGATCGCGGCCAACAACATTCTCAATGCGCTGTTCATGGTGGTCTCGGCGATCGTCTCGATCCTGCTGCTGAGCGTGGCCAAGCTGTCGATTCCCGAGTTGTTCCTGGTGGTGTCGCTGCTGAACATCGCGGTCAACACCTACATCTTCAAGATCGTGCCCGAGTTCACCATGCGTTTCATGATCTGGCTGCTCAGCCATTCCATGTACCGCGTCGAGCACAAGAACCTCGAGCTGATCCCGGACGAGGGCGCGGCGTTGCTGGTGTGCAATCACGTGTCGTTTGTCGATGCGCTGTTGATTGCCGGTTCGGTGCGTCGACCGATTCGTTTTGTCATGTACTACAAGATCTACAACCTGCCGGTTTTGAACTTTATCTTCCGCACTGCCGGGGCGATTCCGATTGCCGGGCGGCATGAGGACATCCAGATCTACGAAAAGGCCTTCCAGCGGATTGCCCACTATCTGAAGGACGGCGAGCTGGTGTGCATCTTCCCGGAAGGAAAATTGACCTCCGATGGCGAGATGAACGAGTTCCGAAGCGGCGTGACGCGGATTCTTGGAGAGACGCCGGTGCCGGTGATTCCGATGGCGTTGCAGGGGTTGTGGGGGAGTTTTTTCAGTCGCGATCCGAACAAGGGCTTCTTCCACCGGATCTGGTCGCGAGTGACCCTGGTGGCCGGCGCGCCGGTGACGGTGGAGGCGGCGACGCCCGAGGCGTTGCATGGGGTGGTGGGGGAATTGCGCGGGAGTGTCAGGTAGTTTTTTGGTGTATTTGAGGGCCTCTTCGCGAGCAAGCCCGCTCCCACACTTGGAATGCATTCCAAATGTGGGAGCGGGCTTGCTCGCGAAGGCGGTAGTGGCCTAAGCGCTGATCTTGAGCCCAATAAGCCCGCAGATAATCAACGCCACACTGGCCAGTCGAAACAGCGCCATGGACTCCCCGAACAGGATAATCCCGGCAATCACCGTGCCCACCGCACCGACTCCGGTCCAGATGGCATAGGCGGTGCCCAGCGGCAGTTCCTTCATGGCCAGCCCCAACAGTCCGAGGCTGACGGCCATGGCGGCAATCGTCAGGGCCGTGGGCAGTGGCTTGCTGAAACCGTCGGTGTATTTCAGTCCGACGGCCCAGCCGACTTCAAACAGTCCGGCAAAAAACAGAATGATCCAGGACATGATGACCTCCCTTCTTAGGTGGGGTCGTCCCCGGATTAAGCGCTTGATTGCGTCGCAGGGTCGTCCCCGCGAAGCCCGGTAGATTGCCGAATATTGATCAGGTGATCAAGTTTCGGACTTGCCCGCCAACAATTCGCGGTCTTCCTTTTCGCTCATCCGCCGGAAGTACGTAGCCAGGAGTGCCCCGGAAATATTGTGCCAGACGCTGAACAGCGCACTCGGCACCGCCGCCAGCGGCGAGAAATGCGCACTTGCCAGTGCGGCGCCCAAGCCGGAGTTCTGCATGCCCACTTCCAGCGACAGGGATTTGCGTTGTGCCAGCGGCAGCCCGAACACACGGCCGGTGAAATAGCCCAGCAGGAAGCCAAAGGTGTTATGCAGGATCACCACCGCCATGATCAGCAGGCCCGACTCGGCAATCTTCGCCTGGCTGGCCGCCACCACGGCGGCGACGATCGCCACGATGCTGACCACCGACACCAGCGGCAACACCTCCACCGCATGACGTACCCGGGCGCCCAGCAAGCGCTGCGCCACCACGCCCAACACGATCGGCAGCAGCACCACTTGCAGGATCGACCAGAACAACTCCATGAACGACACCGGCAACCAGGCCGAGGCCAGCAGCCAGATCAGCGCGGGCGTCAGCAGCGGAGCGAGGAGGGTGGTGACGGCTGCAATGGCCACCGACAGGGCCAGGTCGCCTCGGGCCAGCCAGGTCATGACGTTGGACGACGTGCCGCTCGGGCAGCAGCCGACGAGGATCACACCGACGGCAATTTCCGGTGGCAGGTGAAAGACCTGGCACAGCAGCCAGGCCACGCCGGGCATGATCACGAAATGCGCGACCACACCCAATGCCACGCGCCACGGATGGCGCGCGACTTCAGCGAAGTCTTCAAGTTTGAGGGTCAGCCCCATGCCGAACATCACCAGGCCCAACAGCGGCACGATGGCGCCTTTGAGACCGAGAAACCAGGCGGGTTGCAGGAACGCAACCACGGCAAAAATCAGCACCCAGTAGGCGAAGGTATTGCCGACGAAACGACTCAAGGCGGCGAGTGCACGCATGGGGTTGGTCCTTGTTATTCGATTTTGGAAGTGCGCATGCGATCAAATGTGGGAGCGGGCTTGCTCGCGAATGCGGTGTGTCAGCCAGGAAGATATCAACTGAAAGGACGCATTCGCGAGCAAGCCCGCTCCCACATTTTGATCTTCACAAGGCTTTAGATACCTTGTGGGGTTTCTTCGCCACCCAGTGCCTCAACCAACGCCGGCAGGAAGTCGCCAAACGTCAGCATCATCAGGGTAAAGCTGGCGTCCTGCTGGCCCAGTGCTTCGTCGCCGCCGTCCTGTTCCGCCTGATCCTGCAGCAGGTCTTCGAACTTCAGGCGCTTGACGGTCATTTTGTCGTCCAGCATGAAGGACAGCTTGTCCTGCCAGGCCAGGGACAATTGGGTCACGACTTTGCCGGTGGTCAGGTGTAGCTGGATCTCTTCGCCGGTCAGGTCCTGGCGTTTGCAGCGCACGATGCCGCCGTCTTCGTGGGTGTCGCGCAGTTCGCATTCGTCGAGGACGAAGAAGTCATCGGCCGGTTTCTGGGTGGTGACCCAGTCGGTCATGATGGCGGTTGGCGCGGTTTTCACGGTCAGCGGACGTACCGGCAGGGTGCCGATCACTTCACGCAGGGTGGACAGCAGGTCTTCGGCACGTTTCGGGCTGGCGGAGTTCACCAGGATCAGGCCCTGTTTCGGCGCGATGGCGGCGAAGGTCGACGAGCGACGGATGAACGCGCGCGGCAGGAAGGCCTGGATGATTTCATCCTTGATCTGGTCGCGTTCCTTTTTGTAGACCTTGCGCATTTGCTCGGCTTCGATCTCTTCGACCTTTTCCTTCACCGCATCACGCACCACGCTACCCGGCAGGATACGTTCTTCCTTGCGCGCAGCGATCAGCAGGAAATCACCGCTGACGTGTACCAGGGGCGCGTCTTCGCCTTTACCGAAAGGGGCGACGAAACCGTAAGTGGTCAACTCCTGGCTTGCACAAGGGCGCGCCAGTTTGGTGGCCAGTGCAGTTTCCAACGCCTCGGCATCAACAGGCAGATCTTGGGTCAGGCGATAGATAAGCAGGTTTTTGAACCACATGGGGTGAGTCTCTCCTTATATACAAAGGGGGGCATTATTCTCCTCATGGCGTCATAGGCCAACCCTCGCTAAGCCATTGGAAGGCCTGAAAAAAATTATTTAAGAAAGTGCTTGCCAGACTATGGGTCGCTCCGTAGAATGCGCGCCACACCGAAAGTGAAGGGTGATTAGCTCAGCTGGGAGAGCGTCTGCCTTACAAGCAGAATGTCGGCGGTTCGATCCCGTCATCACCCACCATTCGCTTTATGTGTTACGCGCAGCGGTAGTTCAGTCGGTTAGAATACCGGCCTGTCACGCCGGGGGTCGCGGGTTCGAGTCCCGTCCGCTGCGCCATATTCGGTCACCTGGAACGCTGAACGCCAGGTACCACAGGAAGCCCGCTCATTGAGCGGGCTTTTTGCTGTCTGGGGTTTGCTAAAACCGCCGGTCTAAAAAACGCCCCCGATCATGTGCAGTGATCGGGGACGTTTTTGATTGGGTTTAGAAATCCCAGCGGGTACTGACCATTACGTTGCGAGGGTCGCCATAGTACGACGAGTTGTAGAAGCCGATGTTGGTGTAATACGACTTGTCGAACACGTTGTTGACGTTGACGGTCGCCGACACGCTGTCGGTGATCTGATAGCGGGCCATCAGGTCCACCAGCCAGTAGGGATCCTGGGCAAATTTTTCTTGAGCGCCGCCCTTGGCCCAGTTGCTCAGTACCTGCCAGCCTTGACCCTGCCAACGCGCGCCGCCGCCGAGGGTGAGTTTGTCGAGGCTGCCGGTCAGCTTGTAGCTGGTATAGACATTGACCTGATCTTCCGGCTCCCAGGTCGATACCTTCTTGCCGCTTTCATCACGGGCAATCTTGTGGGTGTAGCCTGCCTGCAACTGCCAGCCGGGTGTCAGCTCGCCAGAGATTTCCGCCTCATAACCCTTGGTTTTCGAAGTGATCGGCTTATAGGCGTAGTCGCGAGCGGGGTTGGTTGGATTGGCGTTGTACTCCGTATCTTCCTCGGGGCGGTTTTTTTCGTGAACCTCGAAGTAGGCGATGCTGGAATTCAGGCGCCCTTCGAAGAATTCACCTTTGAGCCCCACTTCATAGTTCTTGCCTTCATCCGGCTCCAGCAATTTGTTGTTGCGATCACGGTTGAACGACTGCGGCAGGAAAATTTCCGTGTAACTGGCGTAGGCCGACACGTTGTCGTTCAGGTCGTATACCAGGCCTGCATAGGGCAAGACCTTGCCGCTTTTTTTCGTATCACTGGTGCCGGTGACCTGGAAGTCTGCAACGCGCGTGCCCAGCAGCAGCGAAAGATCGTCCGTGAGGCTGAAGCGAGCGGTCATGTAGCTGCCGGTCTGGCGGGTGATTTCATCGTTTTTGTTGGTGACTTCGCCCCAGTCCGGCTTCGGGATGTCGCCGTTCCAGTTGTAATAGTCGAAGTTATTGTTGGGCAGGCTGGCGTTGGTGTAGTCCTTGCCTTTCCAGTGGGAGCGGGAAACCGAGGTGCCGACCACCAACTGGTGTTCTCGGCCAAACAGGTCGAAGGGGCCAGAGGTGTAAAGGTCGGCGCTGTCGCTGACGGTTTCACCTGTGTATTTGCGCGCCAGCACTGAGGGCAAACCTGGGCTCACGAAACCCAGGGGGGCGTTGTAACCGTTGATTTGATGGTTGTACTGACCTTTGGCGACCCAGCCATTTTCGAAGCTGTGTTCAAGGGTGGCAAAGGCGGTGCGCGTGTACTGCTGCCAACTGCTCCACCGTGGCCCGTTGTTGAATGAGCGCTTGGAGCCAATGCGATTGCCGGATTCGTCATACAGCGAGGCACTGCCGGTCCAGCTTGAGCCTTTGGGGTCATTATCCTGATAGTCCGCGCCCACGGTCAGCAGGGTATCCGGCGACAGGTCCGCCTCCAGGATGCCGTAGTAGACGCTGGTTTTGCGTTGGTAATGGTCCATGAAGGAGTGTTTGTCTTGATGGGCCGCCACGGCTCGGCCGCGGATGTTGCCGGTTTCGGTCAAGGGACCGCTGACGTCAACTTCCGATCGGTAGTTGTCCCAGGAACCGGCGCCAAGGTCGATATGGCCCTTGAATTCCTGGGTAGGTTTCTTGCGGATCATGTTGATGGTGCCACCAGGGCCACCGGCGCCAGTGAGCAGGCCAGTGGCGCCCTTGAGGATTTCTACCCGGTCATAGATCACCATGTCGGTGAGGGTATGGCCGGACGAATACTGCGGGTCTTGCAGGATAGGAATACCGTCGTACTGGAAGTTGCGAATCGCGAAGCCACGGGAGTAATAGCTGGTACGGTCGCTGTCATACGTTGCCACGGTGATGCCCGGGGTATGGCGCATCACGTCGTCGATGGAGTTGAGGCCAAAGTCATCCATGGCCTGGCGGGTGACCACCGAGATCGATTGCGGAGTTTCCCGTGGCGTCAGCACCAGGCGGGTAGCGGTGGCGATGGTGCCGGGGGTGTAAGAGCCGGAGCCTTCGGTAATGGTGCCGAGTTGGTTGGCGCTGATCTGCGTCGCCCCCAGCTCCACGGCGCCGGTGGGGGTAGGGTTGGCTTCCAGTGCGTAGACCTGATCACCTTTGACTGCCCGATAACCACTGCCACGCAGCAGCTTTTCAAACCCGGCCTCCACGCTATAAGTGCCTTTGAGTCCCGGGCCCGCGAGCCCCTGCAGGTTCTGGGACTGGAACACGATAGCCACGCCCGCTTGCTGGGCGAACTGGTTGAGTGTGGCGCCCAGCGGCCCGGCAGGTATGTCGTAGGCTTGGGCCGCAACGTTTACCGTGTCGGCCTGGGCCAGATGGGTATTGAGCAGCGTCGTCGCGAGCAGCGTGAGGGTCAGCGGCGCGCTGCTCAGCAGGCGTCTGCGAGGCTTGGAAGGGAAGGGCATGGTGAGGGCAGTCCTTTAGTCATCGGTATACCTTCCTTGACGGGCAACCCGAAAAAAAGCGGAAGCAATGCGAATAATTATTTTTTGCTCTCGGTATCCGGGCTGACAATTATCAGCCATGGGGTAAAGGTTTTCAGCGTGATCGGCAGGGTTTGAGCCAGCATCTGCAAGGTGCGGTCGGTGTTATCCAGGGGAAGTACGGCCGAGACCTTGAGACTGGCCAGTGCGGCGCGATCAAACTGCAAGCGGCCCGAACGGTGACGGGCGATCTCATCCAGCACTTCCGGCAACGGTCGGTTATCCACCACCAGTTGATGGCGGCGCCAGGCCCCATTGATGCTCGCCGTATCGATGCTGCCCGAGAGCCGCACGGCATCTTTGCTGAGTCGCGCCTGCGAGCCCGCATCAACTTCCAGTGTCTGCTGCCCGTTCGCGCTTTTTGCCGCCACGCGGGATTCGAGCATGCTCAGCACCGTAACGTCATCCTCGCGCCTGACCACAAATCGCGTACCCAGGGCGCGCAGGGTGCCTTGGGCGGTCTGCACCACAAATGGCCGTTCGCCATCGTGGGCCACTTCCACCAGGATCTCGCCTTGCAGCAATTCGATGCGGCGCTGCCGGCTGTCGAAATGCAGATTCGCCGCACTGATGCCGTTCAGGGTCAGCATCGAGCCGTCCGCCAGCCGCAGGGTTTTCCATTCGCCGGGGCCGTTGTGCACATCGGCCATCCATTGTTGTGGATAAGGACTGTAGAGCAGCGCCATGGCGGGAAGGCCCAGGCTGCAGGCCAGTACCAACGCGCGGACGTAGTTTTTGCGCGCCTTCCCATGCCGGGGAAAGGCCGCACTCAAGGCCGCCCGGGCCGGTGCCTTTTGCCCGCGCAGGGCCTGCATCCGCGCAATCACATCTTCCATGCGCGCTGCTGATGCGGCGTGTTGCGGGCCTTGCTGCTTCCAGCGCTCGAACGCCTGGCGCTGGGCCTCGGTCAATTCACCTTCGTGCAGGCGAATCATCCATTCGGCGGCTTGTTCATCGATCTGTTGGCGGGAGGCGGGCATGTGCGGTTCAGATATCCACGCTGTGGCTGCAATGCAGCAGGGCCTGGATCAAATACTTGCGTACCGTACGCTCCGACAATTTCAGGTGGCGGGCGATTTGCTGCTGGGTCAGGTCTTCGAGGTAATACAGCACAAACGCCTGGCGCATATTGTCGTGCATGCCTTCCAGCAGGAAGGCGATGTGCTCGAGGGCTTCCAGGGTGGTGTGGATCTGTTCGGGCGACTGGAAACCTTCCAGGGTTTCCACCGTCAGCATCAATTCCTGAAGGTAGGCGTGCTCAATCTGCTTGCGCCGTGCCTGGTCGATGATCAGCCGCCTGGCGGTGGTACTTAAATAGGCGCGGGGTTCGCGGATGGCGGTCACCGACTCGCGGGCGTGCAGAATCCGCGCGAAGGTGTCCTGCGCCACGTCGGCGGCGTTATGGGTACAGCCCAGTTTTCGGCGCAACCAAGTGAACAGCCAGCCGTGATGCTCGCTGTACAGCTCGGTAATCTCCCGTTGGAACGGCGGTTCACCCACAGACATAAGGCCCGGCCCAGGTGTTATTGAGAATAATTGTTAATTGTGGGGCCAAGGCTTGGGCAAACGCAATAGACTCGCGTTTGCACCCAAAGCGCCGGTTTTGCGGGGTGCGCGGGGTCGAAGACAAAATATTTTAAATAAATTGCATTTAAATCATGACATTACGGAAAAATGCTATAGAATGCGCCCCACACCGAAAGTGAAGGGTGATTAGCTCAGCTGGGAGAGCGTCTGCCTTACAAGCAGAATGTCGGCGGTTCGATCCCGTCATCACCCACCATTCGCTTTATGTGTTACGCGCAGCGGTAGTTCAGTCGGTTAGAATACCGGCCTGTCACGCCGGGGGTCGCGGGTTCGAGTCCCGTCCGCTGCGCCATATTCGGTCACCTGGAACGCTGAACGCCAGGTACCACAGGAAGCCCGCTCATTGAGCGGGCTTTTTTGTGCCTGGGATTCAGCTCAACGATTGAATGCCCGGTTCGGTTTGCACGGGTGCGATACTGTTTCGCCCCATGAAGGCCAGGACCACCAACGCCGTCAGCACGGTGAATCCCGCGAGCAGTTGCAGCAAGGTGTTGAACCCCGCGATGTAGGCGCTGCGCAGTGCTTCCAGCGGAAGGGCGGCCGAGGCCAGTTGCACGTTGCCCATGACCAGGCCTTGGGCAATCACTGACACGTCGGCCCCTGCGCGACCCTTCAGGTGATGTGCCACCAATGCGCCCAATACCGCCATCGTGATCGCCAGCGCCACGCCTTCACTGGCCACGCGGGTGGTGTTGAAAATCCCCGCCGCCATTCCCGCGCGCTCCTTGGGCACCACGCTGATCGCCAAACCATCCATCAAACCCCACGGCAGCCCGGTGCCTATCCCGATGACCAGCATTGCGGCGATGGTCTGCGCAGGCTGGTTGGCCAGGCTTAATCCCCACAGGCCCACCGCCGCGATCAGCAAGCCAATGGCACACAACAGTCCTGCTGAGAGCCAGCGGGTCAGCGATGCGGCAATCATCGGCACCACCAGCATCGGTGCCGATAACGCGAGCATCATCAAACCCGCGTCCAGCGCGCTGGCGCCTTCCACACCGATAAACCGCAGGGGCAGCAACACGATCAGCACGATGTAGCAGTAACAGGTACCGATCGGCAGGAGCTGCACGCCAATAAAACGCGGGAAGCGAAACAGCCGCAGCTCCAGCATCGGTTGGCTGGAGCGGTTTTCGACGAGGATAAACACCAGCAAAAACACCGCCGCCGCGATCAGCAGGGCATCAACCAGCGGCGACGTCCAGCCGTGCTCCGGCGCGAGGATCACCGCCGTGGTCAGGGCCACCAGCATCGCGGAAAACGTCAGTACACCAGCGGTGTCCAGCCGCAGCGCTTGCGGGTCGCGGCTTTCACGCATTTTGGGCGCTGCAAACAGCAGCGAAATACCGGCCAATAATGCAGTGCCGAGAAAAATCGAGCGCCAGCCCCAGTGCTCGATCAGCACCCCCGACAGCAATGGCCCAAACGCCAGGCCTGCACCGAATGTGGTGCCCAGCAAGCTGAAGGCGCGGGTGCGGGCATGGCCGTCAAACTCCTGGGCCAGCGCCGCACAGCCACTGGCCAATGCCGTAGCCGCCGCGACGCCCTGCACGCCACGCAACACATCCAGCCAGAAAATCCCCGGTGCCACTGCCAGCAGCAAGGAGACCACGGTAAACAGCGCCATGCCCCACAAGAAAAGACGCTTTCTCCCATAGAGGTCGGCTAGGGTGCCGGCGGCCATTAACAGGCTGCCGAAACTCAGCATGAATGCGTTGGTGATCCACGCCAGCTGGCTGGGCTGGGCGGCAAATGCCTGGCCGATAAAGGGCGTGGCGACGGCGCCGCCGGTAAAGCTCATGGGCAATACCAAGGCGGCCAGGCAAATGGCCGCCAGGATGGAATATCGGCCATGGGCGGGCGCAGATTCGGTTGTCGTGTTCATAGGGGCATTCCCGCGAGTTTGAAGATTAAAAGACTCTAATCAGGATGCAATCACGGATAAACGGGCTTACATTCCGTTCATAACGGACTGAATGGATGCAATGACGTGACCGATAACCTGAGCGGCGTGATCGCCTTCGTGAAAACGGCAGAGGCCCTGAGCTTCACCGGCGCGGCCCGGGCGATGGGGATTTCCGCTTCGGCGGTGGGCAAGAATGTCGCCAAGCTTGAGGCGTCACTGAATGTGCGGCTGTTGCACCGCAGTACGCGCAAGGTCAGCCTCACCGCAGAAGGCCAACTGTTCTACGAACGGTGTCGGAAAATTCTCGATGATTTGCAAGACGCCCGCGCCATGCTTTCCCATGCAATGCAGGCGCCTCGGGGTAAACTGCGGGTCAGCCTGCCCACCATCGGTTATCGCTTTCTCTTTCCGCACATGATGGCGTTCCGCAAAGCCTACCCCGAGATCGAGCTGGAGCTGGATTTCAACGACCATCTGGTGGATGTGATCGAGGAGGGCTTCGACGTGGTCATCCGCAGCGGTGGCCTGGCTGACTCGACCCTGATGGCCCGCAAGCTGGGGCCGTTCAGGTTTGTGCTGTGTGCATCGCCCGAGTACCTACGAGCCAACGGCCGGCCAGAAACCCTGAGCGAACTGGAGCATCACCCGTGCTTGCGTTACCGCTTCGCCACCACCGGTAAAATCATGGACTGGACCTTGTCCGCCAACCCGGCCATCACCCAATTGCGCCTGCCCACCGCGCTGACCCTGAACAACATGGAAGCCATGCTCCGGGCCGCGATGGACGGCCATGGGATTGCCTACGTGCCGGACTTCCTGGCGCGCGAAGCCCTCGCCCAGGGCCAACTGGAAACCGTGCTCGACGGCCATTCCGATGACCAGGGCCAGTTCTGGGCCCTGTGGCCATCCAGCCGGCACCTCTCGCCGAAAATTCGCGTGTTTGTCGACTTCGCCGCCGCGCACCTGTTCACAAACCCACCAGTCGGTAGCCCACCTGCAACTCGGTGATGAAGTACTGCGGCTGGGCCGGGTCCGCCTCCAGCTTCTGCCGCAGGTGCGCCATGTGCACCCGCAGGTAGTGGGCGCGGTCCACGTAATCCAGGCCCCACACCTCGAGCAATAATTGCCGATGGGTCAGCACCCGGCTCTGCCCGCGAATCATCGCGCACAGCAGGCGGTATTCGATGGGCGTCAGGTGCACCGGCAGGCCTTGGCGCCACACTTCATGGGTCGCCAGGTCCACCTCGATATCGCCAAACGCCACCTTGCTGGTGGCCGCCACGGTGCCGGTCTGCCCATGACGGCGCAGTTGCGCACGGATGCGCGCGAGCAACTCGGGTACGCCGAAGGGTTTGGTCAGGTAGTCATCGGCGCCGGCGTCCAGGGCGGCGACTTTTTCCTCTTCGCGATCCCGTGCCGACAACACCAGGATCGGCACCGCCAGCCATCCCCGCAGCTCGCTGATCAGCTGTTTGCCGTCGCCGTCCGGCAGGCCCAGGTCGACGATCACCAGGTCCGGCTGACGGCTGGAAGCGTGGATCAACGCGCGTTTGACGCTGTCGGCCTCGAACACCTGGAAGCCCTCATCCTGCAGGGCGATGCCGACAAAACGGCGGATGTTGGCCTCGTCTTCAACAATCAGAATGCGTGCAGTGCTCATAGGGCGTCCATTGGGGGCGGAGTACCCGCCGGTAAAGTGATGACGAAATGCATGCCGCGCTCGCTGCCGGGTCTGGCTTCGATGCGCCCGCCGTGGGCTTCGACGATGCGTTTGGCCAGGGCCAGGCCCAGGCCGATTCCGGCGACCGAGGATTCCTGCTGGCCACGGGCAAACGGTTCGAACAGATTGGCCGGCGCGCTGCCCGGGCCGGTGTCGCTGACTTCCAGCAGGATGCTGTCGGAAACGGAACGGGCGGTAACGGTGATGACCGTGTCAGGCGGGGTGTATTTGGCGGCGTTGTCCAGCAGATTGACCAGCACCCGTTCGATCAGCAGCGCGTCGACTTCCACCAGCGGCAACTGCGGGTCGAGGGTGGTGTGCAGCACATGCCGGGCCAGTGGTTCGCGTAATTGGCGCAGGGCGCTGCCGACAATTTCTTCCAGCAGATGCCATTGCCGGTTGAGTCGCACACCGCGCTCCTGCATGCGGGCCATGTCCAGCAGGTTTTCGATCAAGCGTTGCATCGAAGTCGCCTGCTCATGAATACCGTGCAGCAACGCGGTCAGCGGCCCCGGCGGCGCATGGGGCAGGGCGGTGTCGGCGGCGCCGATCAGGGTGGTCAAGGGGGTGCGCAGGTCGTGGGAAATCGCCGCGAGCAAGGTGTTGCGCATTTTCTCGCCTTCCATCTGCACCATCGTGCTTTGCGCCACTTCGACGAAGTGCACGCGCTCCAGGGCAATCGCCAATTGGCTCATGCAGGCTTCCAGCAGGCGGCGCTCTTCGGGCTCGTTGAGGCGTTCGCTTTGCGCCAGTTCCAGCACCAGCACACCGCGCACGCGCATCGGCGCCTTGAGCGGCAGGTAGCAGCCCTTGGCGGCGGACAAGGTGTCGGTGCCCTGGCCGGCGGACTGGCCGTGGTCGTAGGTCCATTGGGCAATGCTGTCGTCGATCGGCAGCCCGCCCGCGCCCACGCTGTGCACGCCGTCCGCGGCGTCCGGCAAGGCCAGGCCGACCCGCGCCTCGAACACGCCGCTGAAGGTGCGCAGCGCCACTTCGCTGATCTGCTCCACGGTCAACGCGGCCGACAGGTCCCGGGCCAGACGCGCCAGGGAAGTAGCGCGGCGTTCCCGGGCAGCGGCGGTGCGCGCTTCGTGGCGCAGGCGGGCGGTGAGTTGCCCGGTGATCAGGGCGATGCCGAGCATCAGCGCGAAGGTGAAGAAATACTGGGTGTCGTTGACGGTAAACGAGTAGCGCGGCTGGACGAAAAAGAAGTCGAAACACAGCACCGCGAGCATCGCTGCCCACACGCCGGGGCCGCGTCCAAACCGCAGGGCCACCAGCACCACCGTGAGCAGGAACAGCATCACCACGTTGGCCAGGTCGAACACCTGCAGCAGCAGCGCGGCGATGGCGCTGGCGGTGAAACAGGCGAGTGTGGACCAGAGGTAGGCCAGGGTTCTGCCGGGCGCTGGCGTAGGTTTTTCAATGGCAGGAACAGTGCCCGGCAGTACGCCATGGGCGATCACGATCTGGTCGATCTGCGGATGGTGCCGGCTGATCCGGTCGCTCACCGACTGATGCCAGAACCGCCATGCCCGGCGCGGGTGATGGCCGAGCACCAGGCGATTGGCGTTGTGTTCCCGGGCACAGGCGGCCAGTGCTTCGGCGACGTCCATGCCCGGCAATGTCGCGGTGTCGGCGCCGAATTCGCTGGCCAGGGCCAGGGTTTTCATTGCTGTGAGATAACGCTTGGCGCCGCGGCCCTGGGCTGCCGTGACGTGCACCACGATCCAGTCCGCCTCGAGCTTTTGCGCCAGGCGCGCGGCTTCTCGCACCAGGCGTTCATCACCGGCGTCACCGGCCACGCCTACCAGCAATCGTTCGCGGGCGGGCCACAGGGTCTTGATCGACTGTTCGCGACGGTACACGCGCATCTGCGTGTCGACCCGGTCGGCCGTGCGGCGCAGGGCCAGTTCCCGCAGGGCGAGCAGGTTGCCCTTGCGGAAAAAGTGCCGCGAGGCGCGCTCGGCCTGAGGGCCCAGGTACACCTTGCCGTCCTTCAAGCGTTGCAGCAGATCATCCGGCGGCAGGTCCACGACGACCACTTCGTGGGCATTGTCGAACACGTGGTCCGGTACGGTTTCCCGCACGCGAATGCCAATGATCCCACTCACCAGATCGTTAAGGCTTTCCAGGTGCTGGACGTTGAGGGTGGTCCACACATCGATGCCGGCGCTGAGCAGTTCTTCCACGTCTTGCCAGCGTTTCGGGTGGCGCGAGCCGGGCACGTTGCTGTGGGCCAGTTCATCCACCAGCAGCACGGCGGGGTGGCGTTGCAGGGCGGCGTCGAGGTCGAATTCGGTGAGGGTGAAATCGTGATGCAGGCGGTGGGCGCGGGGCAGTTGTTCGAGGCCGTTGAGCAGGTTGGCGGTTTCCTGGCGGCCGTGGGTTTCCACCACGCCGGCGAGTACGTCGCGCCCCAGGCTGACTTCCCGTTGCGCCGCGTCAAGCATGGCGCAGGTCTTGCCCACCCCGGCGTTGGAGCCGAAGTAGATACGCAGTTTGCCGCGCAAGGCGGCCTGTTCTTCCTGCTGGACTCGGGCGAGAAGGGCGTCGGGGTCGGGGCGTTCTTCGTTTAATGCGGGCATGTCATTCCTGGTCAATGCGGTTCAATGGTGGGAGCGGGCTTGCTCGCGAAAGCGGTGTGTCAGTGACAGTCGAGTTGGCTGACACTCCGTATTCGCGAGCAAGCCCGCTCCCACATTGGGTTTGCGGTGCTACACGAGACCCAGCCCGGTCAGCACCAGATCAATCAGCTTGATCCCGGCAAACGGCACCAGCACCCCGCCCAGGCCATAGATCAGCAGGTTGCGATTGAGCAATGCCGCCGCGCCAATCGCCCGGTACGTCACGCCGCGCAGGGCCAAGGGAATCAGCGCCACGATGATCAACGCGTTGAAAATCACCGCACTGAGGATCGCCGAGTTGGGGCTGCTCAGGTGCATCACGTTCAGCGCGCCGAGCTGCGGATAGGTCGCGACAAACGCCGCCGGGATGATCGCGAAATATTTCGCCACGTCATTCGCCACGCTGAAGGTGGTGAGCGCGCCACGGGTCATCAGCATCTGCTTGCCCACCTCGACCACTTCGATCAGCTTGGTCGGGTTGCTGTCGAGGTCGACCATGTTGCCGGCCTCTTTCGCTGCCTGGGTGCCGCTGTTCATCGCCACCGCCACGTCGGCCTGGGCCAGCGCCGGGGCGTCGTTGGTGCCGTCGCCGGTCATGGCCACGAGCTTGCCCTGGGCCTGGTAGTCGCGGATCAGCTGCAGCTTGTCTTCCGGGCGCGCCTCGGCGAGGAAGTCATCCACGCCGGCTTCCACCGCAATCGCGGCGGCGGTCAGGCGGTTGTCGCCGGTGATCATCACGGTCTTGATGCCCATGCGCCGCAGTTCGGCGAAGCGCTCCTTGATGCCGCCCTTGACCACGTCCTTGAGCTCCACCACGCCGAGTGCCTTGGCCCCGTCCGAGACCACCAGCGGAGTGCTGCCGCGTCGCGATACTTCGTCGACCTTGGCCTGCAATGCAGCCGGAAAGCTCCCGCCGAGCGCTTCGATATGACTGCGGATCGCATCCGCTGCACCCTTGCGAATACCGCGGCCTTCGGGCAGGTCGACGCCGCTCATGCGGGTCTGTGCGGTGAAGTGCACAAAGCTTGCGCCGAGGGCGTTGATGTCCCGCGCGCGGATGTCGAACTTCTGCTTGGCCAGCACCACGATGCTGCGGCCTTCCGGGGTTTCGTCGGCCAGGGACGCCAGTTGCGCCGCGTCGGCCAGTTCAGCTTCCTTGACCCCCGGTGCCGGCAGGAAACTGCTGGCCTGGCGATTGCCCAACGTGATGGTGCCGGTCTTGTCCAACAGCAACACGTCGATGTCACCCGCCGCCTCAACGGCGCGGCCGGAAGTGGCGATCACATTGGCCGACATCATGCGGCTCATGCCCGCCACGCCGATGGCCGAGAGCAGGCCGCCGATGGTGGTGGGAATCAGGCAGACCAGCAACGCCACCAGCACCGTGGCGCTGACCACGCTGCCGTTGCCACTCATGGCCACGGCAAAGATCGAGTACGGGCTCAGCGTGGCGATCACCAGCAGGAACAACAGGGTCAGGCCCACCAGCAAAATTGTCAGGGCGACTTCGTTGGGCGTTTTCTGACGCTTGGCGGATTCGACCATCGAGATCATGCGGTCGAGGAACGACTCGCCCGGGTTGACGCTGATGCGCACCACCAGCCAGTCCGACAGCACCCGCGTGCCGCCGGTGACCGAGGAAAAGTCGCCGCCGGCCTCGCGAATCACCGGTGCCGATTCGCCGGTGATTGCGCTTTCATCCACCGAGGCCACGCCTTCGATCACCACGCCGTCCAGCGGCACCAGGTCGCCGGCTTCGATCAACACCACCTGGTCTTTGCGCAACAGCGTGGCTTCGGTCGGCAGCCATGTGGCGCCGTGTTTGGGTTGTTGCAGCAACTTGGCCAGGGTCTGGCGCTTCATCCCGCGCAGGCTGGCGGCCTGGGCACGGCTGCGGCCTTCGGCCAGGGCCTCGGCAAAGTTGGCGAACAGCACGGTAAACCACAGCCACAAACAGATGCTGAGGATAAAGCCGCTGGGCGCTTCACCCTGGCCACCCAAGGACTGGAACCACAGCAGCGTGGTGAGGAGGCTGCCCAGGTACACGACGAACATCACCGGGTTTTTCCACTGCGCCTGGGGCAGCAGTTTCTTGAACGCATCCCCGCAGGCGGTGAGCACGATGGCGCGATCAAACAGAGGTAAACGAGCATTCTTGATCATGGGGGAATCTCTTACTCACTGGCCGCAATGGGGGGCTGGCGCAGAGGCAGGCGGGCGTCCAGCGCGAGGTTGAGTTGCAGCACATTGACCCGTGGTTCGCCGAGCAAACCCAGGGTGCGTTCCGCGGTGTTTTCGTTCACCAGTTGCAGCAGTTCGGCTTCGGGGATCTGTCGCAGGCGGGCGACCCGGGCCAGCTGGATGCGTGCGTTGGCCACGGAGATATGCGGGTCCAGGCCGGAGGCGGAAGCGGTGACCGCATCCACCGGCACCTGGGCCTCGGCGGCGAGGCCGTTGTCCTGGCGGTAGGCTTTAACCCGGGCCGCGACCTGGTCCACCAGTTTCTGGCTGGTAGGGCCCAGGTTGCTGGCGCCGCTGGAACCGGCGTTGTACGGCTGGGAGACACTTTTGCTCAGGTCTTGCGGGTCGGCACCGAGGGTCATGCTCGGGCGGCCGTGGAAGTAGCCGGGCCTGGTGAAGTCCTGGCCGATCAACGCCGAGCCGATCACCAATCCGTCGCGTTCAATCAGCGAGCCCTGGGCCTGGAACGGGAACAGCAACTGCGCGGCAAAGGTGGTGAAGACCGGGTAGGCGAGGCCGGTCAGCGCCATGAAAAACACTGCCGAAACCAGCACCGGGCGCAACAGCCCTTTGAATATCGATTGAGTCGTCATCAACGTGTCCTTAGTTGTACGTCTGGCCGGACAGCAACTGCAGTTGCTCCACCAGCGGACCGAGCGCGAGCGCCGGCAGGAAAGTCAGGCCGCCCACCACCAGCACCACAAACACCACCAGCACCATGAACAGCGGGGTTGCGGTGGGGATGGTGCCGGCGCCGGCAGGCACGGTCTTTTTCATCGCCAGGGAACCGGCCACGGCGAGCATCGGCAGCATGGTGAAGAAGCGCCCGACCAGCATCGCCAGGCCAATGGTGGTGTTGAAGAACGGCGTATTGGCGTTCAGCCCGGCGAACGCCGAACCGTTGTTGGCGGTGCCCGAGGTGTAGGCGTAGAGCACCTCGCTGAAACCGTGGGGGCCGAGGTTATTCAGGCTGGCCATGGTGTCGGGCCACAGGGCGGCGAGGGCGGTGAAACCGAGGATGCTGATGGGGTGCGCGAGCACCGAGAGCATCACCAGTTTTATCTCCCGAGCCTCGATCTTCTTGCCGAGGAATTCCGGGCTGCGGCCGATCATCATGCCCACCAGGAACACCGTCAGCAGCGCGTACTGGATCAGGTTGATAAAGCCCACGCCGTCGCCGCCGAACACGCAGTTGAGCATCATCTGCGCCAGGGGCACGAAGCCGCCCATGGGGGTCAATGAGTCATGCATCGCGTTGACCGAACCGGTGGTGGCCGCGGTGGTGGTGGCGATAAACAGGCTGCTGTCGGCGATGCCGAAACGCAGCTCCTTGCCTTCCATATTGCCGCCGCTTTGCTCGATGGACAGCGTCTGGTTGGCACCGGCCTGGGTCAGCAGCGGGTTGCCGTTTTGCTCGGCGCCATACACCAGAGCGAGAAAGCCTAAGAACATCACCAGGAAGGTGCCGAAAAACACCCAGCCCTGACGGCGTTGCAGCAGCATGCTGCCGAAGGTGTAGGTCAGCGCCGACGGGATCACCAACATGCTGAGGATGTGCAGGGCGTTGGTCAGCGGCGTCGGGTTTTCGAACGGGTGCGCGGCGTTCATGCTGAAGAAGCCGCCGCCGTTGGTGCCGATATGCTTGATCGATTCAAAGCTCGCCACGGCGCCGACAATCAGTTGTTGCTGCGCGCCTTCCAGGGTGGTGGCCAGGGCTTGGGAGGAAAAGGTCTGCGGCATGCCTTGCCACACATACACCAGAGCCATGCCCACGCACAGCGGCAGCATCACGCGGTACAGGGTGCGGGTGAAGTCGACCCAGAAGTTGCCGATATCCGCCGAGCTTGAGCGACTCAGTCCACGGATGAAACCGGCTGCGGCGACCACGCCCGAGGTGGCGCCGACGAACATCAGGAAGGTGATTACTGCCATCTGGCTGAAGTTCGACAGGCTGGTTTCGCCCGAGTACGCCTGCCAGTTGGTGTTGGTGATAAAGGAAGCGGCGGTATTGAACGCCAGGTCCGGGGTTTGCGCGGCCAGCCCGAGTGGGTTGATCGGCATGACGGCCTGTAACCGCAGGATGAGATAGCCGAGCAGCATCATCGCGGCGTTCGACAGCAACAGGGCCGAACCGTAGCGGGCCCAGCTCATGGTTTCCAGCGGGTCGATGCCCAGCAGGCGATAGGTATAACGTTCCGGCAGGGCGTGGCGGGTTCCGGTAAACACCCGGGTCAGCCACTTGCCCATCAGCACGGCGAGCCCGGTCATCAACACCAGGACCAGCGCAAATTCCAGCAAAGTGCTTAGCATGTCGAGGCTCCGTTCAAATCTTGCCCATGGCGACAATGGCCATGGTTGTCGCGGCGAAAAACACCAGGGAGAGGCCTACAAAAATCATGTCGTACATGGTGGGGCTCCCTAGAACTTTTCGGCGCGAATGAGGGCGTAGCCTAGATAAGCGAACAGCCCGACGGCGCATAGGCCGCTGGCGATATAGATGAACTTGAGTGTGAGCACGGTGGAACTCCCCTGATTAATAAGCCGCGATTGCGGACGCGGGGAGGTTAAGAGGTTGGGTATCAAGTTCGGGCACTGATTGCGGGTTTGGGTATTAAGACGGTGTATAGAGGACGGTGGGGTGGGCGAACGGAAAAAAGGGATAACCCGGGGGCGGGGTATCCCTTGAAGCACTGGGTTTTGCTGCTTTTGATGATCAGCTTATTTGGCTTTCTTTTTCTTTGATTCGCGGGTGGCGAGTTGTTCGAAGCAAAACGCGGCGGCGCCGAACAGAGCGATCATTGAGAGGACGATCATGCCTAAAGTTGAACTTTCCACGATGACTTCCTACGGGGTGATTGGGGTGGAGGTCACAGTAGTGGAGGGGGGATTAGTTGCTCAATAGAGACGACGTAAACGTTATGGCTGGGGTTGAATCTATACGGAATCTTTACGTGGCTGTTGTGTGTATATCCGTTTTTTAGGTAACGGCTACTTATGGTTTCGCTCTTACAGCGACTCACTTTGGAAAAGCCCCAAAGTAAGCAAAGGGCTCTGCCCCGCCTGTCGGC
>NZ_JACAOX010000053.1:0-302 GCF_013386015.1 Pseudomonas sp. B6001
AGATCAAAAGCAGAGCACAGCGGCCTACCGGCCGGCTTGAGTGTTAAAAGCAAAGGCAAGATCCAGAGCGAAAGCCAAATCTGAAGCGGTTGCAGATCTGCTTTCTGTGGGAGCTGGCTTGCCTGCGATGCAGACACCTCGGGTTTTCAGATACACCGAGGCGATGCCATCGCAGGCAAGCCAGCTCCCACATTTGACCGTGCCCGCTTTAGATTTGATTTTGCTTCACCACACTCAAGCCGGCCGGTAGGCCGCTGTGCTGTTGCTTTTGATCTTGATCTTGATCTTGATCTTAGGCGCCC
>NZ_JACAOX010000054.1:0-5921 GCF_013386015.1 Pseudomonas sp. B6001
GAGCCGCTGTAAGAGCGGAACCGATATCAGCCATCACCCAAAAAACGGATATGCCCCCCAACCCCAAAGACGCATACGTCATCCAACGTATTCCCCGCCCAACCCCATCCCCGTGAGACTGCTCCCGACAGCCAACCCACCCTCCGGGAGCACCTCGATGACCGACACCCTGATCAAAGTCGACCTCAACCAACCCGTCACCGAAAACGAACAGATCCACAACCGTTGGCACCCGGACATCCCGATGGCTTGCTGGGTCAAACCCGGCGATGACTTCATCCTCGAAACCTACGACTGGACCGCCGGCGCCATCAAGAACAACGACGACGCCAGCGACGTGCGCGACGTCGACCTCTCCACCGTGCATTACCTCTCCGGTCCGGTGGGCGTACACGGCGCCGAACCCGGCGACTTGCTGGTGGTCGACCTGCTCGACATCGGCGCCAAGGCCGACTCCCAGTGGGGCTTCAACGGCTTCTTCTCCCGCCAGAACGGCGGCGGCTTTCTCACCGATCACTTCCCCAGCGCGCAAAAAGCCATCTGGGATTTCAAGGGTATGTTCACCAGCTCCCGGCACATCCCGGGCGTCAATTTTGCGGGCCTGATCCACCCCGGCCTGATCGGCTGCCTGCCCGACCCGGTGATGCTCGCCGACTGGAATCGTCGCGAGCAGGAGCTGATCGACACCAACCCGACCCGCGTCCCACCCCTGGCCAACGCCCCGCTGGCCGCCACCGCGCACATGGGCAAACTCAAGGGCTCGGCCCGTGACGATGCCGCCGCCACCGGTGCCCGCACCGTGCCGCCCCGTGAGCATGGCGGCAACTGCGATATCAAGGATTTGTCCCGCGGCTCGAAGATCTATTTCCCGGTGTACGTCAACGGCGCCGGCCTGTCGGTGGGCGACTTGCACTTCAGCCAGGGCGACGGCGAAATCACCTTTTGCGGCGCCATCGAAATGGCCGGCTGGGTGCACATGAAGGTCGAGCTGATCAAGGGCGGCATGGCCAAATACGGGATCAAGAACCCGGTGTTCAAGCCAAGCCCGATCACCCCGAACTACAAGAACTACCTGATCTTCGAAGGCATCTCCGTCGACGAACAGGGCCAGCAGCATTACCTGGACGTCAATGTCGCTTACCGCCAGGCCTGCCTGAATGCGATCAACTACCTGACCAAGTTCGGCTACTCGCCGGCCCAGGGGTATGCGTTGCTCGGCTCGGCGCCGGTGCAGGGGCATATCAGCGGCGTGGTGGACATCCCCAACGCCTGCGCGACGTTGTGGCTGCCGACTGAAATCTTCGAGTTCGACATCAACCCCAACGCCAACGGCCCGACCCAATTCCTCGACGGCAGCATTGACCTGCCCATCGCACCGGACCTGTAGCCATGCCGACCTACGAATATGCCTGTGAGTCCTGCGGCACCTTCACGATGCTGCGGCCCATGGCCCAGCGTCACGAACCCAGCCAATGTCCGTATTGCGACGGCCCGGGCGGGCAGTTGCTGCTGTCGGCGCCGGCGCTGACCACGCTGTCGGCCAATCAGCGCAAGGCCATAGCCGGTAACGAGCGCAGCGCCCATGCGCCGCAAACCGTCGGCGAATATCAGGAAGCGCGCAAGCACCCGGCGGGCTGCAGTTGCTGTGGCACCAGCAAGCCGGTGGTGCCGAGCAAGGCCAACCCGCTGGGGCTCAAGACCAGGACCGGGCCACGGCCCTGGATGATCAGTCACTGACCGAGGAGATTTGCAATGCGCCATGGCGACATTTCCAGCAGCCCGGATACGGTCGGCGTTGCTGTCGTGAACTACAAGATGCCGCGCCTGCACAGCAAGGCCGAGGTCATCGATAACGCGAAGAAGATTGCCGAGATTATTGTCGGCATGAAGCAGGGTTTGCCCGGCATGGACCTGGTGGTGTTCCCCGAATACAGCACCATGGGGATCATGTACGACCACGACGAGATGATGGCGACCGCCGCGAGTATTCCCGGCGAGGAGACGGCGATTTTCTCCGCGGCCTGCCGCCAGGCCAATACCTGGGGCGTGTTTTCCCTGACCGGTGAACGCCACGAGGAGCACCCGTACAAGGCGCCGTACAACACGCTGGTGCTGATCAATAACCTCGGCGAGATCGTCCAGCGTTATCGCAAGTGCATTCCGTGGTGCCCGATCGAGGGCTGGTACCCGGGCGATCGCACCTACGTGTGCGACGGGCCCAAGGGCATGAAGGTCAGCCTGATCATCTGCGACGACGGCAACTACCCGGAGATCTGGCGTGACTGTGCGATGAAAGGCGCCGAGCTGATCGTGCGCTGCCAGGGCTATATGTACCCGGCCAAGGAGCAGCAGGTGCAGATGTCCAAGAGCATGGCCTGGGCCAATAACTGCTACGTGGCGGTGGCGAATGCGGCGGGGTTCGACGGGGTGTATTCGTACTTCGGGCACTCGGCGATCATCGGCTTCGATGGCCGTACCCTGGGCGAGTGCGGCGAGGAAGAAATGGGCATTCAGTACGCCCAACTGTCGGTGTCGCAGATCCGCGATGCGCGGGCCAACGACCAGTCGCAGAACCATCTGTTCAAGTTGCTGCACCGTGGCTACACCGGCATGCATGCCTCGGGCGATGGGGACAAGGGCGTGGCGGATTGCCCATTCGAGTTCTATCGCACCTGGGTGCTGGACGCGCAAAAGGCCCAAGAGAATGTCGAGGCCTTCACCCGTAGCACCGTCGGTGTCGCCGAATGCCCGGTGGGGCAGTTGCCCCATGGTGGTAAAGAAAAAACGGCGGGTTGAGGCATGCGGTTTACTTTTGAACCGGCCCAGGTCATGGCCTTGCTGCGCAGCCGTATCGTTGGCCAGGAAGCAGCCCTGGCCCAAATGGAAGGGTTGCTCAAGGTGGTCAAGGCCGATATCGGTGAGCGTGAGCGGCCGTTGAGCGTCAACCTGTTCATGGGGCCTACCGGGGTCGGCAAGACGGAAATCGTCCGGCTGCTGGCGCAGGCGTTGCACGGGCGTGCCGACGGGTTCTGCCGTATCGACATGCACACCCTGGCCCAGGAGCATTACGCCGCTGCCTTGACCGGGGCGCCGCCGGGTTACGTCGGCAGCAAGGAAGGCATCAGCCTGTTCGACAGCGAACTGATCCAGGGCAGCTATAGCCGCCCCGGCATCGTGTTGTTCGACGAGTTGGAAAAGGCCAGCCAGGAAGTGGTGCGCAGCCTGTTGGGCATTCTTGAAAACGGCCAACTGACGTTGGCGGGTGGTGCTCGCACGCTGGACTTTCGCAACAGCCTGATCTTCATGACCAGCAATATCGGTGCACAACAGGCGCGTCGCCATCGACAGCGATTTACCCCGTTGCGCTGGTTGAGACGCGGGGAGGCGGCGGTGTTGGAGGACGCCTTGCACAGTCACTTCGAGCCGGAGTTTCTCAATCGCATCGACCGTATCCTGATGTTCGAGCCCATCGACCATCAATGGCTTGAAGCGCTGCTTGAGGTGGAACTCGGCAAACTCAATCAACGCCTGGCGACGCAGCACCGATCATTGGTGCTGGATGAATCGGCACGTGCCTGGCTGTGCCGCGACCATGATGTACGCTTTGGTGCCCGTGCCTTGGGCCGCCGATTGCGGGTGGAACTTGAGCCGGCGATTGCCGAATGCGTATTGCGCGACCCGGGTGTGGGCCCCATGGGCGCGACTGTCGACAGTGATCGTTTGGTGGTTTCGCAACAAGCGGCTTGCAACAAATAAATTCCAAGCTAATATAACCCGGGTAAAACAATATATTCCGGGTAAAAGTCATGAGCGCATCACACTGCACCGCTTTCCTTGGCCACCAACGCGTGGCCGCCGGCTCTTATGCCGACGTCGCCAAAAACCTGAAAAACCTCGACCTGTCGACGGGCAGCTTGCTGGTGTTTGATGACGCCAGCGGCGTTCAAGTCGACTATCCCTGGCCCGCCGGTTACGCACCGCAGCAACCGACCGTCGCGGTGACGGAGGCCGACGTGCCGGCGTCACCTACCGTAGGCCGACCGAAGCTGGGGGTGGTCGCCCGTGAAGTGACCCTGCTGCCACGGCATTGGGAGTGGCTGGGGCAACAGCGCGGCGGCGCCTCGGCGGCCTTGCGCCGGCTGGTGGATGAAGCGCGCAACGCCCATGCCGAGCACGATGAGCGACGCCAGGCCAAGGAATCCAGCTATCGTTTCATGAGCGCCCTGGGCGGCGACCTGCCGGGTTTCGAAGAGGCCTCGCGGGCGTTGTTTGCCCAGGACGGCGCCGACTTTTCCAACAAGATTGCGCACTGGCCGGTGGATGTGAAGTTGTACCTGGCCTGGTTGTCACGCAACGCTTTCCCTGCCTAATTGCATTGAGATCCGAACCTTCATGGAAGTCACCCAGCAACGACCGTTGTGGCAGATCTACCTGATCTTTCTGGCACCCATGGTGCTGTCCAATTTCCTCCAGAGCTTTTCCGGCACGCTGAACGGGATCTATGTCGGGCAGATGCTCGGCACCCAGGCGTTGGCGGCGGTGTCGGGGATGTTCCCCATCGTGTTTTTCTTTATCGCCCTGGTGATCGGCCTGGGGGCGGGTGCTTCGGTGCTGATCGGCCAGGCGTGGGGCGCGCAGGAAACCTCGATGGTCAAGTCGATCACCGGCGCCACCCTGACCCTCGGCGCCCTGATCGGGGTGATCGCGGCGGTGCTGGGCAGCGTGTTTGCGCGCCCGGCAATGCAGGCCCTGGGCACACCGGTGGATGTGCTGGATGACGCGGTGGGTTATGCGCAGATGATGATGCTGATCATGCCGCTGTTGCTGGTGTTCATCCTGTTCACCCAACTGCTGCGGGGCGTGAGTGACACGGTGTCGCCCTTATTGGCGCTGATGGTGTCGACCACCGTGGGCCTGGTGCTGACCCCTGCGCTGATCAAGGGTTGGCTGGGCCTGCCGCCGATGGGTATCCAGAGCGCGGTGGTGGCGGGGTTGGTGGGTAATGCCCTGGCGATGACGTTCTTGGTGCTGCGCCTGCGCCATAAAAACCACGTGATGGCGCCGGATCGCCAGTTGATGGCGGCGCTGCGGCTGGATCGGGTGATCCTGGGCAAGGTCCTGCGTATCGGGTTGCCTACGGGGTTGCAGATGGTGGTGCTGTCGTTGTCGGAGCTGGTGATTCTGGCGCTGGTCAACAGCCATGGTTCCCAGGCGACGGCGGCGTATGGGGCGGTGACGCAGATCGTCAACTATGTGCAGTTTCCGGCGTTGTCGATTGCGATCACGGCGTCGATTCTGGGGGCGCAGGCGATCGGGGCGGGGCGCCTGGAGCGGATCGGGCCGATCCTGCGTACGGGGATTTTGATCAACCTGTGCCTGACGGGTGGGTTGATAGTGCTGGGGTATGTGTTGTCGCACTGGCTGTTGGGGTTGTTCATTACCGACGTGGATGCGCGGGTCAAGGCCGAGCACCTGCTGCATATCATGCTCTGGAGCATCCTGGTGTTCGGTTTCCAGGCCGTGGTGGGCGGGATCATGCGGGCCAGCGGGGTGGTGCTGGTGCCGGTGGGGATCTCGATCGTTTGCGTGTTGGGGGTGGAGTTGCCGGTGGCGTATCTGCTGAATGCGCGGTTTGGGTTGGAGGGGGTTTGGATGGCGTTTCCGGTGACGTATCTGGCGATGTTGGGGTTGCAGACGGCTTATTACCGGTTGGTTTGGCGGCATAAGCAGATCAAGCGGTTGGTGTGAGGTTTTTTTGCCGGGGCGGGGCGGGGTGTACATATCCGTTATTTAGGTAACGGCCGCCTATGGTTTCGCTCTTACAGCGAGTCACTTTGCAAAAGCGGCAAAGTAACCAAAGCGCTCTGCCCCGCCTGTCGGCACCTCGCCTAGGCTCGGTGTTCCCTCACTCCGGCAGCACG
>NZ_JACAOX010000055.1:0-35825 GCF_013386015.1 Pseudomonas sp. B6001
ACCGATAACGCTCGCTTTCGCCTACCGCGTTGGTCGCTTCGATCAACCGCCACGCATTGTCGTACGTGTAGGCAACAACGTTCTGCTCGGTAACCCAGTCCAGTTCCCGCTGCACCTGATAGTCGACGGCAACGATATGTCGGCGGTCATACCGCAGCAGCAATCCTTGACCAACGCCGTTATCAATCCGCTGAATCCGCCCGGAATAGTCACGGGAAATACGCAGCCGGTTGTCATACGCATCGCTGATCGCCGTCAGCACACCGTCACGGAAGTGGTAGAAAAGCGACGCCTGAGCCAGCACCCATTCATCCGGCAAAGCACCCAGATAAATCGCCGCTTCCGCCAGGCTATTGGTGATCGCCGGCCGTGCAGCAGAGGGCAGGGGAAACGTGGTGCTGCGGTTTTCGTGATCGGTCCACACCACCGATCCGCCGCTCACCACCAAGCGCTGCGCCAGCGCATGACTCCAGCCAAACCCCAACCCGCAATCCACTTCCACGGCACTGCTGCGATACAACCGCGTCCAGGCAAATGGCAGGACACCCTCCAACGAGCCGTCTGTGAGGGTCAGCAGTTCCTCACCAGTAACCATCGAAACCGGACAGCCATTGGTACAGGTATTCGCCGAACAGACCGAAGCATCCCCATTGGGGTTTTTCGCCGAAGCCGGGGCATCATCCACATGTTCTTGCTTCACCAGCGCCGTGCGCGCCGTCTTCGGCTCCCGCACCATCGGTGCCGGGTTGGAAATCTCATCCACGCCAGCCTTCAACGGCACCGCCGCAGCCTTCACCGGTACTGCCTGACTCTGAAGCGATAACGGCTTAAGCACCTCCGCGTGCCTATCCAACGGGGCCGTACCGCCCAACTTGGCAATCTGTTCCAACCACTCCCGTGCCCGCTCGGACTTGACCTTGCCCAGCACCTGCGCGCCCAGCCGTACCGCCACACCCATACCGCCGGTAGCCCACAGCAACAGCAGGTTGAGCAACACCTCGGTGGTGATTTCCCCGAGCAACTCAAACATGTAGTGCGGCGGCAGCATGCGCATCCAACTGACCATCGCGGACAGGTAGATGAACAGCAGCGGCTCGTCGCTGAGAATCAACAATCCCTTGGCAATCGCCTCATGACTGAGCTTCAGGAGCGCTCCAAGCTCGGCTTGGGAGAGGTACTGCAGGAGCTTTTCGCTGTTGGGCTTGATGTCTGCCAACCACTGGTACAGCTGCGCAATACCGTCCCAGAGGCCGTAAAGCACGTTTTCAAAGCCCCGCGCATAAGCCAGTTGCAGCGAGGTGTAGCGCTCGCCATAACCCGCCTTGGCATAGCTCTCCCATATCGGCTTGAACGTGCTCGTCCACTGGCCGCGCAAGTTGCCTTCCAGCGAGCTGATCTCGGACTGATAGGAGGCATACAGTGCCTTGATGTGATCCCTGGAAACGTTGGGATAAAAGCTGACTCGATACTGCCGGTCGACGGTGCACTCGGTGACTTCGAGAATGCCGCTGGGGCCGATGGTTTTATGGATGGGGTCGCCGAGGGGACCACCGTCTTGCGCGACTTCCTGCAGCATCACCGGCGTATTGCCGATGGGCACGAACCGTGTGCTCTGGAACATGTGCACCAGGGTCAACGGTGAGTTGGCCTTGCAGGTCGCGACGGTGCTGGCGGGATACAGGGAACGGGTGATGGGCGCGACCAGCGAAACCTCGTCGCCGACCTTGAACACCTGCTCGACATCCAGTGCCGAAAAGCTCCAGAAGCTCTCGGCCCACGCGTCGTAGGTGTTCAGGCAATGTGTGAAGTCGTTGAGAACCCCATCGACGTCGCGCGTCTTCGGGTCCATCGCCGCCACCACCAGAAAGCCTATGGCGGGATTCAAGAGGCAGCCCCATCGGGCAGGGCATTAATCGAAAAAAACATCGGCGTTCCCTCGCGCTGTGTGATCAGGCGAGGGACTTTGCAGAGGTTCTCAGGGCAGGGGAGTAGAGGTTATCCGGCAGTTCGGTAGGACGTTTCGTTAAACCTCCGGCAAGGTCGAGCCGCCATCCACCACCAGCGTCTGCCCAGTGATATAGCCCGCCAGGTCCGATGCCAGAAACAGCATTGCCCCGGCAATATCCGACGGTGCGCCCAGCCGTCCCAGTGGCACCCGGCTGGCGATCTGTGCATTTACCTGGTCATCCCCCAGGTTGCCCATGGCCGGGGTTGCGATCATGCCGGGCTCCACACCGTTGACTCGCACATTCAAACCGGCCAGTTCCAGCGCCGCATTGCGAATGAACCCGTTGACCCCGGCCTTCGACGCCGCATAGTGACTCAACCCCGGAAACGCAACCCGGGGACCTGTGACAGACGACGTAACCAGCACGCAGCCCCGACCCTGACGGCGGAACATCGGCAGCGCCGCCTGGGTCAGCCAGAACAACGCCGAGAGGTTGACCGCCAAGGTACGGCCGAGCATCGCCGGAGTGATCTCGGCAAAGGGCGTCAGCGGAAAATACCCGGCGTTATGCACCAGAATATCCAGCCGCCCCCAGTCGTGTTCCACCCCCGCAATCAGCTCGAAAACCGCAGCCGCATCCGCCAGATCCACCGTCACCGCTTCCACCTGGCAGCCGCGCCCGCACAGCTCCAGCGCGAGCGCCTCTGCCAGTTGCAGGTCGGCGATCATCACCCGCGCGCCCCGCAGGGCAAACGCTTCGACGATGGCCCGACCAATACCCTGGGCGCCACCCGTTACCAATACGTTGCGACCAGTGAAATCCAGGTCTTCATTCATGACGCTGCTCCATACGCGCATAGGCCAGCGTCGGCACATCGACGATGCTTGAGCCCCCGTCCGCCACCAGCGTCGCACCCGTAATGATCGACGCGTCACTGGAGGCCAGGAAGCGGCACACCCTGGCGATTTCTTCAGCGCTGGCCGGCCGGCGCAACGGCACATCGGCGCACACCCGGTCATAGGCGTGCTGCAGCGTCTCGCCATGGAAATCCATCAACGGCTGCATTTCCTCATCCGCCATCGGCGTGCGCACCCAGCCGGGGCACACCGCGTTCACCCGCACCCCGCGCGGGCCGTAATCCCGGGCCAGCGAGCGATTGAGCCCGAGCAAGGCATGCTTGGCCGTGGTGTAGCCGCACACCTCGGGCCCGGCAGCCAGTGAGGCAATCGAACCCATCAGCACGATGTTCCCGCCACTTTCCAGCAGCAGCGGCAAGCACGCCCGCGCACTGTAGAAGGCGCTGTCGAGGTTGCTGCGCAGCGCCGCTTCCCAGGTCTGCGGGCTGGTGTCGGTGGCGCTGCCCACGCCATGGCCGCCCGCACAGGCCAGCAGCACGTCGATCCGCCCATAGTGCTGGCGAATCTGCGCAATAAAACCCTCCCAGGTCTGCGGGCAGGCCGCATCACCCACCAACACCAACCCCCCGGTTTCCCGCGCGACCTGCTCCAGCGGTTCGCGACGACGGCCGATCAGTATCAACTGCGCACCCTCGGCAGCATACAGCCGGGCGCACGCAGCACCGATGCCCGTGCCGGCCCCGGTGATCACAATCGTGCGCGGCTCAGTCATCAGGATGCTCCGTGCGATTGAGCACCTGGCAGTAGGAACTGATGGGAAAGTTCGATAGTTCATCGAAGGAGGCGTCGGCATAGCCAAAGATCTTGCCGTCGCTGCGGTGTTGCTGCAGGTCGATCAGCACCAGGCCGAGGGTGGGGATGATTTTTTCGCGCCAGACGAACAGGTAGAGCTGGTGGGCGATCTTGTAGTAATCGCAGCGGTCGGTGTCGCACAGGCCTTGCTCGACACCCTTGAGGCATTGCCAGGCGTAGAACTGGTGGTTGAGGTAGATGTGCTCGTAGACCTCGCTCGGGCTGTAGCGATACTGGTTGCGCAGGCCGATCAGGTCGGTGGTGGGTGCGTGGGGGCATTGGCCTGGCTGCCACGGGCGGTCGAGGCTGCCGTGGAGGAATTCCACTTCCACCGACGTCAGCGGCTTGCCGGCAAGGGCGCGGCTGTAGAGGCCTTCGCGGGTTTGTTCCTGGGTGGGCATGCGCCCGAGCACAGCGGTGAACGAAGCGCTGGCGGTGTCGAGCACCAGGCTGACCGACCAGGCCTGCGTGCCTTCGCGCTTGATGAAATCCACCAGGTACAGGCCGGGGCGCACGGAGGTCGCACGGTAGGTTGCGCTGCCGCTGGAGTGACCGTCGGCTGCAGCCCAGGAGAGCCTGTCGCGCTCGAACCGGTGCTCGATCTGCCAGCCATTGGCGAAGTGCAGCGTGAAGGCCTTGCCGCTCAGGTCGGCCAGGTTCGGCAGGATAAATGCCTCTGGGGCGAAGCCGTCGGCCAGGGCGCCCACGGTGATCCAGTCAGAAGGGGTGGTCATTTGCGAAGCTCCGGTTGGGTGGGTGAACACCACGGATCATCGCGCCCGTAAGTGGGCCCGACCATCAACCAGATGGTTGAGGTTGGCTACAGGAACAGGGTACCCACCAGCTCGGTACGACTGCTGACGCCGGCCTTGCGAAACAGGTTGATCAGGTGGGTCTTGATGGTGGGCAGGCCGACGTCCAGCTCCTGGGCCAGCTGTTTATTGCTGGCGCCCTGGCGCAACAGCAGGGCGATCTGGCGCTCCTTGGGTGTGAGACCGGCCAATGCATCTTCAGTGGGCTGCATGTTGGCCACCGCCAGTTGCAGCAAGGTTTGCAGGGCGTTCAGTTGGGCCAGTTGCTCGCCGGTGAAAGCGCCCTGGTCGGCGGTGCGCAACAGCGAAATCGCCGCCTGGGGCTGGCCGGCGCGCTGGGCGAAAATCTCCACCACATCGACCACGCCATAGCGCCGCAGAAAATCCCCATAGCGCCGGGTATCCCGCGCCGGCTGGCGGGCCATGGCAAGGCCCAGCGGCACCACCGCCAGGCCACTGGACAGGCAGTTGCGCGGTTGCAACGGGTCGAATTGGCGGTAGTTGTCGAGGTAGTCGCGGTGCATTTCGCCGCTCATGCCGTGCAACTGGAAATCACGGGCTTGCAGCTGGCGGTCGACGCAATAGAACGCGGCCTGGCTGACCGGAATCAAGCGGGTGAAAGCCTGCAGGCACTGGTCGGCGACTTCGTGGGCGGGGAGAGCGTGCATGGGTGGGCACCTGCGCCAAAAGGCTGCCGACGGGTGCCGGCAGCCGGGGCTATCACACCACGGCGAAGTAGTGTTTGACGAAACTTTCGCTGACCACTTCCCACAGCACCGGGGTGCCCTTGGTCACGAACCAGCTGTCACCGGCCTTGTAGCGGGTCCTCTGGCCGGTGGACTCGTCGGTGAGCACCACTTCGCCGGTGACCACGGTGGCTTGTTCGGCAAACGGGTAGACCATGCGGAACTTGCCCTGGGTGGTGCCGAAATAGGCGCTGCTGACCGGGTCGGTGGGGGCACCGAAGGTCATTTTGCCGAAGGCCCGGACTTCGCCTTCGAGGATGGTGGAACCGAGGTCGGCGACGGTGCCCCAGGCGTCGAGTTCGGATAGCTGGATGTCTTTCTTGAGGGTAACGAGGGTCATGGCAGTTGCTCCTGATGAGAAAAAATTAGTGACCAACTGTAGGAGCGAGCTTGCTCGCGAAGGTCGTCAACGATGACGTTGGCGTCCTGGATTAACGCGGCGCCCTTGGGTTTTTCGCGAGCAAGCTCGCTCCTACAGGGTGTTTGTCAGCGGCGGCCGTTCCAGTAACCGGAGAGCTGATGCCAGGATTTTCCGGCGGTAAGCAGCAGTGGGCGGATCGCGTCCTTGCCGATGATGGTCGGGCGATGGATCGAGCTGACCAGGTCATACCGCGCCGAGCCTTCGCTCATGCCTTCGGCCAGCACCTTGCAGATGATGTGGCTTGGGGTCACGCCGAAGCCCGAATAGCCCTGCACGTAGAACGCGTTGCTGCGCCCGGGCAGGGTGCCGACCTGTGGGAACAGGTTCGGGCTGCAGGCCATCGGGCCGCCCCAGGCCAGGTCGATCTTCACGTCCTTGAGGTACGGGAAAATCTTCAGCATCAGGTTGCGGTTCCAGGCTTTCAAATCGCCGGGAATGTGCTCCACCAAAGGCGTGGCGGCGCCGAACAGCAGGCGGTTTTCGTTGGTGACGCGGTAGTAGTCGATCACCGGGCGAATGTCGCTGTAGGCCCCGCGAATCGGGCTGATACGGTTGATCAGCTCTTCTGGCAACGGCTCGGTCATCATCTGGAACGCGTAGGTGTTGATGGTCGAGCGGTGCAGTTCCGGCTCCAGCTTGTTGAGGAAACTGTCGCAGGCCCACAGCAGCTTGCTGGCCTTGACCGAACCGCGGCCGGTGCGCACGGTGATGCGCTCGCCATAACTGACTTCCAGCGCCGGGCTGTTCTCGAAAATCCGCACGCCGTGGCCGGCCAGGGCCTTGGCTTCGCCCAGCAGCAGGTTCAACGAGTGCACATGCCCGCCGCCCATGTGCAGCAGGGCGCTGCTGTAGGCGTCGGAGCCGATGATCTGCTTGACGTCGGAGCCGCCAAGAAAGCGGATCTCGTGTTGGGTGTTGATGGATTTGAAGTCTTTCTCCCAGGCGCGCAGGGTCTTTTCCTGGCGGGCGTTGAAGCCCATGTAGCCATAGCCGTGGCAGAAGTCGGCATCGATGTCGTACTTGGCGATGCGGTTCTTGATGATGTCGGCGCCCAGGTCGCTGATCTCGAAGATCTGGCGCAGGCCGTCTTCACCCACGTCCTTCTTGATCTTTTCCAGGTCGTGGCCGATGCCGGCCATGATCTGCCCACCGTTACGCCCGGTTCCGCCGAACCCCAGGTAACGCGCTTCCAGCACGACGATGTTGGTGATGCCTTTTTCGGCGAGCTCCAGGGCGGTGTTGATCCCGGAAAAGCCGCCACCGATGATCACCACGTCGGCTTCCACGTCCTGCTCCAGGGTGGGGAAGCTGAGGTTGTATTTCTTGGTCGCCGTGTAATAGGTCGGCGTTTCGATATTGATCATTGCGCTGCCTGACAGTGAAGAGCTAATGAGTGTATTAAGGCCGTTGGCGCGCTGGATGTCTTGATTCTGTGTGCCGCCGGTTTTGATCCTGCGCGCCAGAGCCTTCGCCGGCTTCACAAGTTATAGCGTGAGGTGGGGAGGAGAGTGTTAGAGTTTCGTTAAAACATTAACTAAATCTATCGTGACCCTGAGCCTATGTTGAAACCCAGACAATCCCTGACCCTGACCTTGCTTCAGGCCCGTGAAGCGGCCATGAGTTTTTTCCGGCCCTCGCTGAATGAGCATGGGCTGACCGAGCAGCAATGGCGGGTTATTCGAATTCTCAGCCAGCATGACGAGCTGGAGATTTACCAACTGGCGGAACTGGCGTGCATTCTCAAGCCGAGCATGACCGGCGTGCTGGTACGCATGGAGGCGGCGGGGATGGTGCACCGGCGCAAGGCCGAGCAGGATCAGCGGCGGGTGCTGGTGACGCTGGCGGAGAAGGGCAAGGCCAGTTTCGAGTCGATGAGCCAGTGCATGGAGGAGAATTACCAGCGGTTGCAGGAGCAGTTCGGGGAGGAGAAGTTGCAGGTGTTGCTGGGGTTGCTGGATGAGTTGAAGACTATCAAGCGCTGACACACCGCCGATCCAAATGTGGGAGCGGGCTTGCTCGCGAATGCGGTGGGTCAGCCAACAAACCTGGCACTGATACACCGCTTTCGCGAGCAAGCCCGCTCCCACATTTTGGATCTTTGTGGTTTCAGAGCGTCAGTACACGCCGCCGGTAATGGCCGGTGTTGCGGTGTCTTTGAATTTCGCCGCCAACCCCTGCAACCCGCGCATCAACACCGTCGTATCCACCCCTACCGCCACAAACGCCGCCCCGAGCTCGATATACCGCCGCGCCAGTTTCTCATCCGCACTCAAGATGCCCGCCGCCTTGCCGGCTTTTTGAATCCGCCCAATCGCGTCCTCAATCGCCGCCTGCACCTCGGGGTGCCCGGGATTCCCCCGGTGCCCCATGGCCGCGCTCAGGTCCGCCGGGCCGATAAACACCCCGTCCACTCCGTCAACCGCCGCAATCGCATCGAGGTTGTCCAGGCCTTCACGGTTCTCGATCTGCACCAGCAGGCACATCTGCGCATCGGCCTCATCCAGGTAACCGGGAATACTGTTCCAGCGCGACGCCCGCGCCAGCGCGCTGCCCACGCCCCGTACACCACCCGGTGGATAACGCATCGCCCGCACCAGCTGCCGTGCCTGGTCAGCCGTCTCCACCATCGGCACCAACAGCGTCTGCACGCCGATATCCAGCACCTGCTTGATCAACGCCGTATCGCCGATCACCGGGCGAATCACCGGTTGGCTGTCATAAGGCGCGACAGCCTGCAGTTGGCCGAGCATGCCGCGCAGGTCATTGGGCGCGTGCTCGCCGTCGATCAGCAGCCAGTCGAACCCGGCATTCGCCGCCAGTTCGGCGCAATAAGCGTCCGCCAAACCGAGCCACAGGCCGATCTGGGTCTCGCCACGTTGCAGGCGTTGCTTGAAGCGGTTGATGGGCATGTCCATGAAACAGTCCTCCAGTATTCAGACAAAGCGGCAGGAGATGGAACCCAGCATGTCGTAGTCGACATGGAAGGTGTCACCCGGATTCGCCGCCACCGGGCGGGTGAAGGAGCCGCCGAGGATGATCTGGCCGGGTTGCAGGGTGACGTCGTACGGCGCCAGTTTGTTCGCCAGCCAGGCCACGCCCTTGGCCGGGTGGTTGAGCACGGCAGCCGACACCCCGGACTCTTCGATCACCCCGTTGCGGTACAGCACCGCTGGCACCTTGCGCAGGTCGATCTCGGTGGGGCGCACGGCGCGGCCGCCCATCACCACGCCGGCATTGGCGGCGTTGTCGGAAATGGTGTCGAACACCTTGCGGGTGGCGTTGGTGTGCGGGTCGATCTGCTGGATGCGGGCGTCGATGATTTCCAGCGCCGGGATCACCCATTCCGTGGCATCGAGCACATCGAAAATCGTGCAGTTCGGGCCCTTGAGCGGCTTGCCGAGGATGAACGCCAGTTCCACTTCCACCCTCGGCACGATGAAGCGCTCGAAGGGGATGTCGGTGCCTTCGTCGAAGAACATGTCATCGAGCAGGGCGCCGTAATCCGGCTCGGTGATGTTCGACGACACCTGCATCGCCCGCGACGTCAGGCCGATCTTGTGCCCGACCAGCTTGCGCCCGTCCTTGATTTTCCGGGCCACCCAGGCGCGCTGGATGGCGTAGGCGTCTTCAATCGTGATGTTCGGATGCTCCAGGGAAAACTGGCGCACCTGTTCACGGGAACGCTCGGCCTGGTCGAGGCGGGCGGCGGCTTGCTGAATAAGGGCTTGATCAAGCATGACAAAATCTCTACTGGGGATTGACGATGGCCGCATGGGTGCGCAGCACCAGCAGGCCGCCGAGGGCGATAAGCAGCGCCAGCACGTACAGGGCCAGGCTCGCGCTTTGGGTGGTGTCGCGCATCCAGCCGATCAGGTAGGGCGCGAGGAACGAAGCGATGCTGCCGAACGAGCTGATCAGCGCGATGCCGGCCGCCTGGGTGCTGTTGGACAGGAACGCCGGCGGCAATTGCCAGAACATCGGCAGCGCAGCGCTGGCGCCCATGCCGGCGAGGATCAGGCCGCCCAGCACCAGGGTCGGGTTGGTGGGCGAGAGCCCGGCCACCGCAATACCGATGGCCGACATCAGCAACGGCACGCACAGGTGCCAGCGGCGTTCGCGGTTGCGGTCGGACGAGCGCCCGCAGCCGATCATGAAGAAGCACCCGGCCAGATACGGTACGGCGCTCAGCAAGCCGACCTGGCTGTCGCGGCCGATGCCGGCGCCGTGGATCAGGGTGGGCATCCAGAACGCCAGGGTGTTCACCGCCAGCATCACCGCGAAGTACACCGCCACCAGCAGCCACACCTGCGGGTCACGCAGGATGCCGCCGAAGGAGGTGATGGATTTGCGCTGTTCTTCAGTGCTCAGTTGCTCGCGCAGTTGTTGCTTTTGCGCGGGCTCCAGCCACTTCACGGTTTCGAAGCTGTCGGGCAGGTATTTCAGGACGACCAGGCCGAGCAGCACCACCGGGGCGCCTTCGATCAGGAACATCCACTGCCAGCCCCGCAGCCCGCCGAAATCATGGAAGTTCTCCAGGATCGCACCGGACAACGGGCCACCAATCACACCGGCCATGGGCACGGCAATCGCAAACAGCGCGGTGACTTGCGCCCGGCGGCGGGCCGGGTACCAGCGGTTGAGGAACACCAGGATCCCCGGGAAGAAGCCGGCTTCGGCCACCCCCAGCAGAAAGCGCAGCACGTAGAAGCCCGTGGAGCTTTCGATCCACAGCATGCTGGTGGAGAGCACGCCCCACACCACCATCAGGCAGGCGATCCAGCGCCGTGGGCCGACCCGGTCCAGGGCCATGTTGCTGGGTACGCCGAACAGCGCGTAGGCGATGAAAAACAGGCCGGCACCGAGGCCATACACCGTGTCGCTGAAGTGCAGGTCGGTGCTCATCTGCATCTTGGCGAAGCCGATGTTGATGCGGTCCAGGTGGGCAAACAGGTAGCAGATCAGCAGCAACGGCATCAGTCGCCAGGTGACGATGCTGTGGGTGCGCTGATGTTCGATCAGGGTGGTGCTGTCGGCGGTATTGGCTGTGCTCATGATGTTGTTCTTTTTTGTTTGAGTGGCCATGGGCGGAAAGGTGGGCTGTGCTCAGCCCGCCTGGTTCTTCAGGAATGCGTGCACGTTGTTCTGCTTGAAATTCAGCTCGGGGTGCAGCTCGATCATCTCGAACGACAACGCCAGCAGCCGCTGGGATTGCAGCTCGGCGAAGTGCTCGGTGATGACCTTGAACAGGGCTTCGGCCACCGTTTTTCGGGTTTCCAGGTCGCGCCCGTGGCCGACCTTGAGGGTCATATGGACGAAGGCGTAGTCATGCTTCCCGTCGGCCATGCGCCAGGTGTCCAGGCGCACCCCGCGACTGCGAATGCCCCCCAGGGGAAACACGCCGCTGTCCCCCAGCACGGCGTGAACCTGCTCGAACAGAGCCGGCAGGTTGGCCTGCTGCTCGATGTTGTCGGTGTATTCCGCGATGAAGTGCGGCATGTGTATCTCCTCTTGGGGTGAGGTGCAGCGAATTCCTTGTAGGAGCTGGCTTGCCTGCGATGGCATCAACTCGGTGCGACAGATACACCGAGGTGCCTGCATCGCAGGCAAGCCAGCTCCCACATTTGATCCTCACCAAGGCTCATAAAGGGAAAATGGCATTGATCTGCCCGGTGCCCGAACTGCCGAACGGCTGGGTGATGATCTCGGCCGGCTGGTTGTAGTCCGGCCCGCCCAGCAGTCCCAGGAGCATCGCGGTGTCGTGCATCTTGCCTTCGCCGAAGCAGTGCTCGGCGTAGTCCGGCAGCATTGCGCAGAACTCCTTGAAGCGGCCTTGCTTCCACATCTCCACCACGTGCAGGTCCATCTGTTTGTCGAATTCACGGGTCCAGTTGTGGATGTTGGCTTCGGCTTCGCGGTCGTCCGAGAAACGGTGGGAGAGGGAGCCCGAGGCCAGCACCAGGACTTTGCGGTCGCTTTTCTCGATCGCCCGGCGCACGGCGGCGCCGAACGCGAAGCTGTCTTCCAGGCGGTGCCAGGCGCACCACGCGGCAATCGAGATCACGTCGAACTTCTGCGCGTCCGGCACGCCCATGTGCATGTAGCGCATCGGCACCAGGGTGCCGTATTCCAGCTCCAGGCTCGGGATGTTGTGGGCCATGGTGCGCACGCCGGCCAGGTTGGCCTCGGCGGCGATCAACTCGCCCAGCTCGGGGCAGCCCGGGTACTCGTACTCCATGTTCTTGATGAAGTGCGGCAGCTCGTTGCTGGTGTAGGTGCCCTTGAAATGCTCGCCGCAGTTGACGTGATAGCCGCTGTTGACCAGCCAGTGCACGTCGAACACCACCGCGGTGTCGGCCCCCAGTTCACGGGCGCGCCGCCCGATTTCCTTGTGCCCGGCGATGGCTGCTTCGCGGCAACCGTGGTGCTTGCCGGGCAGTTCCGACAGGTACATCGAGGGGACGTGGCAGATCTTCGCTGCCAGAACCACTTCGCCCATGATCATTCTCCTGAGTATTTATTCTTTTGTAGGAGCGAGCTTGCTCGCGAAAAACGTCAACGATAACGCAGCACTTCTGTTAGCCCGCGGCGCCTGCGGGTTCTTCGCGAGCAAGCTCGCTCCTACAGGTAGCGTTGTTATATCCGGGTTACACACCCCAGCGCGGGATGTGATGACTGCCCATGGAAATGCACACGTTCTTGATCTCGGCAAACACTTCGAAGCTGTACTGGCCGCCTTCACGGCCGGTGCCGGAACCTTTTACCCCACCAAACGGCTGGCGCAAGTCCCGCACGTTCTGGCTGTTGATGAACACCATGCCGGCTTCGATGCCGTAGGCCAGACGATGCGCCTTGCCGATGTCCTGGGTCCAGATATAGGACGCCAGGCCGTACTCGGTGTCGTTGGCCAGTTGCAGCGCCTCGGCTTCGTCCTTGAACGGGATCAGGCACACCACCGGGCCAAAGATTTCTTCCTGGGCGATGCGCATGTTGTTGTTCACATCGGCAAACACCGTCGGCTGGATAAACTGCCCGCGGCTCAAGTGCGCCGGCAGGTTGGCCGGGCGTTCCAGGCCGCCGGCCAGCAGGGTGGCGCCTTCTTCGAGGCCAATCCTGATGTAGCCGGTGACCTTGTCGTAGTGGGCCTGGGTGATCATCGAGCCAACCTGGGTCTTCGGGTCCTGTGGGTCGCCGACGATCAGGCGTTTGGCGCGGGCGGCAAATTCGGCGACGAACTGCGGGTACACGCTCTCCTGAATGAAGATCCGGCTGCCAGCGGTGCAGCGCTCACCGTTGAGCGAGAAGATGGTGAACAGTGCCGCGTCGAGGGCGCGGTCCAGGTCGGCGTCTTCAAAGATCAGCACCGGCGACTTGCCGCCCAGTTCCATGGAGTACTTTTTCAGCCCGGCGGTCTGCATGATTTTCTTGCCGGTGGCGGTACCGCCGGTGAAGGAAATCGCCCGCACGTCCGGGTGGCGCACTAGCGCATCACCGGCGGTGGCGCCGTAGCCCTGGATTACGTTCAGCACGCCGTTGGGGATCCCGGCTTCGACCGCCAGGCGCCCCAGTTCATTGGCCGTCAGCGGCGACAGCTCGGACATCTTCAGCACCGCGGTATTGCCCAGCGCCAGGCACGGCGCAGTCTTCCAGGTGGCGGTCATGAACGGCACGTTCCATGGCGACACCAACGCACACACACCCACCGGCTGGTAAAGCGTGTAGTTGAGCATCTGGTCGTCCACCGGGTAACTGTGGCCGTCCATGCGGGTGCAGACTTCGGCGAAGAAATCGAAGTTGTGGGACGCCCGGGGAATCAGCACGTTCCTGGTCTGGTGGATCGGCAGGCCGGTGTCGAGGGTTTCCAGCTCGGCCAGGTGCGGCACGTTCTGTTCGATCAGCTCACCGAGCTTGCGCATCAAGCGGGCCCGTTCCTTGGCTGGCGTTCCCGCCCACTTCGGAAAGGCTTCCTTGGCTGCTGCAACGGCCTGCGCCACTTCCTCGGCACCGCCGCTGGCCACTTCACCGATGGCTTCGCCGGTGGCCGGGTTGTAGTTGATGAAGGTGTCTTTGCTCTCGACCTCACGGCCGTTGATCCAGTGTTTGATCATATTGCTCAAGCCTCTTTACGGGCGGCGAAAAAGTCCGCCTCGCTGACAATTCGATTGACCAGGCGGCCTACGCCTTCCACTTCCACGACCACTTCATCCCCCGGCACCACATCCGCCAGGCCTTCCGGGGTGCCGGTGGCGATCATGTCGCCGGGCTGCAGAGTCATGAAGCTGGACAGGTATTCGATCAAATACGGGATGTCGAAAATCATGTCCGAGGTCGAGCCTTCCTGGCGCAGTTCACCGTTGATCCAGGTGCGCAGCTTCAGGTTGCTCGGGTCCGGCACGTCGGCGACATCCACGATCCATGGGCCCACGGGCGTGGTGGCGTCGCGGTTTTTCACCCGCAGGTTGGGGCGGTAGTAGTTTTCCAGGTAGTCGCGGATCGCGTAGTCGTTGCACACCGTGTAGCCGGCCAGATACTCGAGGGCGTTCTCGCGCTTGACGTTGCGCGCAGGCTTGCCGATGACCGCCACCAGTTCGCACTCGTAGTGCATGTAGGCGACGTTGTCCGGGCGCCAGGTCACCTGGTTGTGGCCGGTGTAGGTGCCGGGGGACTTGATGAACGCCAGCGGTTCAGTCGGTGGCTTGAAGGCCAGTTCGGCGGCGTGGTCGGCGTAGTTCAGGCCGAGGGCAAACATGCTGCCGGTGGCCGGTGGCAGCCATTCGACCTGGTCTTCAGCCAGCAGGCGACCGTCGGCCAGGCGCACGGCGTTTTCAGCTTCTACCAGCACCTGGTGGGCTTCACCTTCAAAGCGAATACGGGCGTGTTTCATGACAGCTCCTCTGCCTTGATGTGGTTGACCAGGCGGCCCAGGCCGCTGATCTCGACTTCAACCGTGTCGCCGGGTTGCACATCCACCCGGCCTTCGGGGGTGCCGGTGATCAGCACGTCGCCTTCGTGCAGGGTCATGAACTCGCTGATCTCGGCGATCAACTGCGGCAGGCTGCGCACGAAATTGGCGGTGGAGTTTTGCTGGCGCAGTTCACCGTTGACGAACAGCTTCACGCTCAATTGATGCGGATTGGCGACCTGGTCGCGGGCTACCAGTTCCGGGCCCAATGCGCAGAAACCGTCCCGGCACTTGGCTTTCACCGCCGGGCGGTAGTAGCTGTCTTCCGGCAGGCTGAACTCATTGACGATGGTGTAGCCCGCCACATGCTCCAGGGCATTTTCGACGCTGACCCGGCTGGCGCTCTTGCCAATCACCACCCCGAGTGCCGGACCCGGTTGCAGGCGTTCACCCTGTGGGTGCAGCACCACGCCGTCGTGGCCGTTGCGGGTATTGGGCGTCTTGATGAACAGCACCGGCTTCACCGGTGGTTTCTGGTAAGGCGCTTGTTCGAATTCGGCGAGACGTTGATTCAGCAACCCCTGGTAGTTCAGCGCAACGCCGAACAGGGTGCCGTTCGCAACATCATGCAGGGCACGGCTCATGCTTTTCTCCTGGCAGTGGCGGGGCAGATTCGGACCTGCACCGTGGGAAATTCGTTAACGTGTTAACGTTATAATTAAGATGTTAACTATCGTCAAGCGTGGCAATATTTCAGGGCAGTCAAAACAACAAAGAGAATGCAGTGATGAGCGATCGTCAGCCGATCCCCAACATCAACATCGGGCAGGTCTACGACCAGCGTTACAGCGATGCCGAGGTGCACTACGACCGGCTCGGCAACCTGGCGGGATTTTTTGGCCGCAACATGCCGGTGCATCGCCATGACCGGTTTTTCCAGGTGCATTACGTCAAGACCGGCACGGTGCGGGTCTACCTGGACGACCAGCAGTACCTCGAATCCGGGCCGATGTTTTTCCTCACGCCGCCGACGGTGGCGCATTCCTTCGTCACCGAAGCCGACGCCGACGGCCATGTGCTGACCGTGCGCCAGCAACTGGTGTGGGCCTTGATTGACGCCGACCCCAGCCTGGCCCCCGGCGCACAATTGCCGGCGGCCTGCGTGGCGTTGGCGCGGCTGGCACCGGAGTTTCAGCCCGAGGTGCGCCGCCTGGAATTCCTGTTTGATGAGCTGTGCAGCGAGATCAACGCCCAGGCCAGCGGACGCGGTTCGGCCCTGGACAGCCTGACGCGGCTGATCATGATCAGCCTGCTGCGGCTCTGCGCCAATTCCCTGGAAGCCCGCCCTGCACGTCACGAAGACCTGCGGATTTTTCACCGCTTCAACGAACTGATCGAAGACCACTACCTGCAACACTGGCCGCTGTCGCGCTATGCCGACGGTATCGGCGTCACTGAAGCGCGGCTCAACGAGGTGTGCCGACGCATCGCCGACCTGCCGTCCAAGCGCCTGATTCTGGAGCGGCTGATGCAGGAGGCCCGACGCCTGCTGCTGTTCACCGGCAGTTCGGCGAATGAAATCTGCTACCAGCTGGGGTTCAAGGACCCGGCGTATTTCAGCCGGTTCTTCCAGCGCTACGCGCAGATGACGCCGGGGGAATACCGCCAGCGTCAATCGGGGTTGCGCTGAGGTGGCCAGCGTTACCACAGGGCTACGGTGTAGCCGATGATCACCCGGCTTTCGTCGATGTCGCTGGTCAGGCCGTTGCTTGAGCGCAGGGTCGCATTGCGCAGGCGCACGTTGACGTTCTTCAACGGGCCGCTCTGCACGGTGTAGACCAGGTCGGTGTCGCGCTCCCATTCGTGGCCGTTGCGCACCGTGGCGGTTTGCGCATGGCTGCCGTCGACGTAGCGGGTCATGAAGGTCAGGCCCGGCAGGCCGAGGGCGGCGAAGTTGTAGTCGTAGCGCGCCTGCCAGGCATCGGTGTTGGCCTTGGTGAAGATATTGATGGTCACCAGGTTGACCGAATACGGATCTTGCCCCGGGAAGGCAAAGTCGCCGTCGCCGGAAAGGTTCTGGAAGCCCAGGCCGAATTTGTGTGCGCCCACCGACAAACTGAACATGCCGTTGAAAAAGCGGTTGTCGATCCGCCCGCCGTCCACCCGCGAAGCGCTGCGCAGCAGGGCGCTGCCTTGCTCGCGGGTGTCGAAGTAGCGCAGGTCGGTGCGCAGGTTCACGCCCTCGGCCAGCGGCAGGTCATGCACCAGGCCGATGAAATTCTGGCGGTAGATGTCCTGCATCTGCGCGTAGTAATAGGTCGCGGCCAGGTGCGGGTTGATCGCGTAGGTGCCGCCGGCAAGGTCCAGGTGGCTGCTGTTGACGCCGCCGTAGCTCATGGACTCGTTGTTGGAGGAGTCCCGCAGGTTCTGTTTTTCCAGGCGGCCGACGTTCAGGGTCAGGCCGTCGATGTCCTGGGAGGTCACCAGTTCACCGTTGTAGGTCGACGGCAACAGCCGCGTGTCGTTATAGGCGGCCACCGGCAACAGCGGTTGCAGGGTGCCGAGCTTGAGCACGGTTTTCGACACGCGCAATTTGGCGGTCAGGCCGAGTTCGCTGTAGCTGTCGGCCGGCTCGCCGCTGGCGCCAGACGGCAACAGCCCGGTGCCCCGGCGGTCGCGGCTGGAGTCGAGCTTCAGGCCCACTTCACCCAGGGCGTCCACGCCAAACCCGACCACGCCTTCGGTGTAGCCCGACTCCAGGCGCAGCACAAAACCTTGCGCCCATTCGTCTGCCTTGTTCTGCGGCGCGTTGGCCTGGCGAAAGTCGCGGTTCATGTAGAAATTGCGCAGGTCCAGGCTGGCCTTGCTGTCCTGGATGAAGTCGGCGTGGGCGACCAGAGGGCTAAACGCGGCGCACAGGCCAGCGCTTGCCGCCGTGCGAAAGAGGCACGAATGCATGAGGGGCGTTCCTTTTGTTGTTTTTGTTGGTAGAGCCCGCCACCAGGGCAGGGGCGGGCATATTGTTAACATGTTATATTTAGGCTGAATAGCTGGATTAACAGGTTTTTATGAATTCGTTTCGAAATTAACGACTTGCTGCGTGCGTCGGGTTGCGCACGCGGGACACCGACTCTAAGCTTCGTCGCTTCGACCTCTATTGCGCGTGAACCATGCCCACCCCCAGACCGTCCCTTACGCTCACCTTGCTCCAGGCCCGCGAAGCGACCATGGCGTTCTTCCGGCCGTTGCTCAATGAACATGACCTGACCGAACAGCAGTGGCGGGTGATCCGCATCCTGCGCCAGCAAGGCGAACTCGAAAGCCACCAACTGGCGCACCTCGCCTGCATCCTCAAGCCGAGCATGACCGGCGTACTGGGGCGGCTGGAGCGTGACGGCATCGTGCGCCGGCGCAAATCCGCCGAAGACCAGCGCCGGGTGTTCGTCGCCCTGACCGAACAGGGCCAGCAGTGTTTCGTCGACATGAGCGCCGGGATGGAAAGCAATTACCTGAAGATTCAGGAGCAGTTCGGCGAGGAATCCCTGGAGCAATTGATGGAGCTGCTCCAGAAGCTCAAAGGCATCAAACCGTAATAATCAAAAAATAGTGGCTGAAGCCTGTCCCTTTTTTTCACGTGACTGGTCATTCCAGGTAAGTGAACAAAATCGAGAGCTTCTTCCAATGCCCGCAATACGCCCGTTGCTGAACCTCAGCCTCATGCTGAGCCTGAGTGCCAGCCCGTTGTTCGTTCCCATCAGCTATGCCGAAGACGGTGCGTCCCGGCGCAGCTACCAGGTGCCGGCCGGCAGCCTGAGCGCCGCGCTGACCCGTTTCGCCGGGCTGGCCGGGGTCAACCTCTCGGTGGACCCGGCGCTGGTCAGCGGCCGCAACAGCAGCGGGTTGTCCGGCGAATACGGCGTCGAAGAAGGTTTCGCGCGCCTGCTCCAGGGCTCCGGCCTGCAACTGCAGCCCATGGGCGAGCAGGCCTATAGGCTGACCCCGGTTCCCGAAGGCGGCAGCCTGCAACTGGCGCCCACCTCGATTCTCGGCACCACCGGCGATGCCGACAGCGAGTCTTTCGCCGGTGGCCAGGTGGCGCGCCGTGGCTCCCAGGGCCTGCTGGGCTCGAAGGACTTCATGGATACTCCGTTCAGCATGACCACCTACACCAGCGCGGCGGTCAAGAACCAGCAGGCGCGTACCCTTGGCGACCTGATTGCCAGCGACCCCTCGGTGCGCGCCACCAACCCGGCCGGCGGGCGCTATGAGCAATTCACCATTCGCGGCTTCAGCCTGTTCAACAGTGATGTCGCCTACAACGGCCTCTATGGCGTATTGCCGACCTACACCATCGACATGGAAATGGCCGAGCGCGTCGACATCATCAAAGGCCCCAGCCAGTTGATCAACGGCATCTCGCCACGGGGCAGCGTGGGCGGCGGGATCAACGTGGTGCCCAAGCGTGCCACCGACACACCCATCACCTCGCTCACCGGCAGTTGGGCCTCCGACAGCCAGGCGGGCGGAGCCGTGGATATCGGCCGGCGTTTTGGTGAAGACAACCAGTTCGGCCTGCGTTTCAACGGCGTGAAACAGTCCGGCGACACCGCCTGGGATCACCAGAGTGTCGACCGCGAAATGGCCGTGTTGGGCCTGGATTTTCGCGGTGAACGCCTGCGACTCTCCACCGACATCGGCCGTACCGAGCGCGACACCGACGCCCCCCAGGAACGTGTGCAAGTCGGGCCCGACGCCAGGGTGCCGAGTGCCAACGACGTACGCCACAACTACGCGCAGCTCTGGAGCAAGGCAAGCACCAACGACACCTTCGGCACGGTCAACGGCGAGTTTGATCTCAGCGACAACGTAATGCTCTACGGCGGCGTCGGTGCGCGCAAAAGCAACCATGACTTCCTGCGCCATGCAGTGTCGGTGGCCAACAACGCCGGCGATTTCAGCGTGCAGCCCCGCGACTTCACCCGCGATGAAAACGTGCGCACCGCCACGGCGGGCGTGCGCAACTGGTTCCATACCGGCCCGGTGAGCCATGAGGTCAACCTGGCGGCCAGCTACTTCTACATGGACTTCGAAAACGGCGGCGCGCGATATGCGCAGGGTTCGAGCAATATCTACAACCCTGTGGAAACCCCGGCGCCTGGCCGGCCAACGCGATTTGACTCGAAGGTCTACACCGAAAACCGTTTCAGCGGTGTGGCGTTGTCCGACACCCTGGGTTTTTTCGATGACCGGTTGCTGCTGACCCTCGGTGCGCGCTGGCAGCGGGTCAAGGTCGACGACTGGACCGATGACGTCAAAGGCGACACCGCCTACGACGAGGAAAAAATTTCACCGTCCGGCGGCATCCTGTTCAAGGCCACCGACAAGCTCTCGTTGTACGCCAACTACATGGAAGGCCTGAGCCAGGGCAAGGTCGCGCCGTCGGCGTCGGTCAACGATGACGAAATCTTCCCACCGTTCATCAGCCGTCAGGTCGAAGTCGGCGCCAAGTACGACGCCGGTGCGTTCGCGGTGACGGCCGCTGTATTCCGGATCAAGCAGCCGGCCTACGAGACCAACGCCACCACGCTGGTCTTCGGCCCCAATGGCAAGCGCCAGAACGATGGTGTGGAACTCAGCGTGTTCGGCGAGCCGCTCAAGGGTTTCCGCCTGCTGGGCGGGGTGATGTACATCGACAGCGAACTGACCCACACCACCAACGGCACCTACGACGGCAACCGCGCGCCGGCCACGCCCAAGTACAACGTCAACCTGGGCGCGGAGTGGGACGTGCCGACTGTTGAAGGCCTGACCCTGACCAGCCGCGGGATCTATTCCAGCTCGCAGTACCTGGACCAGTCCAACGTCAAGGAAATCGACGCCTGGACGCGGCTTGATGTCGGCGCACGCTACGCCTTCAAGGTCGACGACAAGCACATCACCCTGCGGGCCAATGTCGAGAACGTGGCCAACCGGCGCTACTGGAGTTCGGCCGGTGCCTCGGATGACAGCGAGCCGGGGTTGACCTTGTCGACGCCGCGCACGTATTTGCTGTCGGCGACCGTCGACTTCTAGCGGCAATCGCGCCACAGGGAAGTGGCACTCTTGTGCAGTGCAAAATTAAACGACGAGAAGTTCAATGATTAGTACTGTTGCAGTGGGCTGGCTATTTGCAATCGTGAACTAAGCATCAATATGTTAGTCGATGTGTTTAACAAGATTTTATGAATTGTGGCGAACTAATGGCCTTGGTCAGTAGTTCTAAAAGGCCATGATTTGCCACGGCTGTCCTGCACATCGCTTGTGTGTAGGGTCTTGATCTTGTTCAAGGCGCCGCTGGGACTAGTTGTTGTTTCTGCACCCTTGGAAACAGCCTCTTCAACTAGTTGTTCAGAATGGTGCAGATGTCTCAACCGATACCGTCAATGCCCATCGATGCATGCCGAATGCAGATTCCGGATGCCGAACAAGTGTGCGCGTGGCTGATGCGAAAAGCCGGTCTGAAAACCGTCGACCTGGAACGTGCTCGACGGTTATCCCAGGAATCCGACGACCCCGAACTGCTCGGCCTGCTGACGCGCCTGGGGCTGGTTTCCGAAGTGGAACTGGCGCGGGCCTGGGCCGATTTGCTCGGCGCGCCGTTGCTGCTGGCGGACGCCGCACCGCCCGTGCTCGACCCGCTGCCGGCGCTGACCGAACGCTTCATGCGCCATTACCAGGTGGTGCCGGTGGGCTGGAGCCACGGTGGTGTGCGGGTGTTGGCGGCCAACCCGGCGCTGCTGTATCCGTTCCAGGCCCTGGCATACGCGTGCGGCGTGCCGGTGTGGCTGGCGGTCGGGCCGCGCAACGAAGTCGAAACCCTGATCGAGCGTTACTACGGCCAGGGCCGTTCCGCCATGGGCACCCTGATCGAAAACCTCGACGAACAGGGCGGTGCCCTGGAGGACATCGAACACCTCAAGGACATGGCCTCCGAAGCCCCGGTGATTCGCCTGGTCAACCTGATCCTGCAACGGGCCGTGGAGCACCGCGCCTCGGACATCCATATCGAACCCTTTGAAAACCAGCTCAAGGTGCGCTACCGCATCGACGGTGTGCTGCATGAAGCGGAAGCGCCGCCGGCGAGTTCCTCGGCGGCGGTGATTTCCCGGGTCAAGATCATGGCGCGCCTCGACATCGCCGAGCGCCGCCTGCCGCAGGACGGCCGGATCATGTTGCGCATCCAGGGCAAGGAACTGGACCTGCGGGTATCCACGGTGCCCACCAGTTTTGGCGAGTCGGTGGTGATGCGCCTGCTGGACCGCCAGACCGTGCAGTTCGATTTCCAGAGCCTGGGCTTTGACGGCCAGCGCCTGGAAACCTTCCTTAAAGTGCTCGAGCGACCCCACGGCATCCTGCTGGTCACCGGGCCCACCGGCTCGGGTAAAACCACCACGCTCTATACCGCGTTGTCGCGGCTCAATACCGCCGAGCGCAAGATCATCACCGTCGAAGACCCGGTGGAATACCAACTGGAAGGCATCAACCAGATCCAGGTCAAGCCGGCCATTGGGCTGGACTTCGCCGGGGCGCTGCGCTCCATCGTACGCCAGGACCCGGACGTGATCATGATCGGTGAAATCCGCGACCTCGAAACCTGCCGCATCGCCATCCAGTCCTCCCTGACCGGCCACCTGGTGCTCTCGACCCTGCACACCAACAGTGCCGCAGCGAGTATCACGCGCCTGCTGGACATGGGGGTGGAGAGCTACCTGATCGCCTCGACCGTCAATGGCATCCTCGCGCAGCGCCTGGTCCGCCGCCTCGACCCGGCGACCCGTGAGGCGTTCGAAGCCCCGCCGGAGCTGATCGAGGAACACGGCCTCGACCGCTTCACCGAGCAGCGCCCGATCCTGCTTTACCGGCCTCGCGCCAACGCCGCCGGCGGCGGTTACCACGGCCGCAGTGCAATCACCGAATTGCTGGTGATGAATGACGAACTGCGCAGCTTGTTGATGCGCCAGGCCGACGCCGCGACCCTCGAACAGGCCGCCCGCCGTGGTGGCTTGCGCACCCTGCATGAAGAAGGCCTGCGCCAGGCGGTGGCTGGTGTCACATCCCTTGAAGAAGTGTTGCGCGTCACCCGTGGAGAGGGCGCGTGAGCCTGTTCAAATACCGTGCCCTGGACAGCCAGGGCGTCGCGCAGAACGGCACCCTCGAAGCGAAGGACCAGGCCGCCGCCGTCGCTGCGCTGCACAAGCGTGGCCTGCTGCTGTTGCACATTGATGCCGCCGGTGCCCAAGGGCTGCGCAATGCCTTCGGGCGCGGCCAGTTGAATGGCGCGGCGCTGGTCAGTTTTACCCAGCAACTGGCCACCCTGCTGGGCGCGGGCCAACCGTTGGAACGCTCGCTGGGCATCCTGCTCAAGCAGCCCGGCCAGCCGCAGACCCGGGCGCTGATCGAACGTATCCGCGAGCACGTCAAGGCCGGCAAGCCATTGTCGGCAGCGCTGGAAGAGGAGGGCAGCCAGTTTTCGCCGCTGTACCTGAGCATGGTGCGTGCCGGTGAGGCGGGCGGTGCGCTGGAGAACACCCTGCGCCAACTCAGTGACTACCTGGAACGCAGCCAGTTATTGAGAGGCGAGGTGATCAACGCGCTGATCTATCCCGCCTTCCTGGTGGTGGGCGTGCTCGGTTCCCTGGCGCTGTTGCTGGCTTACGTGGTGCCGCAGTTCGTGCCGATCTTCAAGGATCTGGGCGTGCCGATTCCGTTGATCACCGAAGTGATCCTGGGCCTTGGGCAGTTCCTCGGCGCCTATGGCCTGGCGGTTTTTGCCGGGTTGATCGTGACGGTCTGGGCCCTGGCGGCACGCCTGCGCAACCCACGACACCGCGAGCAGTACGACCGGCGCGTGCTGGGTATCCGCGTTATCGGCCCGCTGTTGCAGCGGGTCGAAGCCGCACGCCTGGCACGCACCCTCGGCACCTTGCTGAGCAACGGCGTGGCGCTGCTGCAAGCGCTGGTGATCGCGCGCCAGGTCTGCACCAACCGTGCCTTGCAGGCACAAGTGGCCCAGGCCGCCGAGTCGGTGAAAGGCGGCGGCACTCTGGCCAGTGCATTTGGCAGCCAACCGCTGCTGCCGGACCTGGCCCTGCAAATGATTGAAGTCGGCGAACAGGCCGGTGAACTGGACAGCATGCTGCTCAAGGTCGCCGACGTGTTCGACGTTGAAGCCAAGCGCGGCATCGACCGCCTGCTCGCCGCCCTGGTGCCGTCCCTGACGGTGGTCATGGCGGTGCTGGTGGCGGTGATCATGCTGGCGATCATGCTGCCGCTGATGAGCCTGACCAGCAATATATGAAGACCCAAGGAAGCAAGCCGATGCGCCATACCCGTTTCAAACCCGCCCGCCGCCAAGGCGGTTTCACCTTGCTGGAAATGCTCGCGGTGATCGTGTTGCTGGGCATCGTCGCGACCATCGTGGTGCGCCAGGTGGGCGGCAACGTCGACAAGGGCAAATACGGCGCGGGCAAGGCGCAACTGGCCAGCCTGAGCATGAAGATCGAGAGTTACGGCCTGGACGTCGGCTCGCCACCCAAGACCCTCCAGCAATTGGTCGACAAGCCTGGCAACACCGCCGGCTGGGCCGGGCCGTACGCCAAGCCCTCAGACCTCAAGGACCCGTTCGGCCATGCCTTCGGCTATCGCTTCCCCGGTGAACATGGCGCCTTCGACCTGATCTTCTACGGTCAGGACGGCCAGCCCGGCGGCGAAGGCTACAGCGCCGACTTGGGCAACTGGGAATAATGCCGGCCCTCCAACGCGGCTTTACCCTGCTGGAGATGCTGGTGGTGATCGTGTTGATCAGCATCGCGGCCGGGTTGGTGGGATTTGGCCTGCAACAAGGCCTGCGGGTAGCGAAAGAGCGCCAGGTGGTCGGGCAGATGGTGGATGCCCTGCGCAGCACACGGGCACGGGCGATTGTCAGCGGCAGGTCGGCCAAGACCGTCTTCGACTTGGCCCGGCTGAGCTTTCAGGCGCCGGGGCAACCCATCAAGCACTGGCCGGCCGATCTGCAAGTGACCCTGCACACCGCCGAACACGCAGGCGCTGCGGTGGAGTTTTACCCCGACGGCAGCTCTACCGGCGGCAACCTGTTATTGGCCAATGGCACGCGACGCTGGCGCATCGACGTCGGCTGGCTGACCGGCAGCGTGCAGTCCAGGGCATTGCCATGAAGCGTCAGTCGGGTTTCACCTTGCTGGAAATGCTCGCAGCGCTGACCCTCATGGCGATCTGCAGCACGGTGTTGCTGGTCGCGTTCGGCCAAAGCGCGCGCTCGTTGTTGCAGGTGGCCCACAGCGACCGCCTGACCCATACCGCCTTGAGCGTGATGGATCAGGAGGCGTCGGGGCCCCTGGCCAGTGGCGTGCGCGAGGGCGAGCTGGACGGCATTGCCTGGCAACTGCGCGTCGCCCAGCAGCCCACCCGCATCGGTCAGCCACATTTGTTTCGCCTTGATCTCAGCGTCAGCGAAGGTCCGCGCCGCGCAAATTTCAGTACCTTGAAACTGCGCGCCAGCCGCGACGGGAGCCTCCAGTGAAGCAGCAGCGGGGCTTCACCTTGCTCGAAATCATGATCGTGCTTAGCCTGCTGGGCGTGTTGTTGGCCCTGGTGGGCGGCGCGCTCCTGGGAGCCAACCGTGCAGTACTCAAGGCGCAGCGCTACACCGTCAGCCTGGATGAAAGTCGCGCCGCGCAACAGTTCCTGCGCACTTCCATCAGCGAGGCGCTGCCCCTGGACGTGACCGAGGACGACAGCCAGACCAACGGCTTTTTTGTCGGCGCTCCCCAGCGCCTGCAATACGTCGCGACCTTGCCGGGCGTGCTCGGCGGCGGTATCCAGCGTTTCACCTTGCAGTTGACCGAGCGCGAGTTGCAGGTGGCGTTCGCACGGTTTGAGTCCAATGCCCAAGTGAGCGTGCCGGTCACCCGCAGCGAACCGCAGGTGTTGCTGAAGAACGTCGAGGATCTGCAATTCAGCTATCGCGGCCTGTCGCCCAAGGGCCAGGCCACCGGTTGGATCAGTGACTGGCCGTGGAGCAAACGCCTGCCTTATGCGGTACGCATTGCAGCACAAGTCAACGGACCGGTGCCGTGGGTCACCCAAGTGGTTGCCTTGCGCCTGAACCTCTCCAGCGGAGCATCAGGCGAATGAAGCGTCAGCGCGGCGTTGCATTGCTGCTGGTGCTGTGGGTACTGGCGTTGCTCAGCTTGCTGCTGGGCGGCCTGGCCGGTTGGGTACAACTGGAAAGCCGCCAGGCCCTGTGGCATCGCCAGCATACCCAGGCGCTGCTGGCGGCGGAGGCGGGCGTGGCGTTGGCCATGCAGGCCCTGGCCGACCCGCTGCAACGCAAGCAATGGATCGCCGACGGCCGCGAAATGCCCCTGGTATTTGATGACGCACAGCTTCACGTGAGCCTGCACAGCGAGCGCGGCAAGCTGTATTTGAACAGCGCCGAGGCCGCTGACTTTGCCCGCCTGGCCCTGGCCTGCGGCGCCACCCAGGCCCAGGCCGGCCGGCTCGCCAGGGACCTGGAAATGCGGCGCAACGCAGGCCTGGCGCCGTTCCGCGTGGTGGAGGAAGTGCGGCAATTGCCCGGCATGACCCAGGCGCTGTACAGCCGGCTGGCCCCGGAAATCAGTTTGTGGAGCGGCCTGGACCGGCCCGATCCCGCTTTCGCCAGCCCCTTGATGCGCCAGGCGCTGAACCTGCCCCGGCAGAGCGCGGTAGGGGCCGACCCCGGTGACGTGCTGGTGATCGACAGCCGCGCACAACGCCCCGGCGGTTACCACGCCCGGTTACGAACCACGGTTTTATTGAGCCCATCGGAGGGAAGCGCACAACCTTATCGGGTGCTGCGTTGGCAAGAATGAATCCATACCTTTCGGCGCCAGTGGCGCGCCTTCAACAGCTGGCCGAACCGCTCACCCGGCGCTGGCGCGGCAGCTTGCTGCAAGTGGGCTGGCGCCTGTGGCTCAAGGAGCTGCGTGGCTGCCTGCCGGCGTGGCTGTCGGTCCGTGACATCCCCGAGCACCGCTACCACTGGCCGTTGACCGAGCCGGTGGCAAAACCTGCCGACGAGGTGCGCCAGGTACTGGTGCTCGCGCCCTCGGCGGTGCTGCTGCAAACCCTGCAACTGCCCCTGGCGGCCGCGCGCAACCTGTCGACCGTTATGGGTTATGAGCTGGACCGCTTTACCCCGTTCGAGGCTGAACAGTTGTACTTCGTGGCCCGCCAGGAACGGCGCACCGCCACGCATGTGCAAGTGACCCTGGTGGCCATCCTGCGGGAGCGCCTGGATCAAATCCTGTTGGACTGCGCTGCTCTCGGCTTGCAGCCCCATGCGGTGGATGTGGACGGGCCAATGGGCATCGACCTGCTGCCGGCGCCGTTGCGCCCACGCCAGCGGCCGGCCGGGAAGGGCTTGCAACGCAGCCTGCCCTGGCTGTGCGGCGCCTTGCTGATTGCCGCGATGCTGCTGTGGCTCAACGACCGCCAGCGGGTGCTCGACGTCATGCAGGCGCAGGTGCAACAACAGAAAGCCCAGGTCGCCGAGGTCCAGAGCCTGCGCCAGCAACTGCTCAATACCCGTGGCGCCGCGCAGTACCTGATTCGCCGCAAGTCGGCACAACCGCCGTTGGCGGCGTTGCTCAACGAGCTGACCGCCTGCCTGCCCGCCGACACCTGGATCGACCAGTTGGACGTCAACAACGGCGCCGACGTGTCCTTCTCCGGGCAAAGCGCCAAGGCGAGTGCCCTGATCACTCGGATCAAGGCGTGCCACAGCCTGGAAAACCCCCAGTTCGAAGGAGTGATCCAACCCGATGCGCAAACCGGCAAGGATCAGTTTTCCCTGCGCGCCCACTTGCACCAGGAGGCCGCCGATGCGCCGACCACTGACACCCCGTGAGCGTCGCGGCGCCGCCTTGCTGGTCCTGGCGCTGGTGCTGGGCGGCGGTTACTGGCTGCTGATCGACAGCTGGTTCGCCGGGCCGTTGCGTGCCATGGGCGAGCAGGCCGAACAGCTGCGCGAACAACAGCAACGCTATGCGGGCCTGCTGCACCAGGGCGCCGCCTTGCGTGAGCAACTGGAGCAAGCCCGCCAGGACCCGGCCAGCAGCACCAGCCTGTTGCCGGGGGATGACCCCAGCGCCGTGGCGGCGGACCTGATGCAGCGCATCGCCGACCTGATCAACAGCCGCGCCGGCCTCGGCGGCGGCTGCAGCCTGACCCAGCGCATGCCCATCACCCCGGAGCAGGACGACACCGAGCCCTATCGCCAGGTCAAAGTCAGCCTGACCCTCAACTGCGCCATCGAACCCCTGACCGCGATCCTGCATGAGCTGGAGTACCAGCGACCGTTCCTGTTCGTGGATGAAATGAGCGTCCGTCGCGGGCCGAATGCCCCCGCCAGCGGCGGTGCCGGAAAGCTGGTGGTGCACCTGTTGGTGCGCGGTTATCTGCAACCGGCAGCCGCCACGCAGGCCCACCGATGATCAATTCATTGCGCCCCCTCGAGTGGGTGTTGCTCGGTGTGGCCGGGCTGCTGGGCCTGCTGATGGTGGGTATCCTGAGCAGCATCGGCGATGCGCCGCAGTGGCTGGATGAGCCTGCCTCCACCGCGCGCGCCAATGCTTCGGCCAAGGTTCACGTGGCCCCGAGTGCGACCCTGGAAAGCCTCGCCGGCACCTGGCAGGCGCCGCTGTTCAGCCCCGACCGCAGCCCCGATGCTGCCGTTGGCCAGGCCGAGATTTCCAGCCTGTCGAGCCTGAAGTTGACCGGCGTGCTGCTCGACGGCGACCTGCGCGTCGCGCTGCTCAAGCGTGCCGACGGCCCGCCGCTCAAAATCCATCAAGGCCAGACCCTGCCCAACGGCTGGCGCCTGGAACACCTGACACCGCTGCACGCCCGTTTTGTGCTGGATGGCCGCACGCAAACCCTGAGCCTCAGCGTTCCGCGTTTGCCGCCGCCGTCCACCACACCACCGATTTCCCTTCCTCACGAGCCCGCCCCTTGATCGATACTTCCCCTCGCGCCTTGCGCACCAGCGTGTTTTGCCTGGCCACCGCCGTCGCCCTGGGCGGCTGTGGGTCATTCCCCGATCACCTCGACCCGGACGATGCCTTGCTTCACGAGGCGATGCAGGGCACCGGTTCGCAACGGCCGCCCGTGGACCCGGCCAGCGAGTCGCCTTCGGCCGACAGCCGCCAACCCCAGGTGCCTACGCCGTCCCAGCGCCAGTTGATTCGCGGTAACCAGCAGTTCGTGCGCCAGCCCGCACCGGCGCCGGCGGTCAAGGATGAAGCCAGCGGGGACATCGTGTTCAACTTCGCCGACCAGCCGATTGAGGCGGTGATCAACAGCGTCATGGGCGACCTGCTGCACGAGAACTACAGCATCGCCCAGGGTGTGAAAGGCAACGTAAGCTTCTCCACCTCAAAGCCGGTGAGCAAGCAGCAGGCGCTGTCGATCCTCGAAACCCTGTTGTCCTGGACCGACAACGCGATGATCCGCCAGGGCCAGCGCTACGTGATCCTGCCCGCCAACCAGGCGGTGGCGGGCAAGCTGGTGCCGGAAATGAGCGTGTCGCAACCCTCCAGCGGGCTCTCGGCACGGCTGTTTCCGCTGCGCTATATCTCGGCCACGGAAATGCAGAAACTGCTCAAGCCGTTCGCCCGGGAAAACGCATTCCTGCTGGTGGACCCGGCACGCAACGTGCTGAGCCTGGCCGGTACGCCGGATGAGTTGGCCAACTATCAGGACACCATCGACACCTTCGACGTCGATTGGCTCAAGGGGATGTCGGTGGGGGTGTTCGGTTTGCAACGGGCCTCGGTGGCCGAGTTGATGCCCGAGCTGCAAAAAATGTTTGGCCCCGACAGCGGCATGCCCCTGGCGGGCATGGTGCGCTTCCTGCCCATCGAGCGGACCAATTCGGTGGTGGCGATCTCGTCCCAGCCGCAGTACCTCAGTGAAGTTGGCGACTGGATTCACACCATAGATGAAGGCGGCGGCAACGAGCCGCAGATGTACGTCTACGACGTGCGCAACATGAAGGCCACGGACCTCGCCAAATACCTGCGGCAGATCTACGGCACCGGCGCGATCAAGGACGATACGCCGGCCAAGGTGGCGCCGGGTCTGCGCACGGCGACCTTGTCGTCACTCAATACCAGCGGCGGCACCTCGGGTGGCTTGAACAACAGCAGCAATAGCCCGCCCGTCAGTGACGATGAGGACCAGGCCCCGGCCGCCACTGAAGACACTGAAAACGCCGAGCCAGGCCCCGCCCCCAAAAGCCTCGATGCCGGCACCCGGATCACCGCGCAAAAAAGCAGTAACCAGTTGCTGGTACGCACCCGACCGGTGCAGTGGAAGGAGATCGAATCGGCGATCAAGCGCCTCGACAACCCGCCGTTGCAAGTGCAGATCGAGACGCGCATCCTCGAAGTCAAACTCACCGGCGAACTGGACCTAGGGGTGCAATGGTACCTGGGCCGCCTGGCGGGCAACTCCACCAGCACCACGGTAGCCAATACCCCTGGCAGCCAGGGCGCTCTGGGTGGCGGCGGTGCGGGATTGGGCGCGGACTCGCTGTTCTATTCCTTCGTCAGCTCCAACCTGCAAGTGGCCTTGCACGCCCTGGAAACCAACGGCCGCACCCAGGTGCTGTCGGCGCCGTCGCTGGTGGTGATGAACAACCAGCCGGCGCAGATCCAGGTGGGGGACAACATCCCCATCAGCCAGACCACGGTCAACACCGGCAACGCCGACAGCACCTTGAGCAGCGTCGAATACGTGCAGACCGGGGTGATCCTCGACGTGGTGCCGCGGATCAACCCGGGCGGCCTGGTGTACATGGACATCCAGCAACAGGTCAGCGACGCCGAGAACCAAACCACCAACAGCAGTGACACGCCCAACAACCCGCGCATCTCCACACGTTCGGTGTCGACCCAGGTGGCGGTGCAAAGCGGCCAGACCGTGTTGCTCGGCGGGCTGATCAAGCAGGACAACGCCGAGAGCGTCAGCGCCGTGCCGTACCTGGGGAAAATCCCCGGGCTGCGCTGGTTGTTTGGCAACACCAGCAAGTCCAGGGATCGCACCGAGTTGATCGTGCTGATCACGCCGAGGGTGATCACCAGCAGCGGTCAGGCGCGGCAGGTGACGGATGACTATCGCCAGCAGATGCAGCTGTTGCGACCGGCCAACTGAAGAACCTTTCAGCCCTTGCGTTGCAGGGTGTGATAACCCAGCGCCGCCCGTGCTTCACGCAGGGATTTGCCTTCATCGAGCAGCGCCCGGATACGCGCTTCCACCGCTTCAATCGAGCGTGCACAGGCTGCCACTTCATGGGCGCGCTCGCGCGGCACGATCACCACGCCATTGGCGTCGGCCACCACGATGTCCCGGGCGCACACCCGGGCCTGGCCGATGGACACCGGCTGGTTTACCGCTTCCACTTCAACCCGGTCCTTGCCCGTGCGCATGAACCGGCCCTTGGTGAACAGCGGGTAGCCGTCGCCCAGGGCCTTGCTCACGTCGCGGCACACGCCATCGATCACCGTCGCGGCGATCCGCTGGCTGCCGGCGTACTGGGTCATGATGTCGCCCCACACCGTGCAGTCGGTGCGTCCGTCGTTGTCGATCACCACCACATCGCCTTCGGCCACGTCATCGATAAAGTCGCCTACGGTGCCCGGCGGGGTGCTGGCGCTGACGTAGCGCACCGTGAAGGCCGGGCCGACCACCACCTGGCGATAGTTGTCCAGGGGCATGATTCCCAGGCATTGGCCGGGCAGGCCTAGCTTGTCCAGGGCGTCGGACACGCCCGGGGTGTCCAGGCCGGCAAACAGGGCAACCAATTCTTGGTCTTGGGGTGACATGGATAACTCCTCGTGGTGGTGACAAATCAGGTCGGGTGGCTGGAGGCCGGGCGGGGCTCGGCAATGGTCAGCAAAATGATGAAGCTGATGAACGAGCCGATCGCCAGCCAGGCGAACACGTAGTTCCAGCCGTAGTTGTCCAGCAGCAGGCCGGTGATGAAGGGCGTGGCGGCGGCGCCCAACTGGCCGATCATGTTCACGATGGCGTTGGAGATCGGGAAGGTCTTCTTGGTGGTCAGGCCCATCGGGTAGACCATGTAGGACGAGAAGCCGAGGCTCAGCACCACGCCGGTCAGCATCAGCAGCAAGCCGTAGGGCAGGGGCTCGGCCGGTGAGTTGATCAGCAGGTACATCATCAAAGAGGTGCCGACGGCCGACAGCAACATGCCCGGCTTGCGGCGCCCGCCCATCAGGCGGTCCGAGCAGAAACCGCCCAGCAGGTTGCCCAGCACCGCGCCCACCCAGGGCGCTGCCGAGACCAGGCCCATGTTCATGATCGAAAACTGCTTGACGGTCATCAGGTAGGTGGGAATCCACGCCAGCAGCACGCTGGAGACACCGAGCTGGAAGCAGTAGCTGGTGGCGCACCCCCAGATATTCCATGAGGTGAAAACCTGACGGTTGGTTTCCAGGGGCTTTTCATCGCGGGTGCGGATCACCCGGTCGAGCTTTTTCACCCACGCCGGCGTCTTGTGCACACGGGCGGTCTGGGCGATTGCGGTGTCTTCGACGATGTATTGAAGTTCGGCCTGGTTGACGAAGCGGCTGCGGGACGGATGGTCGGTGACCATGAAGTACCAGACCACCGCCAGCACGATGCCCGGGATCGCAAAGAAGTAGAAAATCTCGCGCCAGCCCCACACCGAAATGATCACGGCGCACAGCGGCGGCACGATCACCGGTCCGAACTTCACGGCCGATAAAAAGATCCCCGACGCGGTGCCTTTTTCCCGTGCCGGAAACCAGTTGTTGATGGTGGTGGTCATGCTGATGGGCAGCGGGCCTTCGGCGATACCCAGGCCCAGGCGATAGAGTTTCAGTGCCAGCAGTGAGCTGGCGGTGCCCACCAGCCCGGTCAACAGGGAGGTCAGCACCATGGCCCCCGGCAGGATCCGGCTGACGCCAAAGCGGCCGAAGGCAAAGCCCGACGGCAGTTGTGCCAGGGCGTAAGCCAGCAGGAACAGGCTGACCAGGCCACCGGCCTGGGCGTTGCTCATTGCAAATTCCTGGCGAATGAACGGCAGCGCCACGCCGAGGTTGGCCCGGTCGGCGGCGGCCACGGTGTAGATCAGGAAAATCAGCGCAGCAACCACCCAGCGGTATTGGCTGCGCACAGCGGGTTTTATGACTTCAGGCATAGACATGGGGGCGGACCTTGTTGTTGTGAGTGTTGTCCTGTTCGGCCTTAATCTTAAGAAGGGGCGCACGCCACCATTAGCGATATTTATCTATGTGAACTCATCACTTTTATTCTTCTGCCAGCAAGCTGCTGCAGAAGCCGCGGATTGCCTCGCACGCCTGGCGCAACGACTTGTCATCCAGGGCATAGGCGATGCGGATGTACGGCCCCAGGCCAAAGGCGCTGCCATGCACCACGGCTACATTGGCCTCATCCAGCAGCGCCAGGGCCACGTCTTCATCGCTGCGCAGCAGCCGCCCGCCCGCCGAGGTGCGCCCGATCAGCACGGCGCATGAGGCGAACGCGTAGAACGCGCCGGCGGGGCTGATGCACGTCAGGCCTGGCGTGTCGCTCAGCAACTGGACCATCAAGTCCCGGCGCGCCTGGAACACCCGGCGGCTGTCGCGGATGAAATCCCTGGGGCCTTCCAGTGCAGCGAGGGCCGCCTGTTGCGAGATCGAACAGGCGCCGGAGGTCTGCTGGCCCTGGAGTTTTTCCATGGCCTCCAGCAGCCAGCGTGGGCCGGTGGCGAAACCGATGCGCCAGCCGGTCATGGCGTAGGCCTTGGACACGCCGTTCATGGTCAATGTGCGTGGTGCCAAACGCGGCTCAACCTGGGCCAGGGTATGAAAGGCCTGGCCGTCGAAGATCAGGTGCTCGTAAATGTCATCGGCCAGGATCAGCACCTGCGGGTGGGCCAACAGCACTTCGGCCAGCGCCCGTAGCTCGCCCTCGCTGTACACCGCGCCGGTGGGATTGGACGGTGAATTGAGGATCAGCCAGCGTGTTTGCAGGGTGATTGCAGCAGCCAGGGCCTCGGGTGTCAGCTTGAATCCACTGTTGGCATTGCAAGTGACGATGCGCGCCTCGCCGCCGCACAGTTGCACCATCTCCGGGTAACTGACCCAGTACGGCGCGGGCACGATCACCTCGTCGCCTTCATTGAGGGTGGCTGCCAGGGCGTTGTAGATCACCTGCTTGCCGCCGTTGCACACGAGGGTGTCCTGCCAGGACACGTCCAGGCCGTTTTCGCGCCGGAACTTCGCCGCCACCGCCTCCCGCAGGGCCCGCGCACCGGCCACCTGGGTGTAGCGGGTATGCCCGGTTTCAATGGCCTGGATCGCGGCTTCGCGGATATGCGCCGGGGTGTCGAAATCCGGTTCGCCGGCGCACAGCGAGATAATCTGCGCGCCTTGCGCCCGGCGTTCGGCGACGCGGTCCATGATGCGATAGGTGGCAGACGGTTGTGCGCTGGCCAGGCGCGGGTTCAGCCGCTGGATATCGGCGCTCATCGGCTGATCGCCTCAAACTGTGCGTCGTGCATCACCTCGACCACCGAGCGCCCGCTGCGCACGGCCTGCACCATGCCGTCCTGGCGGCGGGCAATGCGCTCGCCCAGGTCCAGGACCTTTTCGATCACCGCCTGGGGCACGAACACCGTGCCGCAGGTATCGGCGATCACGTAGTCGTCCTCGCTGACGCTTACGCCAGCAACGCTGAGGGTCACGCCGGCGTCGAGCTGCACCACGCGGTTGCGCGCGCTGATCATGGTCACGCCGCGTCCGTACACCGGATAGCCGATGGCTTCGCTGCCGTCGATATCGCGGCTGAAACCATCAATCACCGTACCGCGTATGTGTTTGCGCAACGCCGCGTTGGCGATGATGTCGCCCCAGCAGGAAATGCCCTCGATACCGCCGGCAATCACCAGCACCCGGTCGTCTGTCGCGACCTGTTCGATCACCGGGGTGATCAAGTGCACGGTCGGGGCGATGTCGGACTTGGGGCCGAGCAGTACGGTACTGGCGCGGCCAACGATCTTCGGGCAGTTCCACAACGGGCGCAGGCCCACGGTGGCGCCGGGCAGGCCGAGAAAGTCGAGGGCGTCGGACACGGTGTTGGTGTCCAGTGCGGCCAGGCGGTCGAGCAAACGGTCAGGGGTCATGGGCAAGCCTCGGGTGACGGAGGCGGCCAGTGTCAGGCAGTGCCTATGATAGGTATATTACGAAGTACAGAAGCCTTGCATACGCTTAACCTATGGATAAGACCATGATTAACTTTCGCCTGATTCGTCACCTCTGGTTGTTCCTGGCCGTGGCTGAAGAGCAGAACTTTGGCCGTGCGGCCAAGCGCCTCGGCATGTCCCAGCCACCGCTGAGCGAGCAGATCCAGGTGCTGGAGCAGGCGCTCAAGGTCAAGCTGTTCGATCGCTCCCGACGGGGGGCCAAGCTGACTCCGGTGGGCGCGGCGATCCTGCCGGCGGTGCGCAAGTTCGCCGAGCAGCTGGAGCGCCTGGAACTCGCCGTGGAAGAAGCGGTGGCGGGGCAGTCGGGGATGTTGACCATCGGCGCGATTTCCACGGCGATGTTTGATGTGCTGCCGGGGTTGATCGAGCAACTGAAGCTTGATTACCCGCAGCTCACGGTGTCGGTGCGGGAAATCGACAGCGTCGAGGCGTTGCCGGCGCTGGAGGCCGGGGATATCGACCTGGCGTTTGCCCGGCTGGATGGTGACCTTGGGGCTTCGGTGCAGTCATTGCCGCTGACGGAGGACCGGCTGGTGGTGGCGTTGCCGGCGGATCACCCGTTGGCGAGTCGTACGCGGATCAGTTTGTCGAGCCTGGCGAATGAGCCGTTGGTGATGTTTTCGCGCAACGTCAGTCCGGTGTATTTCGACAATTTGATCGCTACCTGTCGTGCCAGTGGGTTTTCGCCTCGGGTGCTGCATGAGGTGCGGTCGGTGGCTTCGCAGATCGCGTTTGTCAGCTATGGGCAGGGCATTGCGTTGGTGCCGGCGTCGTTGAAGAAGCTGGCGCCGGCCAATGTGGTGTTTCGGGCGTTGAGCCAGAAGCTCAATGTGGTGACCACGGCCGTCGCCTGGAATACCCAGCGGCCGAACCCGGTGGTGGAGGCGGTGATCGCGCGGTTTCGCTAGGGGTTGGGGTTGAGTACATATCCGTTATTTA
>NZ_JACAOX010000056.1:0-316 GCF_013386015.1 Pseudomonas sp. B6001
TGATTCATTGAAGAAGACGATAGAAGCAGCTTTAAGCTCCAAGCTGATAGCTCTTAGCTAATCAGTTACGCGCTCGAAATTGGGTCTGTAGCTCAGTTGGTTAGAGCGCACCCCTGATAAGGGTGAGGTCGGCAGTTCGAATCTGCCCAGACCCACCAATTTTGTTATGGGGCCATAGCTCAGCTGGGAGAGCGCCTGCCTTGCACGCAGGAGGTCAACGGTTCGATCCCGTTTGGCTCCACCATTAACTGTTTCTGCTGTTAAAGTTTAGAAATGAATATTCGCGAATGAATATTGATTTCTAGTCTTTGATTAG
>NZ_JACAOX010000057.1:0-10623 GCF_013386015.1 Pseudomonas sp. B6001
CCCGAGGCCGAACGCAGGTATTGCGCAGCGGGTAAACCGGCAGGACGCCGGTTTACCCGCTCCGGGCCATGGATGGCCCGTCGCGGCGGCCCGCGGAGTAACGGATATACACCCCACCCTAACCCCGCGCAGCAAACACCCCCCGAGCAATCGACCGAGCCACACAATCAGCCGCCGCCGACCCAATCCGCCCAATCTCCACCTGCCGCCGAGGCCCATCCGCCACCTCCACTGCCCCCGAAGCCAACGCAAAAACCGTATCCCCATCAAACGGCAAATGCGCCGGCCGCACCGCCCGGGCAATCCCGTCCTGCGCCATGATCGCCACCCGCTTGCACTCCGCCACCGTCAACCGCGCCGTACTCGCCACCACCACCAGCGTGGTATTGGCCCCCGCTTGCAGACGCCCCATGGAATCCAGCCGCGACAACTCCGGCATCGGATCACTGCAATCCATCTCCGTCACCGGCCGCGCCCCGCCAAACTCCCCCGCCACCTCCCAGGGCCACGCCCAGAACGTCTCGCCATCCGGCATGTAGACCGAACCAATCGGGTTAGCCACCACCAACGCGGCAACCACCAACCCATCGCCCAAATCCAGGGACGCCGTCCCCAGCCCGCCTTTCAACACCCCCGCCATGGCCCCACGTCCGGCCCCGACAGATCCCAGCTCAAACTCCGGACCGGCATTGGCCAGCGCCTCGAACCCCAGTCGCCGGTAAGGTGGCTCCAGGCCCCAATCCTTGTCCCCGCCATTCGCCAAATCATGCAACACCGCCGCCGGCACGATAGGAATCGCCGGCGCACCCGGCTTCAAATGCAACCCCACCTGGTCCTGGGACAACTTCGCCGCCACCGCATCCGCCGCCGCCAGGCCAAACACCGAGCCACCGGCAAACACCAGCGCGTGCAGCTGGCCCACCATGTTCTCCGGCTCCAGCGCCGCGGTTTCGCGACCACCTGGGCCTCCACCGCGAATGTCGATACTGGCAGTCCAGAAACCATCCGGGCGGATCACCGTGACGCCGGTGTCGGCGTACAGGTCTGTGGCGTGGCCAACCTCCAGGCCGGGAATATCAGTGAGAGCGTTGCGCGGGCCAGGTCTAGGCATACAGAAAAGCTTCCTTGGGTTTAGGTATGGCGTGGGGAGAGCAAGGGGTGTGCCAAGGAGGCGCTCCCCCGGCCCAGCGTACGCTAGCAGCTTCGCGAAAAAATCCCCTGCACAAAAACCAACACCCTGCCCTTCCGCCTGTTAGAAAAACACCAGCCGCCCCGCAAACCCTCCAACAACTCCTTGTTATCCAAGACTTTTCAGCGATGGCACAGCCTTTGCTCTCCTGCCTCCACCAGAGCTTGAACTTAACAAGCCGTCCTCGAACAAGGCCCGTTGCCTAACCACACTGGAGTGTTGCACATCATGAATCCATCACGCGCCGCCGGCCGCCGCCAACCCGGCAAGGCTTTCGCCCATACCCTGTTGTTCCTCGCCGTGTGCGAGGCCGTCAGCTATAGCAGCCTGACCCTCGCCGCCGACGCCCCGGCCAGCGACAACCCCCTGGACACCGTCGTGGTCATCGGCAACCGTGGCCAGGCCCGCACCCTGGCCGACAGCCCGGCGCCGGTGGACGTGATTTCTTCCAAGCAGTTGCTCGCCACCGGCCAGGGCGACCTGACCCGTGCCTTGAGCAAGGTGCTGCCGTCCCTCAACCAGCCGGCCTCGTCGGGCTTCGGTTCGACCTCGATCGTGCGCCCCATCAGCCTGCGCGGCTTGAACGGCGACCAGGTGCTGGTGCTGGTCAACGGCAAGCGCCGCCACAACAGCGCGCTGCTGAACAACGCCACCTCCCTCAACTCCGGCTCGCAACCGGTGGACCTGGACATGATCCCCACCGCCCTGGTGGATCACATCGAAGTCCTGCGTGACGGCGCCTCGGCGCAATACGGGTCGGACGCCATCGGCGGCGTGATCAACATCGTGCTCAAGCAAACCGACCACGGCGGCAGCTTGTCCACCACCTACGGCCAGAACTATGAAAACGGCGACGGCGAAACCGTGCGTCAAACCGGCAATGTCGGCCTGGCCCTGCCCAACGACGGTTTCATCAACCTCGCCCTGGACGTGAAGAAACAGGACGTCTCGGACCGTTCCGATGCGGCGCCGTACACCGACAGTGCCGGCAACACCAGCCAACGCCACACCTACTACGGCACCGGCTTGCCCGAGGCGAAGAACTTCAGCCTCGGCTACAACGCCGAGCTGCCGGTCGCCGACGCGCTGACCCTGTACTCGTTCTCGACCTACACCCACCGCAACTCGGAAAAGCCCCTGGCATTCCACCAGCCGCCGTCGTTCAACGGCATCCAGACCCCGTACCCGGAAGGTATCGAAGATAACCTGCGCTTCATCGAAGACGACTTCCAGGTGGCGTTTGGCGGCAAGGGCCAGGCCGCCGGCTGGGACTATGACCTGTCGAGCACCTACGGCCAGGACCATGCCCGGGCCACCCTCACCGACACCTACAACCTGAGCTACGGCCCGAACTCACCGACCTCGGTCGACACCGGCGTAAAAACCTTCAGCCAGTGGACCAACAACCTCGACCTGACCCGCGCCTTCGACCTCGGCCTGTACAAGCCGACGCAGATTTCCTGGGGCCTGGAACAGCGCTACGAAGACTACAAGATCGGCAAGGGTGACCTCGCCTCCTACGCCAGCGGGCCGTTCGACACCGGTGCCAACGGCGCGATCATTCCACCCGGGACCATTTCCGGTGCCGGTACCACCCCGGCCGACGCCGCCGAAAAAAGCCGCATCAGCCTCGCGGGCTACGGCGAGATCGGCCAGGACCTCACCGACAAATGGCATGTGGACCTGGCCGGGCGCTACGAGCACTACAACGACGGCTCGGGCACCACCACCAACGGCAAGTTCTCCACCCGCTACCAGCTGACCCCGATCCTGGCCTTGCGCGGCACCGTCAGCACCGGGTTCCGCGCACCGTCCCTGGCCCAGCAGATCTACAGCTCCACCTCGCAAACCAGCGTCAACGGGCAACTGTTCGACTACCGCAACGTGGCGGTGAACTCCGATGTGGCCAAGGCCCTGGGCGCGACCACCCTCAAGCCTGAAAAGTCGACCAACTACAGCATCGGGCTGACCCTGCAACCCACTGACAACACCAACATCACCCTGGATGCCTACCAGATCGTGATCAAGGACCGCATCGCCCAGACCGGTTACCTGGGCGGCACGCCGCAAATCAGCGCGATCCTCGCCGCCGCCGGGCTCAACCCGAACCAGGCGGTGACCTACTTCACCAACGCCCTCGACACCACCACCCGCGGCGTCGACCTGGTGGGCGACTACCGCCAGGACATCGGTGCCTATGGCAGCCTGAAATACAGCGCCGGCTTCAACTGGAACACCACCCAGATCGACTCGATCCACGCCTCGACCGTGGCCGCCCAGGCCCTCGGCCCGGACGGTGGCTATGACCGCCAGCGCCAGGGCAACCTCAAGTACGGCTTGCCGCAATCCAAGCTGCTGCTGGGCACCACCTGGACCTACGACAAGGTTGAAACCAGCCTCAACCTGACCCGCTACGGCTCCTACACCGAGTACGGCACCGCCGAGATCTACGACCGCAACTTCGCGCCGACCTGGATCACCGACCTGAACATCGACTACCACCTGACCAAGGCCGTGACCCTGAATGCGGGGGCCAACAACCTGTTCAACAAGTACCCGAAACGCACCGACCTGGTAAGCAGTTCCGGCGGCTTCCCGTACGGTACCTTTTCGCCTTACGGCACCACCGGTGGCTATTGGTACACCGGCGTGACGTACGCCTTCTGACCCAGCCCGCGGGGCCGGTTCGCCGGCCCTGCGCCTGACCTTTTGCGGGAGCCTGCCCATGACCCGACGTACCGATCAACTCAAGCTGGGGGCCTTCCTAGCCAACAGCGGCCACCATGTATCAGCCTGGCGCCATCCCCTGGCCCAGGCGGATGCCAGCCTGGATTTCGAGCACTTCAAACACATCGCGCAAACCGCCGAGCGCGGCAAATTCGACGCCTTGTTCGTCGCCGACGTGGTCGCCCTGTGGGGCCATCATCATGACGCCCTCAGCCGCACTGCCCGCGCCGAACACTTCGAACCCTTGACCCTGATGGCCGCTTTGGCAGCCGTCACCAGCAACATCGGCCTGATCGCCACCGCCACCACCAGCTACAACGAGCCGTACCATATCGCCCGCAAGTTCGCCTCCCTCGATCATCTGTCCAAGGGGCGCGCCGCCTGGAACCTGGTGACCTCGGTGGTCTCGGATGAGGCCTGGAACTTCGGCCGCGAAACCCATATCGACCATGGCGACCGCTACCAGCGCGCCGAAGAATTCCACGACGTGGTCAAGGGCCTGTGGGACAGCTGGGACGACGACGCCTTCACCCGCGACAAGGCCAGCGGGGAGTATTTCGACCCGGCCAAACTGCACACCCTGAATCATCGCGGCGAACATTTTTCCGTACGTGGCCCACTCAACGTCGCCCGCCCTCCACAGGGCCATCCGGTGCTGGTACAGGCCGGTGCGTCGGAACCCGGCAAGGCGCTCGCCGCCCGCGTCGCCGAGCTGATTTTTGCGGTCAACCATGACCTGGCCGGCGCCCAGGCTTTCTATCAAGACATCAAGCAACGCGCCGCCGCCTTTGGCCGTGACCCCGACCACATCAAGATCCTACCCGGTGTCACCCCGTTTATTGGCGAAACCCGCGAACAGGCCCAGGCGCTGTTCGAAGAGTTCCAGGCCCTGGTGGACCCGGTGCTGGGCCTGCGTTTCCTGGCCGACACCCTGGGCGATGACATCGACCTGTCGGGCTACGACCTCGACGGCCCGCTGCCGGAAACCCCGGTAGGCCAGCGCGGCAGCCGTCGCGACAAACTGCTGGAACTGGCCCGCGGCCAGAACCTGAGCATCCGCCAGCTGTACCTGCACCTGACCGCCGGCAACCCGATAATCGGCACCGCCGAAGACATTGCCGACTTCTTCGAGCAGTGGTTCGAAGCCCGTGCCTGTGACGGGTTTAACGTGTTCTTCCCGTACTTCCCGGGTGGCATCGACCTGTTCGTCGAGCAGGTGATCCCACTGCTGCAGCAACGCGGGCTGTTCCGCACCGAATACGAAGGCACCACCCTGCGGGAAAACCTCGGCCTGCCGCGCCCGGCCAATCGCTTTACCCAGGGAGTTACACCATGAAGCGCAGCGCATGGATGCTGGCAGTCGGCAGCCTGTTCGTCTCGAAGGCCTTTGCCCTGAACATTTTGCTGAGCAACGACGACGGTTATCAGCACCCCAATATTCGCGCCCTGTACACCGAGCTCAAGGCCCAGGGGCATACGGTGCGGATTGCCGCACCGCAGGCCGACCAGAGCGCACGGGGCGGTGCGTTTTTCTTTGGTCGCGAAGTCACCGTTGGCCATGACGACGACCCGGCCTACCCCGACAGTTACTCCATCAGCACCACTGAAAACGGCGTGTGCCAAAGCCCCGAATGCGCCGGCAAAGACGTGCAGATCGAAATCAGCGGCACGCCGGTGATGGCCTTGCTGATGGGCCTGAAAAAAGTCATGCCCCACCCTGACCTGGTGATCGTCGGCCCCAACCCCGGGAATAACCTGGGGGCGATCAACAGCGCTTCCGGCACGTTCAACGTCGCCAGTGTCGCGGTGCAGGCGGGCATTCCGGCGCTGGCGGTCAGCACCGATTTGAAGGAGGCAGACCCACAACGCGCGGCGCAACTGGTGGCGAAACTGGTCAATGCCCTGGACCAGCATCGCCAGCCCGACGGCGCGCTCTTGCCCAAGGGCCTGGGCCTGAATATCAACCTGCCAAAAGACCCACGGATCAAGGGAGTGAAACTCACCCGCATCGGCAGCTACGTGGGCTTTGAAGCGGTGTACACCGACGACCTCAAGCAATTCAAGCTGCCGGGCAAACCCGGCATCGGCTTCCAGTACAGCCCCGCCGCCACCGCCGAGCAGCAGAAGCAGGATGAGGCGGTATGGCTCAACAAGGGTTACTTGACCATCAGCCCGTTCAGCGGCCTGCCGGAGTCGATCAACGCCGGCCCCGCGTTGCAAAAACAACTGGCCCGCGAGGTGCAGCCATGAGTTCGCGTTTTTCCCTGGGGTTTCTCAGCCGGGTCTACAGCCCCGGCTTCGAGCCCAAGGTCTACCGCGACACCGTGGAGTTGTTCAAGGTCGCCGAAGAGCTGGGCTTTGACAGTGGCTGGGTGGCGCAGCACCACTTCGCCAGCGAAAACGGCCGCCTGCCCTCGCCCCTGGTATTGCTTGCCGCCATCGCCCAGCGCACCCGGCGGATCAGCCTGGGCACCGGGATTATCGTGTTGCCCCAGGAAGCGCCGCTGCGCCTGGCGGAAGACGCCTCGGTGCTGGACCTGTTGAGCAATGGCCGGCTGGAGCTGGGCCTGGGTGCGGGTTTTGATCCCGACACGTTCACCGCATTCGGTCGTGAGCCTGAGGCGCGCCACCGCGATTATGAGCAGCACCTGCAACAGTTGATCCATGCCCTGGGCAACGCCCCCCTGACCGACAGCGGCTCGCGCCTGTTGCCACGGGCAGCCGGCCTTGGGCAGCGAATCTGGGAAGCCACCTCACGGGTGGAACGGGTGGCCGAGCGCGGCCACGGCCTGATCATGGCGCCCAACCCGCACCTGCCGCCCGAAGCCGGGGTAGAACTGGTCAACCGCTACCGCAACGCCTGGACCGGTGACAACGGCACCCCGCCCCGTGTCACCCGGGTACAGGCGCTGATCCCGAACCCGGACGCCGCCACGCGCAACGATATCCAGGCCTACGTGCAACGCCAACAGAGCATCGGCGTGTACAAGGCGCCGGTGGATGATGATTTCGACGCCACCCTCAGGCGCCTCGGCATCCTGCACGGCCCGGTCGAGCAGATCATCGAGCAGTTGCAGCAAGGGCCGAGACTGACGGCCAACGACCACCTGGTGCTGCAAGTACAGACCGCCAGCACCCGGCTGCGGGAAGCGATCCGCGCGCTGGAAATCATCCGCGAACAGATCGCCCCGGCCCTGGGCTGGCAACCGACACTGCCCCAAGGAACCCTCACATGAGCTTCAAACTGGGCTTTCTCAGCCACGCCTTTGGCGACGATCCACAGCAGGTCTACCGCGACCTGATCGAACAATTCGAAGTCGCCGAGGCCCTCGGTTTCGACGGTGGCTGGATTGCCCAGCACCACCTGAGCAACGGCTTCGGCCGGCTGCCGTCGCCGCTGGTATTGCTGGCGGCGGTGGCCGAGCGAACCCGGCATATCGAACTGGGCACCGGGGTTATCGTGCTGCCTTTCGAAGACCCGATCCGCCTGGCGGAAGACGCAAGTGTGCTCGATGCCCTCAGCGGCGGCCGGGTGCAATTGGGCCTGGGCAGCGGCGGCGCCAACCTCGACAATTTCAGCGCGTTTGGCCGTGATGCCGTGCAACGCCAGGTCGATTTCAGCGAACACCAGCAGCAGGTCCAGCAGTTACTCGACGGCGAGGCATTGATGCCCCACAGCGCGCTGACCCTGCAACCGCCAGCAACCGGCTTGAGCAGCCGCTTGTGGCACTCCCACGGCAGCCTCGAAGGCGCGGCATACACCGCCAGCCAGGGCAACGGCTTGCTGCTGGGCACCGCCACCCACGATCCGCTGACGGTGCAAAAACCCCTGGCCGATGCCTACTTGAATGCCTGGACCCGCATCGATCGCCCACCGAGAATCGGCGTGGTGCGGGCAATTTTCCCGGCAGCGGATCGCGCCAGTGCCCAAGCGGAACTGGCGGTGGATATCGAGCGCCACATCCCGCGCCTGCAACGCGAAGGCCTGATTGATCAAGCCGTGGACCTGCAGGAGCACCTGCGCCTGATGAACGTGCACCACGGCCATCCCGACGAAGTGATCGCCAGCCTGCAACAGGACCCGTCCCTGCTGCCCTATGCTGACTACGTGATCGCCGTGGTCCAGGCCGAAAGCTCGACCCAGGCGCAGATCCTCAAGCGCCTGGAAATCATCGCCCGGGACATCGCCCCGGTCCTCGGATGGCGAGGACGAGAGTAGGATGATCAAACGCCCTGAAAGCGTCAGCTCCCGTAGCAGCTGTCGAGTGAAACGAGGCTGCGTAGCGGTGTGTCAGATACACCGCGAACGCAGCCTCGCCGGGGCTCGACAGCTGCTACGACGACGCGTGATGCTGATGCCAAACTATGGAGCCCGTGTATGCCCCTTGAATTCAGTTGGTTGATGCCCCTCTGTACCCCCGACTGGGCGGCGCGGCCGGGGCAGTGGATCCAGCTGGCCCAGGCGGTGGAATACGCCGGCATCGACGGCCTGTGGATCCCCGGCGGCGCGCTGTGTGCCGACAGCCTCGGGGTGGCGGCGGCGTTGTGCGCCCACACCCGACGGGTGCAATTGTCGGTGAGCGTACCGCCGGAAGTCATGCTGCCGGCGGCCCTGGCCACCACCCTGCAAAGCCTGCAATCGATCAGCAGCCACCGGGTGCGCCTGCACTTGCCCGACGGCGAACAAGGCAGCCTGCGCAGTGCGTTTGGCGAATGGCTGAACCGCGACCAGCGCAGCGAACGCATCGGCGAATACCTGGAGATTCTCCAACAACTGCTGGCACCGAATGACGGCGGCCTGGATTATCAAGGCCGCTATTTCCAACTGGAAAACGCCGGCGTCGCCCGCCGCGAACTGCCCGCGCCGCCACTGGTGCTGGACGACAGCCAAAGCCACGCGCTGGTGGCTGGCCACGCCCAGGTCTGCCTGTTGCGGCCTGGGCATCCGCAGTGGCTGGCCCAGGAAATACAACGCTGGCGCCAGCTTCAGCCGGGCCTGGCCTTTGCCTGTACCTTCGGCCTGGTCATCGGCGACAGCGAGGACCTGGCCTGGGAAACCGCCGCCGCCCTGCTGCCGACCCAGGACCTGCCCAACCACCGCATCGCCACCGTGCCCCGCGACCGTCACCCGTTGCGCCAGTGGGAGATCCACCCGAACCTGCTGCAACTGCACCCTGGCCAACCGTTGATCCTGGTGGGCACGCCCCGCCAAATCGCCACGCGCCTGCAGGAACTGCACGGCCTGGGCCTTGGCCACATCATCCTGCAAGGCGGCCCGGCGGTCGGCGAAGTGCTGCGCTTTGGTGAACAGATCCTGCCGCTGCTTTTTCAACACGGCCTGCGCAAGGAGCGCCTGCACCATGAACACTGAGGCTCGCCCCCCGATCCAGCTCGACTGGTTCCTGCCCACCAATGGCGACGGTCGCCACCTCACCAGCAGCGGCCTGCCCAAGGTCGGGCTGTTCCAGCAAGGCGAACGTGCCCCCACCCTCGATTACCTGCGCCAGATCGTGCGGGCTACCGAACAGGCCGGGTTCGACGGGATCATGGTGCCCACCGCCAGCGGTTTCGAGGATCCGTGGCTGATTACCGCGGTGCTGGCCCAGGAGGTGCGGCGGCTTAAATTCCTCCTGACGTTGCGACCAGGCATGGAGCTGCCGGCCTATACCGCCCACCGTGCGGCGACCTTGCAATTGCTCAGCGAGAATCGCCTGGCGTTGCATGTGGTGACGGGGTCCAGCCGTTTTGAGCAGCGTTCGTTGGGGGACTTTCTCGAACACGATGAGCGTTATGCGCGTACTGCGGAGTTTTTGCAGGTGTTCCAGGCGGTGTGGGCTGGAAAGCAGCCGGCGCATCCGGGGCGCTACTACCGCAGTGGGATCAACACGCCGGTGGCGCCTGGGGCCGAGGTGCCGGCGATCTATTTTGGGGGTGCCTCCGAGGCTGCCGAGCAGGTGGGGGCTGCCCATGGGCAGACGTACCTGATGTGGTGTGAGCCGCCGGCGATGATTGCCGAGCGGGTGCTGCGGATGCGTGAGTTGGCCGCGATGCAGGGCCGGACGTTGCGCTTTGGGTTGCGCTTGCACATCTTTGCCGATCGCACTGACGAGGCGGCCTGGGCGCATGTGGAGCGGCTGTTGGAGGAGATACCCAAGGACGCCATTGACCAGGCGCAGCGGCAGATGGCCAAGTATGAATCGGTGGGGCAGAGTCGCCAGACCGAGTTGATGAAAGGTCGTGGGCGTGGGGCGCGGGAGCTGGAGGTTTCGGCCAACCTCTGGGCCGGTGTGGGCCTGGTACGGGGCGGGGCCGGGACGGCGCTGGTGGGGAGTTATGAGCGGGTGGCGGAGCGGATCGAGGAGTATCACCAGCTTGGGGTGGACAGCTTTATTCTCTCGGGGTTTCCGCATCTGGAAGAGTCGATTCATGTGGGGGCGGAGGTGTTGCCTTTGTTGCGCAGGATTGGGGCTTCGGGGAGGGATGTAGAGGTGGGTCGGGGTTGATTGAGTACATATCCGTTTCTTCGGTTATGGCTGATATTGGTTCCGCTCTTACAGCGGCTCACTTTTGAAAAGCGCAAAAGTAAGCAAAACGCTCTTGCCCCACCACTCGGCTCCTCGCTTAGGCTCGGAGTGCCTAAGATCAAAATCAAAAGCTAAAGCGGGCACGGTTCAAATGTGGGAGCTGGCTTGTCGGGTCGCCGCATC
>NZ_JACAOX010000058.1:0-8883 GCF_013386015.1 Pseudomonas sp. B6001
GGCCCAGGCCGTAATCGTTGCGAGTCATCAACACCGGGCGTCCTTCGTACCATTGCTGGTCGCTGTCGATCAGCCGGGCCTTGAGCAGCGCGGCGGTGATGCGCAGGTTCAGGCCCTCCACGCCCCATGGGCCCTTGCGTACGGCGCAGAGCAGCTGGAAGGCGTCGAAGGCTTTCAGCAGCTTTTGCGCCCAGAGCGTCCAGGCCTCGTCATCCCGTGGCGTCTCCAGGGACGGACGCGCGGTCTGCAGCAGTTTCAGGTAATGGCGATAACCGTGGGCACCGTCGCCATGGCCGTCCAGCACCAAGCGCTCCAGGGCATGGTCGTGCTCGCCCTTGAGGCTGACGCAAAACAGGTCGGCATGGCTGCGGGCAGCCAGCAGTTTGCGGGCCTGCTCAGGGTTTTGCTGGTTGACCCAGCGGGCCAGTTGGCCAATGCCGCTGCCTTCGCCGAAACGCCGCGAGTAACGCAGCATCACCACTTGTTGCGCCAAGGGGTGGCTACCGTCGAGGTCTTCGCCGCTGACCTGTTGCAGCCACTGGCGGGTTTGCGGGCTGTAGAAACCGGCTTCGGCGTCGCGGCACAAATCCCCCAGCACCGCCCCGGCTTCAACCGAGGCCAACTGGTCCTTATCACCCAGCAGCACCAGGCGAGCATGGGGTGGCAAGGCGTCCAGCAGGTTGGCCATCATTTCCAGGTCGATCATCGAGGCTTCGTCTACCACCAGCACGTCCAGGGGCAACGGATTGCCGATGTGATGCCGGAAGTGTCGGGTGCCGGGACGGCTGCCGAGCAAACGGTGAACGGTGGTGACCTGGGTCGGGATTTTTTCCTTCACCGCATCAGGCACTTTCAGCGACAGCACTTGCTGGCTGATGGACTCGGTCAAGCGCGCGGCCGCCTTTCCGGTGGGCGCCGCCAGACGGATGCGCAACGCGCTGCCCGCTTCCACGGCGGGGGCCTGCAACAGCGCAAGCAAACGCACCACCGTGGTGGTCTTGCCGGTACCCGGCCCGCCGGTGACAATGCTGAATGCACCGCGGGTGGCCAAGGCGCAGGCGAGTTTTTGCCAGTCGACAACACCGTCTGGCGGGGCCTGGTCGAACAGGCGATTCAGGCGTTCGGGCAGATCGGCGGCAACGCTTTCCCGGGTGGCGAGTCGCAGGCGCAAAGCGCTGTCGATACGCCGTTCGTAGGTCCAGTAGCGGCGCAAGTACAGGCGTTTGCCCGACAGCACCAGTGGCCGGCTTTGCGCCTCCTCGCTGCCGTCGACGGCCAGTGCCACCAGACGGCTGGCGGCCAGGGCATGGCACCAATGGGCGCCGTCCAGGCCGTCGAGCAACTGTGATGGCAGTAGCATGACGCCGGTTTGCACATCGCCTTCGGGTGGCAGCGACAGAGCGAAATCCGGGGCCTTGAGGGTTTCGAACAGGTCCAGGCATACATGGCCATGGCCCAGTTGGTGGCTGGTCAGGGCCGCGGCCAGCAGGACTAAAGGATCAGCCTGCGGATCGAGTTCGTGGAGGAAGCTGACAAAGGCCTTGTCCAGCGCGCGCAACCAGCCGCGCTGCACCCAGAGATCGAGCAGTTGCACCAGGTCGGCGGCGCGGCTGAGGGGCGTCAGCTCCTTAAGCGGTAACGGCGACAGGCTCATAGCAGCTCTCCTTGTTCCCAGGCGGGCTCGGCCTTGGGTGGTAGCGGTTTGCCCTGGAACAGCAGGTCCAGGCTTTCGATCAATTCCCGGGGTGGTCGGGTGAAATACGCGCCCTGGCTCGCGGAATGGGTGCCCCGCAGGAACAGGTACAACGCGCCGCCGACGTGACGGTCGTAGTCGTAATCCGGCAGCCGCGCCTTCAGCTGGCGATGCAGGGCCAGCAGGTAAAGTACGTATTGCAGGTCGTAACGATGGTCGAGGATCGACAGTTCCATGGCCTGCTGTGTGTAGGCCGAATCATCGGGACCAAGCCAATTGGATTTGTAGTCGGCCACGTAGTAGCGGCCTTCGTGTTCAAAGGTCAGGTCGATAAAACCCTTGAACATGCCGTTGAGCAGCACCGGTTCGGCGGCCACGCGGGATACGCCATTGTGAGTGTGCTGGCACACCAGTTTGTCGAGTGCGAGGACGTCGACCTTGTGGCTGGCAAACCAGAACTCCATTTCGATCTGGTACTGCCGCAACTCGCTAAGGGCCACCTGCCCGTTGCCCAGCGGCAACCGGGCTTGCAACAGATGCCCGAGCCAACCGCCGAGTGTGCCGATCCAGCCTTCCCAGCCGCGTCGGTTGCAGCGGCGGGCGACCGCATCTTCGATGGCCTCCGGGGTAACATTGAAGCCTTCGCCGCCCGCCCATTCCAGCAGGCCATGGAGAAAGGTGCCGGGATTCGGCCCGCGTGGGAAACGGTGAATATCGCCACCGGAAGCCGGCACTTCGCGTGGGGCATCCGGGTCGAGGCGTTCGTCATCGAACAGCTTCTGCGCTTGTGGGCTTTCCGGCGCTTCGAGGCTCGCCGCACTCATGCTCTCGCCGATACGCAGCGCACTGTAGGAAGCGATCCACCAGTTTTCTGCCGCCTTGCGCTTGGGCAGCAGCGGCGCGAGCAAGGTGGCTTCGTTACGCGGCGGGTGGAATACGACCGCATCGGCCTCGGGCATTTCTGCGTAATGCAGTGCCGGGCAACCTTCCTGCAGGTCAAGCAACCAGCGGGCCAGGCCGCCGGACTCGCCAAGTGCGGCGCCGCCGCCGAGCAAGTAGCCCAGGGCCGACAGGTGCAGCACCGAGCTGTTGTTATTGCCACGCTTGAGGTCGGCGATGCCCAGCCAGCAGGCGTGTTTGGCGCGGGTCAGCGCCACGTAAAACAGACGCAAGTCTTCGGCCAGGCGTTCATCGTCGGCTTGGGCGATCAACTCGGCGGTGGGCCTGAGGCTGACCTGGGATTTGCCATTTGCGTCGTGGTAATGCAACGGCAGGCGGCTGCCATCCACCGGTTTTGCCGAGCAAATGAACGGCAGGAAAACCAGGTCGTATTCCAGCCCCTTGGATTTGTGGATCGTTACCACTTTGACCAGTTGTTCATCACTTTCCAGGCGCAGGATCTGCTCTTCACCGGCCTGGCCGGAAAGCGCGAGATGTTCGGCCAGATGGCGAATCAGCGCTTGTTCACCGTCCAGCTCTGCGGCCGCCTGTTGCAGCAATTCCGAGAGGTGCAACAGGTTGGTCAATACCCGCTCGCCATCGCTGCGGGTGATCAGGGTTTGCGGCAATTTGAAGTCGTGCAACAGGCGCCGCAGCATCGGCAGCACGCCTTGGGTGCGCCAGATCGTACGGTAATCGCGGAACTGCATTACGCGTTGTTCCCACGCCAGTTCGTCCTGGTTCAGACGCTCCAGTTCGGGCAGCGACAGGTTCAAGGTGACGCAAGCCAGGGCGGCGCGCAGTGGGCGCTCGACGTCCGGCTCGGCACAGGCCTTGAGCCAGGCCAGCAGGTCGTGGGCTTCCTGGGCGGCGAACACGGAATCCTTATCGGAAAGGTAAACGCTGCGCACGCCACGGGCAGCCAGTTCACCGCGCACGGCCTGGGCTTCCTTGCCGTCGCGCACGAGGATGGCGATGTCTGACGGCAGCACGCCTTTGAAGCTAGCGTCTTTGCCGAGGAATCCGGCAGTTCCCTGCTGGCCGCCATTGAGTAACGCGACGATTTGACTGGCGCAGGACGCGGCCAACTGTTGGCGGTAGAGCACGCCGGAGATCGGCTGGTCGGTGGGTAGATGCCAGAGATTCAGCGCAGGCAACGTCTGACCGTTGACCTGCAGTTGTTCCTTACGGCCTTGGGACAATACCGACTGGAACGGCACCGGATTCGTACCGTCGGGTTCACGGAACAGGAACGCTCCACGGCCTTTTTCTGCGCGCTGGAATACGTGGTTTACCGCCTCGACCATGGCGTGGCTCGAACGGAAGTTGGTGCCCAGGGTGTGATGGCGGCCGGTGGTGGACTGGCGCGCGCGCAGGTAGGTGTAGATGTCGGCGCCACGAAAGGCGTAGATCGCCTGCTTTGGATCGCCGATCAGGAACAGGCCGCTGTCGAGGTGATTTTCTTCGATACGGTAGATGCTGTCGAAGATGCTGTATTGCACCGGGTCGGTGTCCTGGAATTCGTCGATCAGGGCGACCGGGAATTGCTCGCGGATCACGCTGGCCAAACGCTCGCCGCCGTCGGCTTGCAGGGCGGCGTTGAGGCGGATCAGCATGTCGTCGAAGCCCATTTCGGCGCGACGGCGCTTTTCTTCTTCGAAGCGTTTCCCCACCCAGCCGGCGGCGTGTTGCAGCACAGCAGCATCGGGCGTTGGCAGGGCGTCGAGGCTGGCCTTGAGACTGGCCATGGCGTCGATACCCGGATGGCGTGGTGGTTCGCCTTTCCAGGCTTCGGCCATGCCGTCGGGGGTCAGGCGGGTGAAACCGGTGCCGATGTCCAGTTGTTCGAGAGACTCGTCAGCTGCCCAGGCGCTGATTTTTTCGAACCAGGGTTCGAAGTAACGGGCTTGCATCTTGCGACCATCGACGGCTTTGGCGGCGACGGCCTGCAGGCAAATGTTGCGCAATTCTTCTGCCCATTGTTGCCAGGGTGCCTTGAGCGCGACGAGGGCTTGGCGGCGCTCTTGCAGGCATTCGTTGATCAGCTCGGCGGGGTCACGCGTTTCATCCGTGGGCCGCTCGCTGCCGAACAGCGCGCGTACCCGTGGCATCAGGGCCGCCGGGCCGCCCCAATTGTTGCGCACCCAGTTCAGCGCATCGTCGTGCATCGGGTAGCAGAACAGCCGCCAGTAGTCGCGCAGCACTTCGCCGAGCAGGTCGCTGTGGTCGGTCTCCAGGGTCTGGGTGAACAGGCTCCCGCTGTCGAAGGCGTGCTCGCGCAGCATGCGCTGGCACCAGCTGTGAATGGTCGAGACAGCGGCTTCATCCATCCACTGGGCGGCGATGTCCAGGCGATTGGCGCAGCCGGGCCATTGTGCGGGGCTGTATTGGTCGCGCAGTTCGGCGATCAACGCGTCGGGTTCTTCGATTTCTTCGCGGAAAAAACGCGCGGCTTCTGCCAGGCGGATTCGGATGCGTTCACGCAGCTCTTTGGTGGCGGCATCAGTAAAGGTCACGACGAGAATTTGCGGCGGCAGCAACTCGCGGCCGAAGCCCGATTCGTCCCCTCCGTGGCCGAGTACCAGACGCAGGTAGAGCGCTGAGATGGTAAATGTCTTGCCTGTGCCGGCACTGGCTTCGATCAGTTGGCTGCCCTTGAGCGGGAAGGCCAGGGCCAGGGGTTTTGTACCGCTCATGCGCTGGCCTCCGCGCTGGTGAGTGATCGCCAGGGAGCGTTGATCAACGGTCGATAGAGGGTTTCGCACCAGCCTTCGAACTCTTCGCTAGCCATCAAGGCGGCGTAGTCGGGGAACTGTCGGATGAGCGCAGGGCTTTCACGGCGCTCGCCGTCGCTGGTTTGGCCGTCGCCTTCGTAGGCTTTGCTGGCGGCGGCTTGCGCTTTGGCCGGGTCGGTTTGACCGAGCCAGGCGAATGCGGTTTTAACGGCGACCGGCAGTGGTTCGCTCATGCCGGTTTTCCAGGCGAGCAGCAGGTTGCCGAGGAGCTCCCGGGCTGTGGCTTGCTCAAGTGGGGCCAATAGCAGTGTGTCGTCGCTGGCGACCAGGCCGGTACTTAACGGAAGGCCGCAGGCACAGGCCACCAGGTGGTTGACCCATGGGCGAATCAGGCGATGCCACTTACGGGTCTTGATCGAGCCGATGCTGTTGGGGATGGCGGTGACGCTTAGAAAGCCGCCATCGCTGCGTTGATGCAGGCCACTGATCCAACCTTCCAGCTGGATGCCTTGATGCTCAAAACTGATCGGTTCGGCGCTGGTGTGCGCAGTGGGCCAGAGTGCCAGGAGTTGCTGGTAACGCTGCAACAGGTCGGGCAGAGGCTCGATCAGTTCTTTGCGCAGGCATTCGCCGAAACCAACCATCGGCAACAAGCCACTGCCTTGCAGACGCAGGGCCTGGGCGTTGAGGGCTTCGTCGAGGTTGTCGGGGCGGGTGAGTGCCGCCGTGAGCAAACTGTCGCTCAGGCTATAGCGCTGCAGTGCATCGAGGACGAAGGGTTCTTCATCTTCCAGCGGGACTTCGGCGGCTTCGAAAAACACTTTCAGGCGCTGGCTGAAAAAGTGTTTGACCGGGTTGCGCAGGAAGTCTTGCAGTTGGCCAAGGCTCAACGGTTCTTCCTGGGTGTAGGGTGCGAGGCTGCCGGTATCGGGCAGGCTGTCCGGGATTGCGTGGAGCAACTGCCATTCGCGGGCGTAGCTGAACAGCTCGTCACCTTCATGGAAGTAGCGGGCGCTGAAGGGCTGGAGCGGGTGTTCCTGGGTGGTGGCTTCCAGGAGTGGTTCGCCACTGGTGGTGTGCCAGCCGCTGGCAATGTGGTCGCGCAACTGCCCGATCAGGACCGATGCCGGGCGGTCACTGTTGTCGCGGATACTGCGGCCGACCCAACTGATGTAGAGCTGGTCGCGGGCGGAGAGCAGGGCTTCGAGCAACAGGTAGCGATCGTCTTCGCGGCGTGACCGATCGCCTGGGCGGTAGTCGCTGCCCATCAGGTCAAAGTCCAGCGGCGGTTGTGCGCGTGGGTAGTCGCCATCGTTCATGCCAAGTAGGCAAACCAGCTTGAATGGGATCGCGCGCATGGGCATCAAGGTACAAAAATTGACAGCTCCCGCGAGGAAGCGCTGGGACAGCCGGCCTTGGTCGAGGCCTGCCAGCCAGGCCTCGCGGACTACGGTCAGGGGTAATTCGTCATGCAGTCCGACGGACTCGCAGGTCTCCAGCCAGGTTTCTCTCAGTTGCTCGAGTTGACCCAACAGGTAGTCGTCGTGCTCGTTGCTCGGGAGGAAGAACAACTGCATCAGGTTTTGCAGGCGCTCGCCCCACTCTGTCGGCGCGGCAGGTTGCGAAAGTGCCTGGTGGGCATCTTGCAGCGCATCGAGCAGTGCGACTAGCGGGCCGATCAAGGCCGCATCGAGGCCGCCGATTTCATCGTACGGCTCGATGCCATCGCAGGCAGAGCCCGTACCAACGGCGTAGCCCAGGAGCATGCGACGTAGGCCGAACCGCCAGCTGTTTTGCTCCAGCTCCTGGGGCAAGCCGAGGCCGGCGCGTTGTTCGGCGTTGAGGCCCCAACGGATACCGGCGCCTTCGATCCAGCGGTGCAGGGTCGGCAGGTCGCGTTCCTTGATGGCGAAGCGTTCCCGCAGTGCCGGGACGTCGAGCAGGTCGAGGATTTCGCTGACCGGAAAGCGGCTGTCCGGGAGCTTGAGCAGGTGCTCGACGGCGATCAGTAACGGATCGCGGCCGCGCTGGCCCTGGTCCGTAAGCGTGAACGGAATGAAGCGTAGGTCGCTTCTTTCAAGCTGGCCGAATACGGCGCGAATATGCGGCGCGTAGCTGTCGACGTCGGGGACCATGACGATGATGTCCCGTGGGCGCAGCGTGGGGTCGGCGCTGAAGCGCTGCAGTAACTGGTCGTGAAGAACTTCAACTTCGCGTTGGGCACTGTGGGCGATGTGGAAGCGAATGGAAGTGTCGCGCGCCAGGTCGACGCTTGGCCAGAGTTCACGGGTTTCGTTGAGGGGGCGCAGTTCGAGGATGTCGTCCTGGAGTTGGTTGAGCAAGGTGGTGGGCTCGCTCTCGCTGAACAGGTCGATACGACCGTCACGGAATGCCGAGCGGTAACTGTTGGGGTCGTCGTAGCTGTCCAACAGGTTGATGTAGTCGCGACCTTGCTTACCCCAGGCAGCGAGCAGCGGGTGGGCGTGCTGATGCAGGGTTTGCGGGTCGATGGTGACCGGCATTCCGGCCTTGCGTGCCTGGCGCTTGTATTCGTTTCGGAGCAGGTCTTTGTCGGCGACGATGTCGGACCAGTGATGGCGACAAGGGTTGTGCACACACAGCAGCACCTGGCTGAAACGGGCGAGGCCGGCAAGGGCTTCCAGCGCTTGGGCTGGCAAGGAGGAAATGCCGAAGACGATCACGCGGGAGGGCAGGCCTATCGGTGCCTGCTCCAGGCTATTGATGCGCTCGATAAAGCGTTGGTGAACTCCGGCGCGACTTTGAGCCATGCCTTCCTCTCCTACGTCCAACAGCAGGGCGCGCCATAGTTCGGCTTGCCAGCAGTTGGCCGGGCTCAAAGGTTTGGATTCGCCACGGCCATTGCGCAGTTGATGGCGACCGGCAGCCCAATCTTCCAGCCAGTCGGCACGGTAGACCTGGTATTGGTCGAACAGGTCGGCGAGGCGTTCCGCGAGTTGGTAGCGTTTGCGCAGATCCGTATCGTGGGTCAGGAAGCGTTGCAGGGGTTCGAAATGGGGCTGATCGATCAGCTCCGGCAACAGGCGCATGAGACGCCAGGTCAGTGGGGCTTTATCCAGCAGGGACTTGGGCGGGATTTCGTCTTTGCCCAGGACCATGCGATAGAGCTGCCACATGAAGCTACCGGGAAGCTGCACATCAATAGCGGCAGCGATGCCGCAACCGCCCATGTCGTCGTCTTCAGGGTCTTCAGCCAGCGCCAGTTTCAGCCACTGGGCAATGCCGTTGCTTTGTACCAGGGCGATTTCGTTTTCCAGGGGAGCCAGCGGGTAACGGCGCATCCAGCTGACAACCAGGCTGCGCAGCTCATCCAGACGGTTGCCGTGAACCACCATGAATCCAGCACTGAGGGACGTCGCATCCGGCATAACGGCTTCCTTGGGAAAAGCAAAATCGAGGGATGGACTTTAGCATTGAAGACAATCGTAGGCTGCAAGTGAGGAACACTTGGAGACGCTCGCCATACTTTCCGACCGC
>NZ_JACAOX010000059.1:0-324 GCF_013386015.1 Pseudomonas sp. B6001
GGCCCGCAGATCAAGATCAAAAGCAAGAGCACAGCGGCCTCCCGGCCGGCTTGAGTGTTAAAAGCAAAGGCAAGATCCAGAGCGAAAGCCAAATCTGAAGCTGATGCAGCTCTGCTTTTCTGTGGGGGGGTGGTTCTGTTTTTCTGTAGGAGCTGGCTTGCCGGCGATGCAGACACCTCGGTACATCAGACACACCGAAGCGATGCCATCGCCGGCAAGCCAGCTCCTACAGTGGACCGTGCCCGCTTTAGCTTTTGATTTTGCTTTTAACACTCAAGCCGGCTTTCAGGCCGCTGTGCTCTTGCTTTTGATCTTAGGCGCCCC
>NZ_JACAOX010000006.1:0-25672 GCF_013386015.1 Pseudomonas sp. B6001
CTGTTGATCTGCTTTTGATCTTAGGCGCCCCGTTAAACCACGCTGGCCGAACGCAGGCTTTGGAGCGTGGGTAACCCGGCAGGACGCCGGGTTAGCCGTCCTGGGCCAGGGATGGCCCATGACGGCGGCCCACGGTCCAAAGCCGGAGTGAGGGCACACCGAGCCTAGGCGAGGTGCCGAGTGGTGGGGCAAGAGCGTTTTGCTTACTTTTGCGCTGTTCAAAAGTGAGCCGCTGTAAGAGCGGAACCCATATCAGCCATCACCCAAATAACGGATATGCCCCCCAATCAGCGAGCCTTCACAGCCTCAACCCAATCCGGATCCAGCCGCGTCTGGTCAGGCTCAATCCCCAACCCCCGCATCTTCTCCAGATGCTCATCAACCTCCCGCACCAACTGCGCCTGAGAACTCGAATTGGCGTCCAGTTCGTGCATCTGCATCAACCCAAGGTGATAAAACCGCAGCAACTTGATCGCCACCGGATCATTCGCCTTCACCCCGTCAGTCACCTTGTGCATCACATTCGTCACACTCATCAGGCTGCGCTTGAGCTGCCACCCATACACCGCCGGCGCGAACCAGGCCTGGTTCCAGAACGGCCCCCGCACCAGCCCTACGGTAATCAACACCCCGGCAAACACCCCGCCCACATTAAAGCGAAAATTATCCCCCCCAGGCTCACCAAACAGCATCACCGCCAGGCTGGAAAGCACCATCGCCAACACCACAAACAACCCCGCGACTATCAACGTACTGCGTCGCGTCTGCTGGCGAAAAACAATCGGGTCGCACGGTTTGAGCTCAAACATCCAGGGTCAGTCTCCATGGCACAAGTAGGGTTATAACGCCGGCCAGCATCTTCTCATGCTTCACCCGTCGGAGTGACGGTAATCAGGTTGAACCATGGATCAGCGCAATTTCTCTAACCCCTGTAGGCAACCGACCCCCAAGCGAGGTGAACCATGACCCGGTACCAGCAACAGCCGCCCGGCACACCCAACCCCGACCGCACGCCCGGCGAAGAGGAGCGTGACAACGACGCCCTGCGCCCCAACGACCCGGCCGAACGGCAAGACGAAGAAGAGCAGGTCGAGGAAGACCTGGAAAACCTGCACGACAAGGCCCGCCCGCTGTAGACCCGGCGCGCCAAGGAGGTAGTTATGACTAATCGTACAAGCGGCCCGCATTCATCCGAGCATTCCAGCGGCAAGGACGAATTGGGTTTCGACCCCGATTCCCCGGACGTCGCAGACCCACAGGTCGACCCGGTAGGCCCCGCCATTGCCCCGTTGGACAAGCCAGAAAAAACCGGCAAGAAGCCGGCCTATGATCCCCTCGGTGATCTGAAAAAGTGAAACAAGCCCCGCCGTCGTGCGGGGCTTTTTATTCCTCAACCAAGCCGTTTCGGGGCTGTCCATGTCACCTCGGTGATGCCGAACTTCTCCGCCCAGGGACGAGTGGTCTTTTTCACCCGCTCGTGGCCCGGCCGGCCTATCCGCCCCACGTGGGCAATGTCGGCGTCAACGGCCGCCCAATGCCACGCTTCGGCGTTGTTCATGACCTCGGCACGCACCACAAAGGTTTTTGGTTCGCCGTGTAGCAAGTAGTGGATGGTGTAGATCATTGCGGTACTCATGATGCCTCCCTGTCTTGTAGTGAATGGATATAAATCAGTTCAGAAAGGTTCAGAAAGTTTGTGCATCTGAGGGCTTGCATTTGATTCAACCCACAATTGGCAAATAACCGCCGTCAGGGTATTAGTGGTGCTTTCGCCACCGACTCCAGGATTGCGTCATGCCAGAGCTGACCCACAGCCGCCTCTACCTGCAACGTCTGGGCTACGACACGCCGCCTCCGCCCACCCTGCAAACCCTGCAGGATCTGCAGTTGCGCCATGTCAGCACCTTCGCGTTTGAAAGCCTGTCGACCCTGCTGCACGCACCGGTGCCGATCGATTTGCCGAGCGTCGAACAAAAAGTCCTGTTCGACGGCCGTGGTGGTTATTGCTACGAGCTGAACCAGCTGTTCCTGGCCTTGTTGCAGGAGTTGGGCTTCGAGGCGCGGGGCATTACCGGCCGTGTGGTGATGGGGGGGCCACCCGATGCACTGACGGCGCGCACCCATCGGCTGAGCCTGGTGACCCTGGACGGCGTGCGTTACATCAGTGATGTCGGCTTTGGTGGCATGGTGCCCACCAGTCCCTTGCAACTGGACACCGATGCCACCCAGGCCACCGCCCATGAACCCTATCGCCTGAGCCTGGAGGAGGGCAGCTACACCTTGTGGGCGCAGGTCGCCGGTGAGTGGCGCGGCTTGTATGTGTTCGACCTGCAGGTGCAGTCACACTTCGACTACGAGATCGGTAACTGGTACGTCTCCACCCATCCGGATTCGCCGTTCCTCGGCCAGCTGAAAGTCGCACTGATTGGCCCGGGATTTCGCCGCACGCTGAACAACGGGCAGTACGCGATTCACTACCTGGACCGGGCCAGCGAAAAGCGTGCAATCGAGGACGTCGAAGAGTTGCTGAACCTGTTGCAGGCCAGCTTTGGCATTCGCCTGCCGGTGCATCCGCAGTTGCGGTCAATTCTCGGTCGTTTGCTGGCTCACGTCCAAGACGCTTGATATAGAGCCTTCGCTGAACCGTTTTACCTCGAAAAAGGTGCAAATTAATTCGAACCTTTCGCCAAAACGAGGGTTCGAAGCGTTTCCTGAATAATTTGCCACCTGCAATGGAGACGTAAAACGATGTCCAAACTATTCGGAAAGATCCTCAAGAATTCCTCGGTCCTGGCCTTGATCGCGGCACCTGGTGTGGTGTTCGCCGCAGCGCCGACCGACCCGATTTCCACCTTCGGGATCCTCGGCAGCTACAACGACTTCAAACTCGAAGGCGGTAGCCAAAGCGACAAGGACCACATGCCTGAAGCCGGCCTGTTCTATAACTTCGGCAACAAGCTGACGGCTGAATCCGGCTTTATCTACCAGGCCGGTATCGAAGCCAAGTACGGCGAGAAGAGCGACAACAAGCTCAAGGAAGGCCAGGCCGACCTCGACCTCGGCTGGCGTGCCGCGCTGGATGCGCGCAACTTCGTCGACGTGCTGGTGGGTGGCGGCTACAGCTGGACCCGCTACGAGCCGGACTCGGGCGACTACGACATGAAACTCACCAACAAATCGCCGTTCGCCAAGGCGGCCCTGGGCTACAACCACCAGTTCGACGACATGACCATGCGTGTTGAACTGGGCGCCCGCCATACCATCGACGGCCGCGCCAAGCTCAAGGTCGACGGCATCGGCAGCGACACCGTGGACCTCAAGGACCGCACCAACCCGTACGCCGAAGTCAGCCTGCTGATGAACCAGAAAGGCGACCTGCCGGTGATGGCGGGCCTGTACTACACCCGCACCGAGTACAAGCTCGATGACGATTCGTATGTGGCCGACAACACCAAGCTCAAGCGTGACGAGTATGGGTTCAAGGTCGGTATAGCCTTCTAAGCCCACCTCGATTCTAACGGTGGGAGCGGGCTTGCTCGCGAATGCGGTGTATCAGTAACAGATCTGATGACTGATACACCGCATTCGCGAGCAAGCCCGCTCCCACATTTGATCGGCGTTGCGGCTCAATCAACTGTCCGCCCAAGCCCCCCTTTCTGTCCCCCAATACCCTCAACGCCGCGCCCTGGCTGCCTTAGTGTGGATCACGCTTTCACACAATAAGAGAGAAGGTGGCTATGCGGGCAATCAACCCCCGTCGCATCAGTCTGCTGCTGGCCGTGACCTGCCTGCTGACAGCCTGTGGCGACAAACCGAAACATCCCCCCGAACGTGCCACGGCGGCCAATGCCATGCCCGGCGACGCAGCCCTGGCCCAGGTCTACGACACCAGTTGCAAGCTGTGCCACGCCAACCCGGCCTCCGGTGCGCCGCTGACCGGTGACGGCCCGGCCTGGAGCCCGCGCATCGCCCAGGGCCCGGACACCCTGCTGGACCACACCATCAATGGCTACAACGGCATGCCCCCGATGGGCCTGTGCGTGCAGTGCTCCGAAGAGCAATTCCTGGGGCTGATCAGCTTTATGTCGGGTCAACACATCCAATAAGAATAACGGGGTAGGCGATGGGGCTTTCACGGCGAGAATTATTGCAGCGCGGCGCGGTAGCCGGCGCGTTCATGGCATTGACCAGTAACCCGGTGCTGGCCCAGTTGGCCCGGGCACCGCGGCTGATTCCCTGGCGCAATTGGTCGGGGGCGCAAACCTGTCTGCCCCTGGCGCGGCTGGCGCCGAAGAACCTTGATGAACTGGTGCAGGTCATCGGCCAGGCACCGGGCAAGGTGCGGCCGGTGGGCTCGGGCCATTCGTTCAGTGCCCTGGTGCCCACCGACGGCACGTTGCTGTCCCTGAGTTACTTCAATGGCCTGCTGGATCACGACCCGCAAACCGTGCAGGCCACCTTCGCCGCCGGCACGCCGATGTCGCGCATGGGCCAGGCCTTGAAAGACGTCGGGCAGGCGCTGCCGAACATGGCGGATATCGACTACCAGACCCTGGCCGGGGCGATCTCCACTTCCACTCATGGCACCGGTGTGGGCTTCACCTCATATTCCGGTTGCGTCACCGGCCTGCAACTGGTGACCGCCCAGGGTGAGGTGCTGGAATGCGACGCCAAGCGCCACCCCGAGGTGTTCAGTGCCGCGCGGGTGTCCCTCGGCGCCCTCGGCGTGGCCACCCAGGTCCGCCTGCAAAACCGCGCACCGTACCGTCTGCGGGAGCGCCAGTGGATCGCCAAGACTGAAGAACTGCTGGAGGACGTGGCAAAGAACACCCGGGAAAACCAGCACTGGGAAATGCTCGTGGTGACCCATTCCGACTACGCCCTGTCCATCGCCCTGAACGAAACCACCGACCCCGAAACCCCGCCCATCGACCCGGCGGAGGCGGGCGGCAACGAGTTTGTATCGATCATCGAGAAACTCGACAAATACGGCAGCGATTTCCCCGAGGCCCGGCGTACCTTGCTCAACAGCCTGCGCTTTTTTGCCAGCTTCGATGACCGCGTGGCCGAGTCGTTCCAGGTGTACGCCAACGTGCGCAACGTGCGTTTCAACGAGATGGAATATTCGGTGCCCGCCGAGCACGGACCGGCATGCCTGCGGGAAATCCTCAAGCTGATCAACGATAAGGACCTGCGCACCTGGTTTCCCATCGAGTACCGCTACGTCAAGGCCGATGACATTCCGCTGAGCATGTTCGAGGGCCGCGACAGCTGTTCGATTTCCGTGCACCAGCACTACACCATGGACCACCACAACTTCTTCGCCGCCGTAGAACCGATCTTCTGGAAATACGCCGGTCGCCCGCACTGGGGCAAGTTGCACACCCTCAATGCGCGCACTTTGCAGCCGCTGTATCCGCGCTGGGAGGAATTTACCCGAGTGCGCCGCGAGCTGGACCCCAGCGGCAAATTCCTCAATGCGCACCTGTCGTCTATTCTGGGAGTGGCCTGATGAACCGCAGACATTTCATGCTCGGCACCGGCGTGTTGCTGGTGGGTGGTGCCATCTTGCTGAGGCCGGGCGACCGCGGCAGCCCTTACACCGAGTATTTCCGCAGCCTCAACCAGCAACTCAAGGCCCATGGGCCGATGCGCCCGGTGATGCTGATCGACCTCGATCGCCTGGACCACAACATCGACGTGGTGATGCAGTCAGTGCAGCGCGGCGGCAAACACCTGCGGCTGGTGGAGAAATCCCTGCCGTCGCCGGGGCTGCTGGCGTACATCGCCAAGCGAGCCGGCACCCAGCGCCTGATGTCGTTTCACCAGCCATTTCTGAATCACGACGCCCAGGTCTTTCCCGATGCGGACATCCTGCTGGGCAAGCCGTTGCCGGTGCGTTCTGCCGAGCTGTTTTACCAAACCCACAAGGGCCCGTTCGACCCGTCCCGCCAGCTGCAATGGCTGCTGGACACGCCCGAGCGCTTGCAACAATACCTGGCGCTGGCCCAGGGATTGGGCACGAAACTGCGGGTGAATATTGAACTGGATGTAGGCCTGCATCGCGGCGGCATCAGTGACAACGCGGTGCTGGGGCAGATGCTGACGATGATCAGCGCGCATCCGCAGCAGCTGGAATTCAGTGGGTTCATGGGCTACGACCCGTTCGTGGGCATGGGCGTGCCGGGGATTCTCGGCTCGCCCCAGGACCTGTTCGACAAAGTCATGCAGCGCTACAACGGCTATGTGGATTACACCCGCCAGCACTTTGCGCCGCTGTGGCGCGACGGGCTGACGTTGAATACGGCAGGCAGCCCGAGCTATCGCATTCACGAGCAGGAGAAGCTCAGCAGCGAGGTGTCGGTGGGCACGGCGTTGCTCAAGCCGACGCACTATGACTTGCCGTCGCTGAGCGAGCATGTGCCGGCGGCCTATATCGCCACGCCCGTGTTGAAAAGCACCGGGCCGGTGGACATTCCGGCGCTGGACGGCAAGTCGCGGTTGTTCTCGTGGTGGGATGCGAATCAGCGCGCCACGTTCTTTATTTATGGGGGCAACTGGATGGCGGAGTTTGAGTCGCCCAGGGGGTTGCAGAGCAATGACCTGTACGGGCGCAGCTCCAATCAGGAGATGGTCAATGGTTCGCCCAAGGTGGGGCTGAACGTGGAAGACCAGGTGTTCCTGCGCCCGACCCAGAGTGAGTTTGTGCTGCTGCAGTTCGGCGATTTGCTGGCAGTACGGGGCGGGAAAATCGTCGATACCTGGCCGGTCTACACCTGACTACGCCGTCCCACTGTAGGAGCGAGCTTGCTCGCGAAAAACCCAAGGACGACGCGTTCATCCAGACGGCCCGCGTTATCGTTGACGTTTTTCGCGAGCAAGCTCGCTCCTACAGTTTTTGCCGGGTTTACAGGGCAAACGGAATCGTCAACTTCGCCCACAACATGTCGCCTTCCGGCCGGTTCTGCACATCAAACTCCTTGGCCCAGCGCACCTCGGCACTCGCATACTTGAGGAAGGTGAAATACACCGCCGGACCGATCGCAAACACCTGGCCCTTGACCCCGTCATCCACATCTTCGCCATAGATGTTCACCACGGTATGCCCGTACTGCTTATCGTCGGTGGTCTGCTTGAGGTAATAACCATTGAGCCCAAGGCTGAGGTTATCCGTCACCTTGTAGCTGGCCGAGTAGTCGAAGTGAAAAATCTGCCCCGACCGGTAATGGGTGTCGGGGTTTTCCTTGTTGAAGCTGTAGGTGGTCTTGATCGACAGCTCAGTGCGCTCGTTGGGCATCCAGGTCGCCGACACCAACGGTTTGTAGGTGTAGAAATTGTTGCTGGTATTGGCCAGACGCGTGGCGTCGTATTCGCCGGTGGGCAGGGTGATTTCCAGGGCGGTGCCCACTGTCAGGTTCTTGCCCAGGTCCCAGAGGATGATCGGCGCCACGGTGGTGTCGCCCATGCTTTCCCGGGTGTCGGACATGCCGAACAGCGACACCTGTTGCTTCAGGTACGGCTGGGCGATGTAGCCGCCCAGGCGCCCGCCGAATACCCGCAACGGGCTGAGGTAATCCAGGCGCGGGATGATCGCGTCGGACTTGATCTTCACGTCCGGCACCTTGCCACCCAACGAGCTGATATCGAGCTTCCTGGCTTCGTAATGGTTGTAATAGATGTTGAAGGCGAACATGTGGTCGGGCAGGTTGTTGACGTCCAGCGGCAGGATGTAGAAGCCATCGGTGCCGGGGCCGATGTTGTCGACGCCGCCTTCGGTGGCCAGGGCCGGCAGGCTGATGAGGGTCAACAGGGCGAGTTGCACGGGGTAAAACGCACGGGTCGTGTTCATGTCTGGGCTCATTATTATTATCAGGACGACGCTGCCTATAGAAATAAGCCCTCGGCGCCCGGCGGGGCAGGGTATTGGCGGCCACATAGGGGGACTTTGGCGGACAGCTTTCATCCAGAGTGCAGCAGTTCTTGCAAGAGCCTATGATTGTCAGGATGTTTCCAAAACAAGAACTGAAGCACTCAGTCGGGAATCGAAGATCCATGCAAAGGAAAGCCGTTGATCCGCACTATGACCTGGCCCTGGTCTCGCCATTTCTGTTGCAAACCCTCGGCCAAGTGGTCGCGCAAAAAGGCGTGAGCGCCGAGCACCTGTGCCGTGGCCTGGGATTCACCCTGGCCGACCTGGACGACCCGGCCCAGCGCATTTCCTATCGCCAGGCGGTAGCGATGATCCAGCGTGCACTCAAGGTGTTGCCCGACCAGGGGCTGGGCCTGTGGGTAGGCCATCAGAACGTACTCGGCACCCTGGGCCTGCTCGGCCATGTGATTTCACTGTGCAAGACGTTGCGCGATGCGTTTGCCATCGGGGAACGTCATCAGCACACCTCCGGTGGTATCGCCACCTCGCGCACCCATGAAGGCCCCCAGGAAGTTTTCGTCGATATCGAATGCCTGCTGCCCTACGCCGAGGTGCAGGTGTTTGCCGCCGAGGAGTTTTTCGCCAGCCTGATGGTGTATGGCCGCGCCCTGGTGGGCGAGGGCTTCATGCCGCTGCGGGTCGAATTTATCCACGCCGCGCCCAGCTATGTCGCTGACTATCACCAACTGTTAGGTACGGATGTGCGTTTTGGCTGCCTGCATAACCGCATGGTCCTGGCCAGCCACTGGCTGGACGTGCGGCTGCCCAATCACCATGCCCTGGCCTTGCGCCAGGCCCTGGAACTGCTGGAACTGGAAAGCGCGCAACTGCATCAGAAAATGGATTTGATCCAGGCGGTGGAGCGCGCGATTTCCCGGGATTTGCAGGGCAGCCAGCTGGAAAAGGTCGCCAGTGACTTGAACATGAGCGGGCGTACCTTGCGCCGGCGCCTGACCGAGCATGGGCTGACGTTCGAGGGCTTGCTGGAACAGGTGCGCAGGGCAAGGACCATGGGCTTGCTGAGCAACCCGGGGTTGTCCATCGAACGGATCACCGAGGAAGTTGGCTACAGCGATGTGCGCAGTTTTCGGCGGGCGTTCAAGCGCTGGACCGGGCTGAGCCCCAGTGCGTTTCGCGGTGAAGGCGCAGGGCCGGGGTGATCGTCAGGATTGGCCCCATTGGCTACCTGATCTTTCCCCGGATTGGCTATTTGTCCACTGCCCCCTCGTCACTACTCTAGACACCAATCCCCACTGTTCTGGAGTATCACCATGCAAGCTCGTACCGACTTCTACACCGCCTCCCCGGATGCCATGAAAGCCATGCTGGCCCTGGAGGCTGCCGTCGGCAAACTGTCCATCGAACTGCCGCTGCTGGAACTGGTGCGCCTGCGTGTGTCGCAGATCAACGGCTGCGCCTTCTGCCTCGACATGCACACCGCCGACGCCCGCAAGGGGGGCGAGACCGAGCGCCGCCTGTACACCGTGTCGGCCTGGCGTGAAACGCCGTTCTTCACCCCCCGTGAACGTGCCGCGCTGGCCTGGGCCGAAAGCCTGACCCTGCTCAGCCAGACCCACGCACCGGATGCAGACTTCACCGAACTGGCCGCCCACTTCAGCCCGCAAGAGCAAGTCGACCTGAGCGTGGCGATCGCCACCATCAACAGCTGGAACCGTCTGGCGGTGGGTTTTCGCAAGATGCCTAAATAACCCGACAAGACGCCGGGATGACTGATCGTTCCCGCGCTCTGCGTGGGAATGCCGCCCCGGACGCTCTGCGTCCAGCGGGCGATGCAAGGCTCAAGTCTTGCGTACGGGTGACGCGGAGCGTCACGGGATGCATTCCCACGCAGAGCGAGGGAACGATCAATGAAGCCGATCTACCACCGGGTTACAGCCAGTCGGCATTCACTTGAAGTAACCCCGTGGCGTGGCGCCGGTCATGGCCTTGAAGAAGGCGATCAGCGCACTGTCACTGGCAAAGCCCAACTCAAAGGCGCAGTACCCGAGACTGCGCCCGGTGGCGAGCAGCTCGATGGCGCGCATCAGGCGCCACTGCTGGCGCCATTGCTGATAGCCCATGCCGGTTTCCCGCAGGAAGATCCGGCCGATGGTTTTGCCGCTGGCGGCCACCTGGCGTTGCAAGGCTTGCAGCTCCGGTGGCAGCGCGTCGAGGTTCTGCAATAACGGCGCCAGGCGTTTGTCCGTGGGCAGGGGCAGCAGCAGCGGTTGCTCGACTGCCTCGCGGATTTCACTCAGGCACAGCGCCAGCAAATGCGCGTATTTGCCCTGTTGCCAATCGGTGTCGAACGCCGCCATTGCCATGGGCTCCAGCACCGCCCGCAGCAGCGCACTCACCTCAATCACCCGCACTTGTGCCGGCAACTGCCCGGCCAATGCCGGGCTGACATACACCGAACGGTAATCCACGGTCTGTTGCATCACTGCCCGGTGCGGCACACCGCCGGGAATCCACGCTGCCCGAGTGGGCGGCAACAGGCACAGCTGGTTGGCCAGGGTAATGCGCGTGCAGCCCTGTTGGGTGAACAGCAATTGCCCGCGCTGATGCTGATGTACACCGGAGTCGTGATCACCCAGCAGGGCGGCGATGCCCACCACGGGCGCGTCGAAGCGGTCGGGATCGAAAGGTGTCTGCGCCGCCAGCCATGCCATGGGATGTCCGATTTCATTGATAAGGTGTCGAAGTCTGGATAATACGCCAGCTGCCGCTGTTTAGACTCCCTGGCCTGTTTACTCGTGAAGAGCGTCTGGATGATGTTGAAAAACTTGCTGGTGCTGGCGGTGGCGCTGCTGATGTTCCCGCAGATCGCACAAACCCTGTATAGCCCTGCGCTGGCGGATATCGGCCAGGCGTTTGCGGTAGGGCCCGAGGCAGCGGGGCAGACCTTGTCGGTGTACTTTCTGGCCTTCGCGTTCGGGGTCGTGGTGTGGGGACGCTTGTGTGACCGCTTCGGCCGGCGCCCGGTGATGCTGGCCGGGTTGGCCCTTTATGGCGCGGCCACAGCGCTGGCCTTGGGCGTGCGTTCGTTCAACGGCCTGTTGCTGGCCCAGGCGGTGGCGGCGTTTGGTGCGGCGGTGGGGTCGGTGGTGACGCAAACCGTGCTGCGCGACCGCTTCAGCGGTGCCGGGCTGGCGCAGGTGTTTTCAGTCGTGGGCATTGCCCTGGCGGCCAGCCCCGCCATTGGCCTGTTCACTGGCGCGGGCCTGGTGCAGCACTTTGGCTATCGCGGGGTGCTCACAGGCTTGTTGCTGCTGGCGCTGACGTTATTGGCCTGGTGCCTGTGGGCCTTGCCGGAAACCCGCCCGGCCTCGCTGCCCACAGCGTCGTTGCGCGGCACCCTGGGCCTGATGCTCAAGGATGCGGCGCTGTGGCGTTCGGTGGGGCTGGTCGCGGTCTTCAATATCGCGCTGTTCAGCTATTACAGCCTGGGGCCGTTTGTGTTCCAGCGCCTGGGGTTGTCTGCCGAGCAGTTCGGCTACAGCGGCGTCCTGCTGGCGTTGGGCTCGGGGCTTGGGGCCTGGCTCAACAAGGGGTTGCTCAAGCGCGGGGCCGGCAGCGAACAGCTGGTGCTGGCAGCCGGTGGCGTGATGTTAGTGGGCAGCGTGCTGGTGGTGCTGTTACAGGACCGTTGGCTGTTCGTGTTGCCGATGCTGTTGGTGGTCATGGCCTTCGGCATGGCGATTCCCAATGTCTTGGGGGCGGCACTCACGGCTTATCGCGACCGCCTTGGCACCGCCGGTGCCTTGTTCGGTTTGCTGTATTACCTGGTGATCGGGGTGGGGTTGACCCTGGCAGCCTGGGTCCAGCAGTTGGGCTGGACCCTGTTGGTGTGCGCCTTGGCGGCGCTATGCCTGGCGATCCCGCGTACCGTCAGAAATTGACCGTGGCACTCAAGCGCGCCGTCAACGGCGCACCCTGGAACAGGTAGTCATCGCCCATGTATTCGCCAGCATCGCGCCAGTAACGCTTGTCGAACAGGTTGTCGACGCTCAGGCGAAACACCGTTTCATAGCCATCGAGTTTGGTGGTGTAGCGGCTGCCGACGTTGACGATGGCGTAGTCGCCCACTTCCACATCACCGGTGCGATTGGCGTACTTGTTGGCGCTGTATTGCACGCCGCCGAGCAGCGCCAGGCCGTCGACCCAGGGCAGGGCGTAGTCGGCGTACAGACTGGCCCGCAGTTTCGGCACGTTGATCGCCTGATGGCCTTCGTATTCCGGCGTGCCGCTGCCCGTCACCCGTGCACGGATGGCCGCGACGCTGGCGGCGATCTGCAAGCACTGGGTGGCCCAGCCGTTGGCGGACAATTCCAGGCCGGTGTTTTTCTGCTCGCCCTGTTGCACGTAGGTGTAGTCGCCGGCGGCGTCCGGCTTGGCGTACTGATAGGCCTGGCGAGTCTGGAAGATCGCGGCGGCAAAGCTGATGCGGCGCCAGTCGTATTTCACCCCGGCTTCGATCTGGCGGGAAACTGTCGGGGCGAGGGTTTCATCTTTATTCAGGGCAAACCACGGCGCGGTACCGCCCAGGGACAGGCCTTTGCTGTAGCTGGTGTAGAGCGACAGGTTTTCAATCGGTTTGTAGATCAGCGCCGCCTGGGGCAGGAACACATACTGCCGGGTGTGGCGCGACTCGTTGCCCTGATCATCGAAAGCCTTTTCGTCCAGGCGCACTTCGCGGCCGCCCACGATGGTCTGCCATTGCTCGTTGAAGCTGATGCGGTCGGTGACGAACAGGCCGTATTGGCGGCTGTCGAGGTTGCGATGACTATCGTTCAGGGGCTTATCGGTGGGCGCGAAGTTTTCCGGGTCCTGATTGATATTGCCGGAGCCAATCATCTCGTTGACCGATTCGCGCTTGTCCACCACTCGCCGAAACGCACTGCTGCCAAACGTCAACTCATGCCCCAGGCCACCGGTATTGAACAACCCGGTCATCGCGGCCTGGATTTCATCATCGCGCCGGGTGTCATCAGGGCTGCGGAAGTCATAGATATCGTAGTTGCCTTCCGGGCTGAAGTAGTTCGGTACCTTGGCCCCGGCACAGCTCGCGGACCCGTAGCAGCCCCACGCAAACGAACTGTAATCATCAATCACCACCTTGCTGCGCGCCGCGCTGACGCTGCCTTTCCACTGGTCACTGAAGCGATATTCAAACTTGCCGTTGAGGTTCAGCGAATCAATCCCTACCTGATTCGCACCGCTCTGATGCCCCAGCAGTTTTTTCGGCGACGCGTGGTGCGGCACCTCGGTCCCGCCCAGCAACTGATAACCCGGCACCGAGCGCTGTTGCTTGTTCTGATACTCGGCATCCAGCTGCAATACCGCGTCGGGGCTGATGTTCCAGTCGAACGCCAGGGACAGGAAATCCCGGTGGCCATTGGCATGTTCGACATAGGAATGCAGGTCTTCATGGGCCACGTTGGCGCGCAGGCCGAACTGCTGCTCGCTGCCAAACCAGCCGCCCACGTCGGTGGCCAGGTAACCACTGCCGCGATCATCGGTGGACACCGTCACCGAGCGCACATCCTCCGGGCGCTTGGTCACGTAATTGATCACGCCGCTGGGCTCGGAAATCCCGCTTTGCATACCCGACAATCCCTTGAGCAGCTCCACGCGCTGCTTGTTCTCCAGGGCAACGTTCTGCTCGCCGGTGATGGTGCGGCCATTGATCTTGTAACTGCTGGCGGCATTCAGCGAGAAACCGCGCACCACGAAGTTTTCGTAGTAGCCGATGGGCGCATAGCTGTCGCCCACCGAGGCGTCATTGCGCAGCACTTCGCTGAGCAAGCGCGCCTGCTGGTCCTTGATCAACGACTCGTTGAACACCGCGATCGAGGCCGGCGTGTCGAGCAACGGCGCCTCATTGAAAGCGCCCACCGACGCGGTGTCGGTGTTATAGCCGGATTCATCCTGGCCCTGGACCTTCACCTCCGGCAGCTCGATATCAGCCGCCTGGCTGCTTCCAATACCTGCGCTGAGCAACAGGCCGAGGGCAAAACGTGAAGGGGCAGCGGGGCGAAGACGCAAAACCATGGGGGAAGGCCTGAGAGCGCAGAGCGGAGGGCGCATAAGCTAGGCATAACGGCGGCGTTTTACAAGTTTTCGAGAATGGTTCGCTTTGAGACGACCCGTCTCAGCCCGCAGATCAATCCTGCTGCTGCTCGACAGCGGCCCCTGGCAACTGCGATAGACAAGGCTTCTCTCACCGTTGAAGGAGATCGTCATGAGTATCGCTGGAAAAGTTGCACTGGTGACCGGCGCCGGGCAAGGCATCGGCCGGGCCATCGCCCTGCGCCTGGCGCGGGATGGCGCCGACATAGCGTTGGTGGACATCAACAGCGCGAAGATTGAAGCGGTGGCGGCCGAGGTGGTTGCACTGGGGCGCAAGGCCTCGGTGTATGTCGCCGATGTCTCGAAGCTGGAGCAAGTGGTCGCGGCGGTGGACCATGCCCACCAGACCCTGGGCGGCTTCCACATCATCGTCAACAACGCCGGCATCGCACAGATTGACGCACTGCTGGACGTAACCCCGGAACAGGTCGACCGCACGCTGCGTATCAACGTGCAGGGCACGCTTTGGGGCATCCAGGCCGCAGGCAAGAAATTCAAGGCGCTGAAGCAGAGGGGCAAGATCATCAATGCCTGCTCGATTGCCGGCCATGAAGGCTTTGCGTTGCTGGGGGTGTATTCGGCCACCAAGTTTGCCGTGCGTGCGCTGACCCAGGCCGCCGCGAGGGAGTTGGCCATTGACGGGATTACCGTCAACGCCTACTGCCCGGGTGTGGTGGGCACGGATATGTGGGTCGAGATCGACAAACGCATGGCCGAGATTACCGGCGCCGAGGTAGGGGCGACGTACAAGAAGTATGTGGACGGGATTGCGTTGGGCCGGGCGGAAACGCCGGAGGATGTAGCGGGGCTGGTGTCGTACCTGGCGGGGCCGGATTCGGATTACATGACCGGGCAATCGCCGTTGATTGATGGGGGGATTCTCTACCGCTGACCCGGCGGAATCACTCGGTCAAAAAATGTGGGAGCGGGCTTGCTCGCGAAGGCGGAGTGTCAGTCACCGGAAATGTTGACTGGTACACCGCCTTCGCGAGCAAGCCCGCTCCCACATTTTTGACCGTGTTGGGTCAGTGCTTGCCGGGCATGTCGATACCCAGCTGGTTAACCCGCCGATACAAGGTCGCCCTGGAAATCCCCAACGCCTGCGCCGCCGCCAGCGGCTTCCACCGATGCCGAATCAGTGCGTCCAGCACCAACTGCCGTTCCGGGCTGACGCTTTCCGATGTTTCCACCGCAACCGCGTCACCACGAACTTCCACCGGCAAATCCGCCAGCTGAATCGTCCCGCCGTCGCACACCGCACACGCATACGCCAACACATGCCGCAGTTGCCGCACATTCCCCGGCCAGGCATAACCCAGCAGCGACTCCAGCGCCGCTGCCGCGATCCCGACCGCAACACCGCTGTGCCGCGCCTCCTGCTCCAGAAGCCGATTGATCAATGCCAGTTTGTCCATGCGCTCGCGCAATGGCGGCACACAGAACCGCGCACAGCCCAACCGGAAATACAAATCCTCGCGAAAGCTTCCAGCACTCACCAGCGCCGCCAAGTCCCGATGGCTGGCGCAGATCACCTGGATATCCACCGCCCGGGTTTTTGCCCCGCCCAGCGGCGCCACTTCACCTTCGGCCATTACCCGCAGCAGTCGCGTCTGCAACGCCAGCGGCATGTCGCCGATCTCGTCGAGAAACAACGTGCCGCCATCGGCCTGCAACAGCAGCCCGGTCATGCCCTTGCTGGAGGCACCGGTAAATGCCCCGGCCACGTAGCCGAACAGTTCGCTCTCGATCAGGTTTTCCGGGATCGCCGCGCAGTTCACCGCCACAAAGGGGCCGTCGCGACGGGCACTGCGTTCATGCAACTGGCGGGCAAACACTTCCTTGCCGGCGCCGGTTTCGCCCTGGACCAGCACCGGCAGGTTGCGGTCCTTGACCCGCACGGCCAGGCGCAGATGTTCTTCTACTCGCGGGTCTACCTGATGACTCGAAGACACCGTCGCACGTGCAGCCTTACGCCGCGGCGCGCTGACCCGTACCTGCAACGCCCCCGGCTCGCCGAGCCAATGCAACTGCTGCGTCGATTGATCGGTCACGGCGCGCAACGCGTCCAGGTCAAACACTTCGCCGATATGCTCCGGCAACTGCCCGAAGCGCAATCTCAGGGCCTGCCGCGCCTTGCTGTTCAAGGCTTGCAGCCGCCCATCCTGGTCCCACGCCAGCAGCATGTCCGGCTGGCTGTCGACGTAACCGGGCGTGCTGTGGGCCTGCAACACCCAATGTTGCCGGGCGCTGTGCATGAAAAACGCGTTCTCGATGGCCCGCGCGCTTTGCGCCACCATCTGCCGCACCAGGTGTTGGCTGCGCCGGTCATCCGGCGATTTCAGGGCGGAGGCGTCCATCACGCCCAGCAGGTTGCCCTGGGGATCAAAGATGGGTGCGGCAGAGCAGGTCAGGCCGATAAACGCCGCACGAAAGTGGTCGCGCTTGTGCACGGTGACCGCGGCCTTGCTGGTCAGCACCGTGGCCACGCCACAGGTGCCTTCCTCGGCTTCCGACCAGCAGGTGCCCAGGTACAGGCCGGCCTTGCGGCAGTCGTTACGAATGCCGGCGTCCACACGATGGTCGATGGTCTGGCCCTGGGCGTCGGTAAGCATCACGCAGTAATCGGCGTGGCGCACCCGGTTGTGAATCTGCCCGACTTCCTCACTGGCGATGCGCATGAACAGCTCGGCGCGTTCGCGGCATTCCTTGAGCAGGGTGCTGGTGAGGATGCGCGGCCCTTGCAGGGAACCGGGGTCGAGGTGGTGCTGCTCCATGGAGCGGCGCCAGGAATCAAAAATCAGCGACGGCACCGGCGCCTGGGGCAGGCGGTCGGCGTTGCGTACCACGCGGCTGACACAGTCGACATGGTCCTTGGAGTTCACGGCGAGCATTGAAGCCTCCGGTTCTCGATCCTTGTTGTTATGCCCGCCATTAAGCGCCCATGGGCCGGGTGGAACAAGGCCGGCCTGACCAACTGCCCGAGGTGAGACGCAGCGTCTCATTGCGCCTGAGACGCTGCGGGCGGTTGCAACGGCGCGTCTCATTGAACGGCCCACAGTGGCACGTCCACGCTTCCAGGCAACTGCTCTGGGTCAAGGCTTTTCCGGGTTTTCCAACGGATTGGCACAGGCCGTGCTGAGTGCCTTGCAGCTGGCCTGATCCAGCCTTTTGTGTGTCGAGACAACCTGGAGAACAACAAGATGTCCACTCACCTGTCCACCGATCAATTGCTCCATGCCTACACCGTGATGCGCACCATCCGTGATTTCGAAGAACGCCTGCACGTGGAATTCGCCACCGGCGAGATTCCCGGTTTCGTGCATTTGTATGCCGGCCAGGAAGCCAGCGCCGCCGGGGTCATGGCCCACCTCAACGATGAAGATTGCATCGCGTCCAACCACCGTGGCCACGGCCATTGCATCGCCAAGGGTGTGGACGTGTTCGGCATGATGGCCGAGATCTACGGCAAGAAAACCGGGGTGTGCGGCGGCAAGGGCGGCTCCATGCACATTGCCGACCAGGAGAAGGGCATGCTCGGCGCCAACGGCATTGTGGGTGCCGGGGCGCCGCTGGCGGCCGGTGCGGCCCTGGCGGCCAAGCTCAAGGGCAGCGCGGGGGTGGCGGTCGCGTTTTTCGGCGACGGCGGCTCCAACGAGGGCGCGGTGTTTGAAGCCATGAACCTGGCCTCGATCATGAACCTGCCGTGCCTGTTCGTGGCCGAGAACAACGGTTATGCCGAAGCCACCGGGTCCGGCTGGTCGGTGGCCTGCAAGGACATTGCCGAGCGCGCCGTGGGTTTTGGCATGCCGGGGGTGATTGTCGACGGCAACGACTTTTTTGCCGTGCACGCCGCCCTCGGCGTCGCGGTAGAGCGTGCCCGCAGCGGTAAAGGGCCGACGCTGGTGGAGGTCAAACTGAGCCGTTTCTACGGCCACTTCGAAGGCGATGCGCAAACCTATCGCGGCCCGGACGAAGTGAAAAACCTGCGGGAAACCGGCGACTGCCTGAGCCTGTTTCGCCAGCGCTGCACCGCCGAAGGCTGGCTCGACGCAGCGCAGTTCGAACGCATCGACACCGAAGTCGCGCAGCTGATCGAAGACGCCGTGCGCCTGGCCAAGTCCGATCCCAAACCCCAGGCCGCCGACCTGCTCAGCGATGTCTACGTCGCCTACCGCTAACCGCCACCCACTACAAAAACAATCCGTGGAGAAGTCATCATGGCTAGAAAAATCAGCTATCAGCAGGCAATCAACGAAGCCCTGGCCCAGGAAATGCGCCGCGACCAGAGCGTGTTCATCATCGGCCAGGACGTGTCCGGCGGCACCGGTTCGCCCGGTGAACAGGACGCCTGGGGCGGCGTGCTCGGCGTCACCAAGGGGCTGTATCCGGAGTTCCCCGACCGCGTGCTCGACGCGCCACTTTCCGAGGTCGGCTATGTGGGCATGGCCGTCGGTGCAGCCACCCGTGGCATGCGCCCGGTGTGCGAGTTGATGTTCGTCGACTTTATCGGCTGCTGCCTCGACCAGTTGCTCAACCAGGCGGCGAAGTTTCGCTATATGTTCGGTGGCAAGACCACCACGCCGCTGGTGGTGCGCGCCATGTATGGCGCCGGCCTGCGTGCGGCGGCCCAGCATTCGCAGATGCTCACCTCGATGTGGACGCATATTCCCGGGCTCAAGGTGGTGTGCCCGGCCACGCCCTATGACGCCAAGGGCATGCTGATCCAGGCGATCCGCGACAACGACCCGGTGATTTTTCTCGAACACAAAATGCTCTACAGCCTCCAGGGCGAAGTGCCGGAAGAGCTGTACACCGTGCCGTTCGGCGAAGCCAACTTCGTGCGTGAAGGCAATGACGTAACCCTGGTGACCTACGGGCGCATGGTGCACATCGCCCTGGAAGCCGCCGCCAATCTGGCGCGCCAGGGTATCGACTGCGAAGTGTTGGACCTGCGCACCACCAGCCCGCTGGACGAAGACAGCATCCTTGAAAGCGTGGAGAAAACCGGGCGCCTGGTGGTGATCGACGAGTCCAACCCACGTTGCTCGATTGCCACGGACATTAGTGCATTGGTGGCGCAACGGGCGTTCGGCTTCCTGCGCGCGCCGATCGAAATGGTCACCGCGCCTCACACGCCGGTGCCGTTCTCCGATGCCCTGGAGGACCTGTACATCCCCAACGCGGCGAAGATCGAAGCTGCGGTGCTGAAGATTGCCGACAAGAGGAATGCCGCATGATCCATACACTGACCATGCCCAAGTGGGGGCTGTCGATGACCGAAGGCCGGGTTGATGTCTGGCTCAAGCAGCCGGGCGACCCGGTGGAGAAGGGTGAAGAAGTGCTGGATGTCGAGACCGACAAGATTTCCAGCAGTGTCGAGGCACCCTTCAGCGGGGTGCTGCGGCGGGTGTTGGCCCAGAGCGATGAGACCTTGCCCGTGGGGGCATTGCTGGCAATCGTGGTGGAAGGCGAGGCCAGCGAGGCCGAGATTGATGGGGTGATCGAGGCGTTCCAGGCGGGGTTCGTTTCCAGTGCCGCCGAGGCTGAAGCCAGCGGGCCATCGGCACAGAAGGTCGAGGTGGGCGGGCGCCTGCTGCGCTATCTGGACCTCGGGGAGGGCGGCACACCGCTGGTGCTGGTGCACGGCTTTGGTGGCGACCTGAATAACTGGCTGTTCAATCACCCGGTGCTCGCGGCTGAGCGGCGGGTGATCGCCCTGGATTTGCCGGGGCATGGCGAGTCGGGCAAGTACCTGCAAACGGGCGAGCTTGAGGAGCTGAGCCAGGCGGTATTGGCACTGCTGGATTATCTGAAGGTTGACCGGGTACACCTCGCCGGGCATTCCATGGGCGGGCTGGTTTCCCTGAACCTCGCGCGGGTGGCACCGCAGCGTGTGGCGTCGTTGACCCTGATCGCCAGCGCTGGGTTGGGTACGCAGATCAACAGTGACTACCTGCAAGGTTTTATCGACGCGAGCAATCGCAATGCACTCAAGCCGCAACTGGTGCAACTGTTCAGCGACCCGGCGCTGGTGACCCGGCAGATGCTGGAAGACATGCTCAAGTTCAAGCGCCTGGAGGGTGTGGAGCAGGCGTTGCGGCAGATCACCGGGGCGTTGTTCAGCGGTGGTCGGCAGTTGGTGGATTTGCGCAGTGTGGTGGGGCACCAGCCGAGCCTGGTGATCTGGGGCAGTGAGGACGCAATCATCCCGGCGAGCCATGCCCATGGGTTGGACGCTCAGGTGGAGATACTGCCGGGGCAGGGGCATATGGTGCAGTTGGAGGCGGCGGAGCGAGTGAATCAGTTGATGCTGGCGTTTCTTCGGACCTGATCGTTCCCACGCTCCGCGTGGGAACGATCTTCAAATGTGGGAGCGGGCTTGCTCGCGAAGGCGGTGTATCAGTGCCAGATTTATTGACTGACCCACCGCATTCGCGAGCAAGCCCGCTCCCACACAAGCCCGCTCCTACATTTACCTCTGGCGCTTCAGGGTCTCGCTGGGCAACTCCTGAAACAACGCCCGATAACTGTTGGAAAACCGCCCCAAATGCCAGAACGACCAATTCATCGCCACCTCCGCCACGGTGGTGTCCACTGACGGCGGGTTCAACAACTCCCGCCGTGCACTGTTCAACCGGCGCAACCGCAACCACTGCGCCGGGCTCATCCCGGTATACGTCTTGAACCCGTGCTGCAACTGGCGCAACGGCACCCCGGCAATGCGCGCCAGTTGCAGCAGGTTGACGGTTTCATCCGGCACATCCGCCGCCCATTCGCCAATGCGCGCCATGATGATTCGCTCCTCGGTGCGCCGCTGCAATGAGCCCTTGTCGAGGCACACGCAGGCGTTGTCGAGGATGAACAGGCAATCGTCGAGCAACTGTTGCGTGAGGGCATCACGACTCGGCAGGTCCAGCGTCGCCGACAGCCGTGTCAGCGTGCCGCTGAGCCAGCGGCTGAACAACGGGTTTTGCAGGGAGTTGAGCGGGGCCATGAACAACCCCTCCAGCTTCGCCACATCCAGACCATGGCGCTGGACAAACTGCGGCCCGAACACCACTGCCACTTCGCGGTAGTTTTCCGGGGTGATCCAGGTGTTGCGGCTTTCGCCATTGAGCACGTACAGCGCGTTGTCGCTGCCATCGAAACAGAACGCCAGGGAACCCGGCGGCGCGTTGAAGTTCTGCTCCACCCGGGTGTTCATCCGCTCTTCGTACACCTCGACACCTTGCAGGTCGAGGTAGCGGATCTGCCCGGCGAAATGCCCTGGGGACATCTGCTGGTACTGCTGCACCCAACCGGGTGTCGCACTGCATTGAGCGGCCACATCACCGGTGGTGAAGGCCTGTACGCGCAAAGCTGTTGCCTGTGTCATGGGTAACCTGGGCGCACTCTATTGGTGCGTTGTGGTTGGCGCAAAGTGGATAGATGCCGTTGGGCGGCTGGCCCAAGATAGACCTCAATGCGCCGCGAGGGAAGCCCGCGGCGCAGCATCCAACCCATGACGAGGTCCTTATGAACGCCCCCTTCGATCAGCTGTCCGCCTGGCTGAAAGAACACAAGATTACCGAAGTCGAATGCGTGATCAGTGATTTGACTGGCATCGCACGCGGCAAGATTTCGCCCACCAACAAGTTCCTGCATGAGCGAGGCATGCGCCTGCCGGAAAGTGTGTTGCTGCAAACGGTAACCGGGGACTTTGTCGACGACGATATCTACTACGACCTGCTGGACCCGGCCGACATCGACATGATCTGCCGCCCGGTGTCCAACGCCACCTACGTGGTGCCATGGGCCATCGAGCCGACGGCCATCGTGATCCACGACACCTTCGACAAGCAGGGCAACCCCATCGAACTGTCGCCGCGCAACGTGCTGAAAAAGGTCCTGCAACTCTATACCGACCAGGGCTGGCAGCCGATTGTCGCGCCGGAGATGGAGTTCTACCTGACCCAGCGCTGCGAAGACCCGGACCTGCCGCTGAAGACCCCGCTGGGCCGTTCCGGTCGCGCCGAAAGTGGCCGTCAGTCGTTCTCCATCGACGCTGCCAACGAGTTCGACCCGCTGTTCGAAGACGTCTACGACTGGTGCGAAGCCCAGGGCCTGGACCTCGACACGCTGATCCATGAAGACGGCCCGGCGCAGATGGAAATCAACTTCCGCCACGGCGATGCCCTGGACCTGGCCGACCAGATCACCGTGTTCAAACGCACCCTGCGCGAGGCTGCACTCAAGCACAACGTGGCGGCCACCTTCATGGCCAAACCGGTGGCCGACGAGCCCGGCAGCGCCATGCACCTGCACCAGAGCGTGGTGGAGATCGCCACCGGCAAGCAGGTGTTTGTCGATGAGCACGGCAACAAGAGCCAACTGTTCCTCAACCACATCGGCGGCCTGCAGAAGTACATCCCCAAGCTGCTGCCGATGTTTGCGCCTAACGTCAACTCGTTCCGCCGCTTCCTGCCGGACACCTCGGCACCGGTCAACGTCGAGTGGGGCGAAGAAAACCGCACCGTCGGCCTGCGTGTACCGAGTTCCAGCCCCGACGCCATGCGCGTGGAAAACCGCCTGCCGGGTGCCGACGCCAACCCGTACCTGGCCATCGCCGCCAGCCTGCTGTGCGGCTACCTCGGCATGATCGAAAAGGTCGAGCCCAGCGCCCCGGTGGAAGGCCGTGCCTACGAACGCCGCAACCTGAGGCTGCCGATCACCATCGAAGACGCCCTGGCGCGCATGGAAGAGTGCGACACCGTCAAGCAGTACCTGGGGGACAAGTTTGTGCGCGGCTACGTCGCGGTCAAGCGCGCCGAACACGAGAACTTCAAGCGGGTGATCAGCTCCTGGGAACGTGAATTCCTGCTGCTGAGCGTCTGACGACTCGTCCGTAGCTTAGCGAGGCTGCGTCGGGCCCACCGCAATTGTGTCCGATACATCGCTACGCAGCCTCGCCAAGGCTCGACAGCTGCTACGGGCAGAATGGCTGGATGAATACATAAAAATCAATCAAGCAAAGGGGTGTCGATATGCGTCTGGTGAAAAAGCTTCTCCCGCTGGCCTTGGCGGCATTGTTCAGCAGCGCGGGTCATGCCGCGCAGACGGTCAGTGTGTACAACTGGACCGACTACATCGGTGAGACCACCTTGGCCGACTTCCAGGCCAAGACCGGGATCAAGGTGATCTACGACGTGTTCGACTCCAACGAAACCCTGGAAGGCAAACTGCTCGCCGGCCGTACCGGCTACGATGTGGTGGTGCCGTCCAACCACTTCCTGGCGCGCCAGGTAAAGGCCGGCGCGTTCCTCAAGCTGGACCGTTCGCAGCTACCCAACTTCAAGAACCTCGACCCCAAGCTGCTCAAGCTGCTGGAGAAAAACGACCCGGGCAACGAGCATTCGGTGCCGTACCTGTGGGGCACCAACGGCATCGGCTATAACGTGGACAAGGTCAAGCAGGTGTTGGGCATCGACCATATCGATTCGTGGGCCGTGCTGTTTGAACCGGAGAACATCAAGAAGCTCCACGAGTGCGGCGTCGCGTTCCTCGACTCGGCGGATGAACTGTTCCCGGCGATCCTCAACTACATGGGCAAGGACCCGCGCAGCGAGAATCCCGAAGACTACAAACAGGCCGAGGCCAAGCTGCTGACCCTGCGGCCGTACATCACTTATTTCCATTCCTCCAAGTACATCTCGGACCTGGCCAACGGTGATATCTGCGTCGCCTTCGGTTATTCCGGCGACGTGTTCCAGGCGGCCAACCGCGCCAAGGAAGCCAAGAACGGCGTGAACATCGCCTACTCGATTCCCAAGGAAGGCAGCAACCTGTGGTTCGACCTGCTGGCCATCCCGGCGGACGCCGCCAACCCGAAAGCCGCCCACGCCTTCATCAACTACTTGCTGGACCCTGAAGTGATCGCCAAGGTCAGCGCCAGCGTCGGCTACGCCAACCCGAACCCGGCGGCCAAGGCCTTCATGGCCCCCGAGCTGGTGAACAACCCCGAGATCTACCCGTCCCAGGAAGTGCTCGACAAACTCTACATTTCCACCACCCCGACGCCCGCCGTCATGCGCTTGATGACGCGGTCCTGGAGCAAAGTGAAGACCAACAAATGAACCGTTCCTCCTCCGACCACGCTCGTTCCTATTACCTGGCTTCGGCCAACGCCATGCCCCGGCGCCCAGCGCTGGGGGCTGACCTGACCGCCGATGTGTGTGTGATCGGCGGTGGGTTCACCGGGGTCAACACCGCCATCGAACTGGCCCAGCGCGGGCTGTCGGTGATCCTGCTGGAGGCCCGGCGGATTGGCTGGGGCGCCAGCGGGCGCAATGGCGGGCAGTTGATTCGCGGGATTGGGCATGACGTATCGGGCTTTGCCAGGTACGTGGGGGAGGAGGGCGTGCGTTACCTGCAGCAGGCCGGGATCGATTCGGTGGCGCTGGTGGGCGAGCGGATTCGCGAGCACGGGATTGACTGTGATTTGCGCTGGGGGTTTTGCGAGTTGGCGAATACGCCGGCGCAGTTTGCGGCGTTTCAGGGGGAGCTGGAGAGCCTTGCTGCCTTGGGGTATGCGCCTGAAACGCGGTTGGTGGCATCGCAGGATATGGCGCAGGTGGTTGGCTCAGGCTTGTATGCCGGTGGCCTGGTGGACATGGGCTCCGGGCATCTGCACCCGTTGAACCTGGTGCTGGGGGAGGCCGGTGTGGCCGAATCCCTTGGGGTGCGGATCTTTGAAGACAGCCCGGTGCTGGAGTTGATCCATGGCGACACGGTGCAGGTGCGTTGCGAGTTTGGCAGCGTGCGCGCCGGCAACCTGGTGCTGGCGTGCAATGCGCATCTGGAGGAACTGGAGCCGAAGTTGAGCGGCAAGGTGCTGCCAGCGGGGAGCTACATCATTGCGACCGAGCCGCTGTCGGTTGGGGTGGCTGATCAGTTGATTCCGCAGAACCTGGCGTTGTGTGATCAGAAAGTGGGGTTGGATTATTACCGGCTTTCGGCGGATCGGCGCTTGTTGTTTGGGGGGGCTTGTCATTATTCGGGGCGTGATCCGGTGGATATCGCGGGGTATATGCGGCCGAAGATGCTCAAGGTTTTTCCGCAGTTGGTGGATACGGCGATTGAGTTTCAGTGGGGGGGGAAGATTGGGATTACGGCTAACCGGTTTCCGCAGGTGGGGCGGTTGAAGCAGCACCCGAATGTGTTCTATGCCCAGGGGTATTCGGGGCATGGCCTTAACGTGACGCATTGGTGTGCGCGGTTATTGGCGGAAGGAATTCATGCGGGGCAGAGTAAAGGGTTGGATATTTTCAGCCAGGTGCCGCATATGACGTTTCCCGGGGGGAAGGTGTTGCGTTCGCCGCTGTTGGCGTTGGGGATGTTGTGGTATCGGGTTCGGGAGATGGTGGGGTGATTGATTGGGTACATATCCGTTTCTTCGGTAACGGCCACCTAGGGTTTCGCTCTTACAGCGAGTCACTTTGCAAAAGCGGCAAAGTAACCAAAACGCTCTGCCCCGCCTGTCGGCACCTCGCCTAGGCTCGGTGTTCCCTCACTCCGGCATTACTCCGCGGGCCGCCGCGACGGGCCATCCTTGGCCCGGCGCGGCTAAACCGG
>NZ_JACAOX010000060.1:0-11853 GCF_013386015.1 Pseudomonas sp. B6001
GGAACCAATAGCAGCCGTTACCCAAATAACGGATATACACCCAAAACTTCCCTAATCGTGCAAAGCCTTAGCCGCCCCCAACAACCCCCGAAACTTCAAATATCGCGCCTGCAAAACAGCCTGTTGAGCGCCGTCCGGGAAAAACCGTTGCTTCACCGGCATCCCCGCCTGCAAGAGCGCCGCACCCTGGCCGCTCGACAGGAACCCCAACTTCGCCGCCCCAATACACGCCCCCAACTCACTGCCATGCAACGTATAAATCTCCCGCCCAAGAATATTGGCCAACAACTGCGCCCAATACTCACTGCGCGCCCCACCACCCACCAACGCACAAGCCCCCACCGTGGCCCCGGCCGACTGCACTGCATTCAATGCATCCAGCAACCCGAACCCGACGCCCTCCATCACCGCATACCCCAGCATGGCCGGCGTGCAGTCATGCCCCAGGCTCATGAAACCACCCCGCAACAACGGGTCGTTATGGGGCGTGCGCTCCCCCGCCAAATACGGCAAAAACAACGGATTGGAAACCGGCACGCCCTGCCCGATCGGCCACTCGGCCTGCACCCGATCCAGCAACGCCTGCTCATCAACCGACCCCGTCAACCCCGTCACCCACCGCAAGCAACTGGCCCCGGCCAGCATCGCCCCCATGGTGTACCAACGCCCAGGCAACGCATGACAAAAACTATGCACCGCACTCGCCGGATTCCCCGCCGAGTGATCAGTAATCGCCACGATGGCCGCACTCGTCCCCAACGTGATAAACGCATCACCCGCATTCACCGCCCCTATGCCCACCGCCGCCACCGGGTTGTCCCCGCCACCGCCGGCAATCACCAGGCCCTCGGCCAAGCCCAGTCGCCCCGCCGCAGCCGCATTCAAACAAGCACTGGCCGCGCCACCTTCTACCAGCCGTGGCATCTGCGCCCATCGCAAACCCGTGGCCTGCAGCATCGGTTCAAACCATTCACGGTTGGCCACATCCAGCCACAACGTCCCCGCACCATCGGACACATCACTCACGCGCTCACCACTCAGGCGCAGGCGCAGGTAGTCCTTGGGCGACAGCACGCAATCAATGGCGCTGAATACCGCCGGTTCATGCTCCTGCAACCACAGCAGCTTGGGCGCCGTGAGACCGGCCATCGGCAAGCTGCCGGTGACGTCGGCAAACTCACGGCCCAAGGCTTCTGCCTGGGCCATGGCACGGGAGTCATCCCAGAGAATCGCCGGGTACAACACCCGGTCGTCTTGCCCCAGCAATACCGCCCCGTGCATCTGCCCGGACAACCCGATGCAGCCGACACGGCCGTAGGCATCCGGCTGATCAGTGCGCAGTTGGTCCAGGGCCTTCAGGCATGCTTGCCACCACTCCTCAGGCGCCTGCTCGGACCAGCCGGTGTGCGGGCGCGAGACTGTCAGCCGCGCGCCCGCATGGGCGAGGACGTTGCCTTGCTCGTCCATCAGGATCGCCTTGAGTTCCGAAGTGCCGAGATCAATGCCAAGGGAAACCGCGTTGTTCATATCAGGGGCAGCCGCATGAATTACGAATCTTCAGGGTGGGCGCGAGCCGCACGCTGTGTGTTTTACGCTTGGGCGACGCCATGCGCTCAAGCAGCAGGTTGACCGCACGGGCGCCCAGTTCCTGGACCGGTTGCGCGATCAGGGTCAGGCGCGGCACAAAGAAGTCCGCCCATTCAAAATCATCGAAACCCACCAGGGCCATTTGCCCGGGCACATCAATGCGCGCATCGCGCAAGGCATGCATTGCGCCGAGGGTCATCAGGTTGTTGCCCGCCATGATCGCCGTGGGCGGTGTGTCCAAGGCCAATAACTGCGCCGTCGCTTGCCGTGCAGGCTCGCTGCTCGACCCACCATTGACCAGCAACAGCGGATCAAACGGTAACCCCGCCGCAAGCAACGCGGCTTGATACCCGGCCACGCGCTCACTGGAAGTGCCCAGCCCCGCCCGCCCGGAAATAAAGCCGATGCGCCGGTGGCCATGCTCGATCAAGTGCGCTACCAAAGCCTGGGTCGACAAGGTGTTTTCCACCCCGACCTGATCAAAGCGATCGCTCATCATCCGGTCCACCAGTACGGCGGGTACTTCATTGGCCTGCAAGTACTCCAGGGCCAGGGAACCGGTAGACGGCGCCAGCAGAATGCCGTCCACCCGCCGATGGTGCAGCGTCGTGACTACGCGCAATTCCTGCTCGGGATCGTCGTGGGTATCGACAAACAACATCATGTAGCCGTGCTTGGCGCACTCGGTTTCAATCGCGTGCACCGTTTCGCTGAAGTAGTGGTTGGACAGTGCCGAGATCGCCACGCCAATCGTATTGGTGGTGGACCGCGCCAGGGAACGCGCCAGCGTGTTGGGGATGTAGCCCACCTGCCGGATCGCGTCCTGCACCGCTTGCACCGTGTCCGGGCTGACCTTGCGGGTGCCGTTCAAGACGTGGGAAACCGTCGACGTCGACACCCCTGCAATTCTTGCCACATCCTCCATGGTTGCCACGGTGCTCACTCCTGGGTGCTTTTAATGCTTGCTTGACCAACCGGCGTAGGAACCGACGTTATCGCGGGTGATCAATTTTGGCGCCAGCAGGGTAACCGCTTCGGCGGGTTGTTTGTCATTGAGAATGTCATTGCCGACATTGACGGCGGTCTGGGCCATGGCCCATGGGTCCTGGCTGGCGGAGGCCTGGATCAGGGTGTCGGTCTTCAGGGCATTCTCGATGTCCGGCGCGCCGTCCACGGAGGTGATGATGATGCCGCTGCGTTTCAGTTGCTTGGCCGCCAGGTCGCTGCCGATGGCTTGCGGGTCGTTGATTGCGAACAGGCCGTCGATTTTCTGGAAGCGCGTCAGGTAACCCTGCATCACGTTCAAGCCGCCTTCGCGGGAGCCTTTGCCGTCCTGGTCATCTGACAGCACCTTGATCTCCGGGGCGCTGGCCAGCGCGGCTTTGCACCCTTTGACCCGATCGGTCACGGCGGTGACTTGCGGGCCGTTCTGAATGATCACATTGCCCTTGCCCGACAGTTTGTCGACGATGAACTGGCAGGCGAGCTTGCCAGCCTCGACGTTGTCGGTCTGCACCGTGGCATTCACGCCCTTGGCGTCGACGTCCACGGCCACCACCACGATCCCGGCATCACGGGCTTTCTTGATCGCCGAGGCCATCGCCGACGGGTCGACGGCGTTGAGCAGGATCAGGTCGACCTTGGACGAGATGAAGTTGTCGATCTGCGAGAACTGCTTGCTCAGGTCATAGTCGGCCGACACCGAGGTGACTTTCACCGCCGGGTTCAGCTCCTTGGCCCGCGCCGTGGCACCGTCGGCCAAGGTCACGAAATACGGGTTGCCCAGGGACCCCATGCTGATGCCGATGGCTTTCAGTTCACGGGCTTGCACCGCCTGGGACATCAACACGGCAACGCCCAGGGAGGCGACAACAGGAAACATGCGTTTGAAGTTCATGATGACTCTCTTGTGATTGTTGTTTGAGTGAAATCAGGTCCGCGCACCGGACTGGCGATAGCGATCCAGCGCTACCGCGCCAATGATCACGATGCCCTTGATGATGTACTGCCAGATATCCGAGACGCCCAGCAGCACCAGGCCGTTGGTCAATACCGCGATGATCAGCGCACCAATCAGCGTGCCGCCGATGGTGCCGACGCCGCCGGTAAAACTGGTGCCGCCGAGGATCACTGCGGCAATCGCATCCAGCTCATAGGATTGCCCCAGCTGCAGGCCATTGGCGGCGAACAGGCGTGACGCGCTCATCACCGCGCCCAACCCGGCCAACGCACCGGACATGGCATAGACGAACAGCAGGACCTTCCACACCTTGATCCCCGACAGCCGCGCCGCTTCCGGGTTGCCGCCCACGGAGTAGATCTGCACCCCCATCACCGTGCGCCGCAGGATGAACCACGACAGCGCAATCACGGCCACGGCAATGATCACCAGCCAGGGCACGCCCAGCACCGAATCGTTGCCAATAAAGGCAAACGGCAAATCAGGGTTGAATACGGTCTTGTCGTCGGCCAGCAACCTCGCCAACCCGCGCATGGCGGTCAGCGCACCCAGGGTGACGATAAACGGCGGCAGGCGCATGAAGGCGATCAGGCCGCCGTTGACCAGGCCCAGCAACAGGCCGAAGCCAACCCCGGCGGCAATCCCGAACATGCCGAACTGCGGTGACATCGACGCTTGCAACGCAACCACAGCCGAAGCCGCAAGAATCGCTCCCACCGACAAGTCGATGCCCGCCGTGAGGATCACAAAGGTCATCCCGGCCGCCAGCACCACGTTGACCGACGCCTGCTGGGTGATGATCGACAGGTTCTGCACCGTCATGAAGTTCTCGCTGGCCAGGGCAAAACCCACCAGCAACAGCACCAGCACCGGCAACATGCCCACCGTGCGCATCAGTTCACGAATACGCTCAGCCTTGCCGATCGTTGCCACAGTCATGGTGTTGCTCCCGCTTGTCGTTGAATTAGCCATGGGCGGCCACCTGCTCGCTGCCGGTGGCGAGGTCGATGATCGCCTCCTGGGAAATATCCAGCCCCGATGCCCCGCCCACTTCGGCCACCAGTTGCCCTTCGCGCATGATCAGCACGCGGTCGCAGGTGCCGATGATTTCCGGCAGTTCGCTGGAGATCACCACGATGCCCACGCCGGCCTTGGCCAACTGGTTGATGATGCGGTAGATCTCGGATTTGGAGCCGATGTCTACGCCACGGGTGGGCTCGTCGAGGATCAGCACATGCGGCTTGACCTCCAGCAGCCGTGCCAGCAGCACCTTCTGCTGGTTGCCACCGGACAACGCGCCGACGTTGACCTTGCCCGACGCCACGCGGATCGACAGGGACTTGATCGCATCGCGTGAGCGTTGTGCGGCGTGGCCACGGTCGAGCACGCCACCGGCATGGGCATCCGGCACACACGCACAGACGTTGATGTTGTCGGCCACGCTCATGTCGAGAAACAGGCCCTGGGCCTTGCGGTCCTCGGTGAGGTAGACGACACCGGCACGAATCGCATCCGCCGGGTTGCGCAGTTGGGTCACGGTTTTGCCGACCACCTCCAGGGTGCCGGAGGTGCGTGGGTCGGCGGCAAAGATCAGCCGTGCCAGTTCGGTACGGCCAGCGCCCACCAGGCCGGCGATGCCCAGCACTTCACCGGCGTGCAGGTCAAAGCTGCAGTTGCGCACGCGCTTGCCGTCGGCCATGTCGCGCACGCGCATCACCACCTGGCCGGGGTCGTAGGCCGCATGTTCCTTCTTGTAGAAACCTGACAGGTCGCGGCCCACCATCATCTTCACCAGCACTTCGGCCGACAGCACGTCCCGCGCCAGTTCGCCGACGTACTCGCCGTCCCGCAGCACCGAGACCCGATCCGACAGTTCGTAGATTTCCGCCATGCGGTGGCTGATGTAGATGATCGCCAGGCCTTGGCTGCGCAGCTGTTTGATCAGCGCAAACAGGCGGTCGGTCTCGCGAGAGGACAGCGGCGTGGTGGGCTCGTCCATCACCAGGATTTTCGCGTGGGCATGCAGCGCCCGGGCGATTTCTACCAGTTGGCGCTCGGCGATGGACAGGCTGGCGACGCGGGTGGTGGGCAGGAACTCCGCGCCGAGCCTTGCCAGCACTTCAGCCACCCCGGCTTCCATGCCCTTGCGGTCGATGGTCCAGCCACGGCGCAGTTCACGGCCCAGGTAGATGTTCTCGGCCACCGTGAGGTTCGGGCACAGGCTCAGTTCCTGGTAGATCACGGCAATGCCAAGGGCTTTGGCGGAGGCTGGGTTGTAACTGGCGACGGGCTGGCCATCGATGCGGATGGTGCCGCCATCATCGGCCTGGTAGGCACCGGAGAGGATCTTCATCAAGGTCGATTTGCCGGCGCCGTTCTCACCCATCAAGGCGTGGATTTCACCGGGGTAGACCTTCAGGCTGACGTTCTTGAGCACCCGCAGACCGTTGAAGGTCTTGCTGATGCCCTGCATTTCAAGCAAGGGTTCAAGGCTCATGACTGAGCTCCTGGTTTTATTATTGTTGTGTTCGGGCGTTTGCCGATTGGTGCCGACTCTAATCAGATATATTTGCTTACGCAAGCGCTTGCGTCAGCCGTTTATCGCTTGATTAAACGTTTCACCTGATGAATAAATGTTCACCCAGCGACCTGGAGTGATTAATTGCAGATAAAACCGCCGTTTTTCCACCTCCACCTATCCGATTGAGTGCTTTTCTAAAAATAACACCGCGTTTGGCCACTACGATCCCTGTCGGTTGCGGTTTATCTGCTATCGTCCAAAGACCTCATCTCCTCCTCATCGCGCGTGCGCGATCTTCTGTGAGCATGCTCTGCGGCGCCGCCTTTGGCAGCGTCGGGCCTGAAGTTCACGGAACACTGCACGATGGACAACTCTTCAGTCGACAGCCCGGCGGAGCCGCAATCCCGGGCTGAAAAAATCGTCGAATTCAAACGCCAGAAAACCCTGCTCAAGGCCGGCGCCTTGCAAGACGCGATCTTCAACAGCGCCTACTTCTCCAGCATTGCCACCGACGAAAAAGGCGTGATCCAGATCTTCAACGTCGGCGCCGAACGCATGCTCGGCTATGCCGCCGCCGATGTGCTGAACCGCGTCACACCGGCCGACATTTCCGACCCCGCCGAGCTGATCACTCGCGCCGCCGCCCTCAGCCTGGAACTGGACACACCGATCACGCCGGGCTTTGAGGCCCTGGTGTTCAAGGCCTCCCGGGGCATCGAAGACATTTACGAACTGACCTATATCCGCAAGGACAACAGTCGCCTGTCGGCCATGGTGTCGGTGACCGCCCTGCGCAACCGCAACGACGCGATCATCGGCTACCTGCTGATCGGCACCGACAACACCGCGCGCAAGCAGGAAGAGGCGCAACGCAAAGGCTTTGAGCGCGCCCTGGAAGAGAAGAACCTGGAGCTGGAACACGCCAGCCACATGAAGTCCGAGTTCCTTGCCACCATGTCCCACGAGCTGCGCACGCCGCTGAATGCGGTGATCGGTTTTTCCGAGGCGCTCAAGGACGGCCTGGTGGGCGACATGAGCGATATCCAGCGCGAGTACATCGGCGATATCTTCACCAGCGGCCAGCACTTGCTGTCGCTGATCAACGACATCCTCGACCTGTCCAAGGTCGAGGCCGGCATGATGGACCTGGAACTGGAAGCCGTGGAGTTGGCCGGCCTGTTGGCCAACAGCCTGCTGATCGTGCGGGAAAAGGCCGCATTGCAGCGCATCCAGTTGAAACTTGAATGCCAGGACGACTTCGGCACCCTGGAACTCGACCTGCGCAAGACCAAGCAGATCATCTACAACCTGCTGGCCAATGCGGTGAAGTTCAGCGAGCACGGCGGCTCCGTGACCCTGTCGGTGCGCGAGGTGAGTCGTGCACAAGTCGGGCAGGTTCCCGGCGACTGGCCCACCTACGGTTTTGCCCTGCAACCCAGCGAGCAGCAACAGTTCCTGGAATTCAGCGTCAGCGACACCGGCATCGGTATCGCCCGGCACGACATGAGCAAGCTGTTCAAGGCTTTCAGCCAGATCGACAGCAGCCTGGCGCGTAAATTCGAAGGCACGGGCCTGGGCCTGGCGATGGTCAAGCAACTCACCGACCTGCACGGCGGCAGTGTCGCCGTGGCCAGCCGCGAAGGTGCCGGCGCGCGATTTGTGGTGTGGCTGCCGCTGCACCGTGCCGCAGATGCGGAGGCCCCATGGCCGAAATCCTGATCGTCGAAGACAACGAGGCCAATATGCGCCTCGCCCGCCTGCTGCTGGTGAACGCCGGCCACAGCGTGTTGTGGGCCGCCGATGCCGAGACCGGGCTGACCCTGGCCCGGGAAAAACAACCGGCATTGATCCTGATGGACATCCAGTTGCCGGGCATGGACGGCCTGGCAGCCACGTCACTGCTCAAGCAGGACCCTCATACCGCGCACATCCCGGTGATCGCCCTGACGGCCATGGCCATGAAGGAAGACCGTGACAAGACCCTGCGGGCCGGCTGCGATGCCTACATCATCAAGCCCCTGCGCTACAAAGAGCTGTACCAGGTGATCGACACGCTGCTGCAAAAGAACATTACTCCCTCGACTTGAGTCCTCTCCATGGCCAGCCAACCCGCAACGCTGTTGATCGTTGATGATGAAATCCAGGTGCGCAAGCTGCTGGAAACCCTGCTGCGTCACGAGGGTTACCAGACCGTGAGCGCCGCCAGTGGTGAAGAAGCCTTGCAGTTGGTGGCGCAGCGGCCGCCGGACTTAATCCTGCTGGACATCATGATGCCGGGCATGGACGGCTATGAAGTGGCCAACCAGCTCAAGGGCAACCAGGCCACGGCGAACATTCCGATCATCATGCTTTCGGCATTGAGTGAGTCCAGCGCGCGGCTCAGTGGCCTGGAAACCGGTGCTGAAGAATTCATCAGCAAGCCGGTGGAGCGGGTCGAGTTGTGGCTACGGGTACGCAACCTGCTGCGGCTCAAGGCCCACGGCGATCGGTTGAAAAACCATAGCCAGTTGTTGGAGCAGCAACTTCAACACCACCAAAATGAGTCCTCGCGGTTGAATGTGCATGATCTGGCGCGCCTGGACCTGGAAAAAGCCCTGCGCCTGGCTGTCGAGCGCGAAGAATTCGTGCTGCATTACCAACCCAAGGTCGAACTGGCCAACGGTCAGGTGTGCGCCCTCGAGGCCCTGCTGCGCTGGGACCGGCCCGGTTACGGTGCGGTGTCTCCAGCGGTCTTCATACCGATCCTGGAAAGCCAGGGCTTGATCGTCACGCTCGGGCGTTGGGTGATCGACAACGTGTGCCGCCAGATCGCAGCGTGGCAATCCGGCACGGTGGGCGCGGTGGAGGTATCGGTCAACGTTTCGGGGCATCAATTGATCGAGGGTGACCTGATTGCCGATATCGCCCAGTCCCTCGCCCAGGCCGGCGTGGAAGCGCATTGGCTGGAAGTTGAATTGACCGAAGGCTCGCTGATGGAGAACACCCAGCACACCATCGCCAGCTTGCAGCGCCTGCGGGCGATGGGGGTGAAGATCTCCATCGACGACTTCGGCACCGGCTATTCCAGCCTGGCCTACCTGCGGCGGTTCCCGATTGATACGCTGAAAATCGATATCGCGTTTATCCGCGAAGTCACCAGCAACCCGCAGGACGCGGCTATCACCCGCACGATCATCGAACTGGCCCACAGCCTGAAGCTGCGAGTGGTGGCCGAAGGCGTGGAAACCCAGGCGCAGCTGGAGTTTCTGCGGGAAGCCGGCTGCGATCAGATCCAGGGGTATCTGTTCAGCCGGCCTTTGCCGATGAAGGAGCTGGAGCGCCTGCTGCTGGATAAGCGCAGCCTGGTCAGGCCGCAGCCTCACTGACTTCGAACAACCCCACCAGCTTCTGCAACTTGTTGGCATTGACCCGCACGGTTTCCGCGCTGGTCTGCAACACCCCTACGGTCAGGCGCATTTGCTCCGAAGAGTGGCTGACCTGCTTGATGGTCTTGCCATAGTCGAGGCTGCGGGCGTTGAGCTGCTGGATGATGCTGAACATGCTCTCCACCGCCTGGTGCAGGTGCACGTTCTCCGAGGAGGCGTCCTCGGCCAGGCGCAGGCTGCTGTCGACGTTGGTCACGCCGTTTTCCATGAAGCCTACGGCCTTGCGGGTTTCGCCTTGCAGGCCCTCGACCATCTGGCGAATGTCTTCCGCTGCCTTGGAAGTGCGTGACGCCAGGGTGCGGACTTCGTCGGCCACCACCGCAAAACCGCGGCCATGCTCGCCCGCCCGCGCCGCTTCGATGGCCGCATTCAGGGCCAGCAGGTTGGTCTGGTTGGTGATGTCGCTGATCAACCCGGTGATGTTGCTGATCTGTGCCATGCGGCTGTCCAGCAGTTGCACGCTTTCCGAGGAGCGCTGCACCACATCGCGAATCGACTGGGTGCCGACCTGTACCGCGAGGAATTGCTCGCGGGCCCGGCTGACCACCTCGTCCATGGCCTGCTTCATTTGCTCGGCGCTCACCGAGGCTTGCTGGATTTCTCCCAGTTGCTCTTCAACGATGATCATCATGCGGTGGGTCGCGTCGGCCACTTCATGGGACATCAACCCGGCCGCCTCGCTGCGGCCGAGCATCAATTGGTTGGTGTTGCCAACGCTGTGGCTGGCCTTGACCACCTGGCCGACCACCGAATCCAGGCGGTCGATGAAGCTGTTGATCCAGCGGCTCATGTCGCCGGTTTCGTCGTTGACCATGCGCCCGCTGTCCAGGCGTTGGCGCAGGTTGCCCTCGCCTTCGGCAATGGTGCGGATGACCTCGGTCATTTCATTCAGGCGTGCGGCCAGGCGCCTGGGGCCCAGGCGGCTGAACAGCAAGGCCGCGACGACCATGCTCAGCACCTCGCACGCATCGGTCCAGGCGGCGGGCAAACCACTGTAGTGACGGACCAGGAAGTTGCAGGCAAACAGGCCAGCCATGGTCGCCAGATAGGGCTTCATCAAACCGTGGCTCAGGGAGCGCCGGCGGTAGACCTCTTCCAGGTCGGCCTCGCACATCATGCCCCAGCGATCCGGCGAGCCCGGCAGTTCGAAGGTCACGCCCTTGCCCACCACCGGGATGTGACGGTAGTCGGAATAGCCGGGATAGGTGACAAACAGGTTCGAGCCCTTGCGGATGGTTTCCCGCACGCCGGGGTGCAGTTGTTGGGTGGCGGGGTCGATAAACCGCAATTCCAGCTCGGTGTGGCGTTGGATCTGTACGGTTTTCCAGGGTGTGTGCACGCCGCTCTTGAGATTTTCACCGTGGGTGAAGGTGCCGTCCTCGAAGCGTGAGCGGGACAGCGCAATGCCCGGCTGCAGCGCCGGGTCGAAGCGCGATTGCACCATGAACAGGTAGTTATCGCCGGACTCGGGGAAGATATGCCCGGCCTCGCGCTGGATCAAATCCCCGAGTATGTCGTTGGGCACCCGACCGCAGAGGCAGCCGACCACCCTGCCCTCGCGGGTCAATGGTTGGTAGAACATCAGGGTCACTTCGTCATGGAAGCGCGAAGACGAAGGGCCGATCTGCAAGGTCAGCGGGTCGCTGTAGGGACCGTGGAGGAATGGCGCCTTGAGCCCGGCGGCCAGGGCTTGTTGATTGAGCGCGCGGTGACTGGCCTGGCTCCAGGTACTCGCCAGTAATTCGCCCTTTGGGTCGACGATAAACAGCTCGGAGAAATCCCCGGCCTGGTGCAGTTTTTCCAGCAGCAGGCTGTTGTCGGTGAGCACGGAATCGCGGGCCAGTGTCGTGGCCAGTTCGTTGAGGTGTTCCCACTGTTCGCGGGTCCAGGTTTGCAGGAGTTTGACCCGGGTTTCGGCAATGGCCTCGAAGGTTTGCTCCATCACCGGGTACACCGCGCGGTTGAGGTGGCAGGACCAGCCCATGGCGAACTTGCCGGTCTTGCCCCACCAGGGCAGCCAGCTTTTCTCGGCGGAAGATAACTGCATCGTGCTGCTCGACAGGCTGCTCATGGCGGACTCCGGGAGTGATGTCTAATTGCCATATTTCAAGGCAATTAATGCGCCAATTAGCTAGCTTGCTATTGATTAGGCTGTTTGGCCTGCCATGCGGGTCAACGGGAGCGAGCTTCCTCGCTACAAAAAGCTGCATGCAATCAAGAGCATGCACCAGCGGGTGGCAGTGAGATCGCTTGTCGGGTGGGATGTCCCAGGGGGGGCCGTGGTTTTCGAGATCGAATATCGGCGGACTTTTGGGGGCATATCCGTTATTTGGGTAACGGCGGCTTATGGTTTCGCTCTT
>NZ_JACAOX010000061.1:0-6256 GCF_013386015.1 Pseudomonas sp. B6001
GATGCGGCGACCCGACAAGCCAGCTCCCACATTTGAACCGTGCCCGCTTTAGCTTTTGATTTTGATCTTAGGCACACCGAGCCTAAGCGAGGTGCCGAGTGGTGGGGCAAGAGCGTTTTGCTTACTTTTGAGCTGTTCAAAAGTGAGCCGCTGTAAGAGCGGAACCAATATCAGCCGTTACTAAAAAAACGGATATGTACTCCGAGCCAAAAGCCGGACCAACTTCAACGTCTTCTGTGGTCACTTATGGAAAAGTCAAAGCTTCGCAAAACAGGAATGGCCCTGGCCCTGGCAATCGTCGCCGCCCTGACCATCTACACCGTGCAGGCCCCCGCAGACGCGCCGCAATACCTGACCGCCACCGCCGAGCGCAGTGACATCGAAAACGCCGTCCTGGCCACCGGCCTGCTCGAAGGCGTCAAGCAGGTCGATGTCGGCGCCCAGGTTTCCGGCCAACTCAAATCCCTGAAGGTCAAGGTCGGCGACAAGGTCAAGAAGGGCCAATGGCTGGCCGAAATCGACCCGTTGATCCTGCAGAACACCCTGCGCAAAGCCCAGGTCGACGAAGAAAACCTCCAGGCCCAACGCCGCGCCACCGCCGCGCAACTCAAGGAAACCAAATCCGTCTACGAACGCTACCAGGGCCTGCAGGAGGACGAATCCGTGTCCCGCCAGGACTTCGAAACCGCCGAGTCCAACTACGAGGTACAGCGCGCCAACCTGATGTCCCTCGACGCCCAGATCAAAAGCGCCCACATCCAGATCGACACCGCCAAGATCAACCTGGCCTACACCCGCATCGTCGCGCCAATCGACGGCGATGTAGTGGGCATCGTCACCCAGGAAGGCCAGACCGTGATCGCCAGCCAACTGGCACCGGTGCTGCTCAAGCTCGCCGACCTGGACACCATGACCGTCAAGGCCCAAGTCTCCGAAGCGGACGTGATCCACATCAGTCCGGGCCAGCAGGTGTATTTCACCATCCTCGGCGAGGCCGACAAACGCTACTACGCCAAATTGCGCGGTACCGAACCTGCCCCGCAGAATTTCCTCGAAACCCAGACCGCCGGCACCCCCAAGCAAAACACTGCGGTGTTCTACAATGCGCTGTTCGACGTACCCAACCCCGACCACCGCCTGCGCATCGCCATGACCGCCCAGGTGCGCATCGTGCTCGACACCGCCAAGGCCGCACTGACCGTGCCGGTGGCCGCACTCGGCCCGCGCAATGCCGATGGCAGTTTCCCGGTGCGGGTGCTGGACGCCAAGGGCAAGGCCAACACGCGGCAGGTGCAGACGGGCATCAACAACAACGTCAAGGTGCAGATCCTCGATGGCCTGGCCGAAGGCGACAAGGTGGTGATCGGCGACCCATCGCCTGCCGTGGCGGGGGGCTGATTGATGACTCAGCCACTGCTGGAGCTTAAAGGCATCGTGCGCAGTTTCATGGCCGGTGACCGCGAATTCATTGCGCTCAAGGGCATCGACCTGACCATCCACGCCGGGGAAATGGTCGCGATCACCGGGGCCTCGGGTTCGGGTAAATCCACCCTGATGAACATCCTCGGTGGCCTCGACTACGCCACCGCCGGCAGCTACAAGATCAATGGCATCGAAACCCGCACCCTGGGGGATGAGCAACTGGCCGAGCTGCGCCGCGACTACTTCGGTTTTATCTTTCAGCGTTACCACTTGCTCGCGCACCTGAGCGCGTTGCACAACGTGGAAATGCCGGCGATTTATGCCGGTACGCCGGAAACCGCCAGGCATAGCCGCGCCGGTGAATTGCTGGCACGCCTGGGGTTGTCGGGGCATTTGACCCATCGCCCGAGCCAGCTGTCCGGCGGCCAGCAACAGCGCGTGAGTATCGCCCGGGCCTTGATGAACGGCGGCGAAGTGATCCTCGCCGACGAACCCACCGGCGCCCTCGATACCCACAGCGGCAAGGAGGTGATGCGCATCCTGGCCGAGCTGCACGCCGCCGGGCACACGGTGATCATCGTTACCCATGACCCGAAAGTCGCGGCCAATGCCCAGCGGATCATTGAGGTGCGCGATGGCGAGATCGTCAGTGACCGCGCCAATCAGAGTGTCGGCCTCGACCTGCCCACCGAAGCGCCCATCGAGCCCAAGCGCAGCGGTGCGCGCAAGTTGGTGGCGAGCCTCGGGCTGTTCAAGGAGGCCTTCAACATGGCCTGGGTCGCGCTGATTTCCCATCGCATGCGCACCTTGCTGACCATGCTCGGCATTGTCATCGGCATCACCTCGGTGGTGTCGATCTCGGCCATCGGCGAAGGCGCCAAGCGCTATGTGCTCAAGGACATCCAGGCCATTGGCAGTAACACCATTGATATCTTTCCCGGCAAGAGTTTTGGTGACAGCCGTGCGTCAGCCATCGAGACGTTGTTGCCGTCGGATGTGGATGCGCTGAACCAGCTGTATTACGTCGACAGCGCCACGCCGGTGGTGGGGCGCAACCTGTTGCTGCGTTACGGCAATATCGACCTGGACGCCCAGGTCAATGGGGTCAGCGATCGCTATTTCCAGGTCAAGGGCCTGAAGCTCGAAGCCGGAATTACCTTCAGCGAAAGCGACGCCCGGCGCCAGGCCCAGGTGGTGGTGATCGACCACAACGCGCGCCATCGGCTGTTCGCGCCCGGCGTGGATCCGTTGGGCCAGGTGATCCTGGTGGGCAACCTGCCCTGCACCGTGATCGGGGTGACGGCCGACAACAAAAACATGTTCGCCGCCAGCAAGGCGTTGAACGTGTGGGTGCCGTACGAGACGGCAGCGGGGCGGCTGTTGGGCCAGCGTCATCTGGACAGCATCACGGTGCGCATCAAGGACGGCCAGCCGAGCAAGGTGGTGGAAGAGAACGTCACCAAGCTGATGTTGCAACGTCACGGCACCAAGGACTTCTTTACCAACAACCTCGACAGCATCATGCAGACGGTGCAGAAAACCAGCCGTTCCCTGGCGTTGCTGCTGTCGTTGATTGCAGTGATTTCGTTGCTGGTGGGCGGCATCGGAGTGATGAATATCATGCTGGTGTCGGTGACCGAACGCACCCGAGAAATCGGGATTCGCATGGCAGTGGGCGCGCGGCAATCGGATATTCGCCAACAGTTCCTGGTGGAAGCGGTGATGGTCTGCCTGATTGGCGGGATGATCGGCATCTCGCTGTCATTCGCCATCGGCTACCTGTTTTCGTTGTTTGTGAAAGAGTGGGAAATGGTGTTTTCCCTGGGCTCGGTGGTGACGGCGTTTGCGTGTTCGACGTTGATCGGGATTGTGTTCGGGTTTGTGCCGGCGCGGAATGCGGCGCGGTTGGATCCGATTGAAGCCCTGGCCCGGGATTAGGCCGGGCAGAGATCAAAAAATGTGGGAGCGGGCTTGCTCGCGAATGCGGTGGATCAGTCACACATGTATTGACTGACACTGCGCATTCGCGAGCAAGCCCGCTCCCACATTTGTTCCTCGGTGTTCTAGAGAGTGGCGTTTTCTTCTGTGGAATACATCCACCGCATCAATGAATGCCGGCCACTGATGCCCATCTTGATCGCTGCCCGCTTGAGGTAGCTCTCGATGGTATTGACCTTCAGTGCCAACTGCTCCGCCAGTTCCGGCGCGGTACGCCCGGCCAGCAGCCCCACGCACACCTCAAGCTCCCGGCTGGACAGGGCCAGCCCCGATTGCGCGAGGCGCTCTTCAAAGCGCCGGCGCAAGGTGTCGATGCCTTGTTGCTGCGGCGCTTCGCTGTCCAGACCGCTGGGTTGCAGGGCGCTGATGTGTTTTTCAACCATCGGCAGCAGCAGGGAGGAGAAGTCTTGCAGGATGATCCGCTCCTGCTGGGAAAAACTTTCGCAGGGGTTGGAGCGATACACCGATAGCACGTAGCTGACGTCATCCTTGCGCCGGGTCAGGTGCAGTTGGGCGGCGGCCTGGGCCTCTTCCAGCCCTGGCAGCGGGTCGGTGTACACCGGGCTGACCCCCGTCATTCGCGAACTGCCGCCCTTGCGCGGTGAACTCACAGGCATTTGGGTGATGTGCGTCGCGTCGACCGCCAGTTGGGTGAGGATCAGGTCGTGCAGCATGCGCGGGAAATGCCGGCTGCCGGTGCTGGCGATGACTTTGCCAATGTGGGGGAACAGGTGTGAGTTCATCATTTCATCCATGAGTTTCAATGAGGGCGGCGTACAGGGCAGTGATCTCCATGACTGCCGCCTCGTATGCTAGTACAGGCTTTCGCAAACGGGCCAATGAATGGATCAAATTTTTTGCGGTGCAGGGCGCAACGGGAGAAGCCCGACCTTTTCAGGCCGGGCTATTGATAAACGTCGCGCCTGCCTGTGAATTTACTTCAAGCGTGATGAACGTTGTGTTGCACCGCCCGGGATTTCGGCTTTACGGCACAGGCCTGCAGGGCTTGGGCAACGTCGGCCAGCAGGTCGGCGACATCCTCAAGGCCCGCCGAGAGTCGCACCAGCCCTTCGGAAATCCCGTGGTGGGCGCGCTGCTCCGGGGTGTAGGTGGAGTGGGTCATGCTGGCCGGGTGCTGGGCCAGTGACTCGGCGTCCCCCAGGCTCACGGCCCGGGTGAACAGCTTGAGGGCGTTCATGAAGCGTCGGCCCATGTCGATGCCGCCCTTGAGTTCAAACGCGATCATGCCGCCGGATTGTTTCATCTGCCGCGCGGCCAGTTCGTATTGAGGGAAGGAGCGCAGGCCGGGGTAGGTCACCCATTCCACCAGGGGATGGGCCTGCAAGGCTTCGGCGATGGCCAGGGCGTTGCTGCAATGGCGGTCCATGCGCAAGGCCAGGGTCTTGAGGCCGCGCATCAGCAGGGCGGCGTCCTGGGGTGACATCACCGCACCGGTCAGGTCCTTGAGCCCTTGCAGGCGAATGCGCTGGGCCAGGGCCTGGCTGCTGACGGCGATGCCGGCGGTGATATCGCCGTGGCCACTGAGGTATTTGGTGGCCGAGTGCACCACCACGTCGGCGCCCATTTCCAGCGGGCGTTGCAGGTAGGGCGTGCAGTAGGTGTTGTCCACCACCACGGTGATCCCGGGTTGCCGGTGGGCGATCTCGGCGACGGCGGCGATGTCCACCAGTTGCAGGTTGGGGTTGGCCGGGGTTTCGAAGTAGATCATGCGCGTGGCCGGGTTGATGGCCTCGCTCAGGGAGTTCAGGTCGGTGAGGTCGACGTGGCGCACCTTGATGCCGAATTCGCCGATGCCGTGGTGCAGCAGGGCGAAGGTGCAGCCGTAGAGGGTCTGGCTGACGATGATTTCATCACCTGGGCGCAGCAGGGTCCAGAACGTCGCGGCAATTGCGCCCATGCCGGAGCTGAAGGCGACGGCGGCTTCGCCGTTTTCCAGGGTGGCCATGCGCGATTCCAGCAGGGCCAGGGTGGGGTTGGAGATGCGGGTGTAGAAGTGTCCGCTCTCTTCGCCGGCGAAGCAGGCGGCTCCGTATTCGGCGGTGGGGAAGGCGAAGGTTGCCGACAGGTAGATGGGCGGCACGAGGGCGCCGTGGTGGTCCTGGGGGTCATAGCCGTGATGGATGGCGCGGGTGGAAAAGCCGAACGTGTTGTGTTTATTTTTCATGGTCGGACGCTCCTTATTTCCTACAATGCTATGCTTATAACGGCGGCTGAACGTTCCATAGTTTGCTGGGAAAAGCCGGTAGATTGGGATGAAAAACAATAAAAACGACGTTTTGAGGCAAGATATGCCCATGCATCTGGATCGGACTGACAAGGCACTTTTAAACGCCTTGCAGGGTAATGCGCGGTTGACGGTGGCGGAGTTGGCGGAGCGGGTGTCGCTGACCACTTCGCCGTGTTGGCGGCGGGTGAAGAACCTTGAGGACAGCGGGGTGATCGGCGGTTATCAGGCGATCCTGTCGCCCAAGGCGCTGGGGTATGGGGTGACGGCGTTTGTCAGCATCATGATGGATACGCACTCCCGGGAAGTTGCCCGGGCGTTTGAGCAAAGGTTGCTGGAGATTCCCGAGATTGTGGCGTGTCATAACGTTTCGGGGCGGTATGATTTTTTGTTGGAAGTGGTGGCGAAGGATCTGGAGTCGTTTGGGGAGTTTGCGCGGGAGGTGTTGCAGGGGTTGCCGTGTGTTAAGGAGATTTACTCGAGTTTTTCTTATAAGTCGGTGCGGCCGTTGCGGGTGATTCCTTTGCCGGAGTGATGGTGTACATATCCGTTTCTTCGGTAACGGCGGATTATGGTTCCGCTCTTACAGCG
>NZ_JACAOX010000062.1:0-8145 GCF_013386015.1 Pseudomonas sp. B6001
GATGCGGCGACCCGACAAGCCAGCTCCCACATTTGAACCGTGCCCGCTTTAGCTTTTGATTTTGATCTTAGGCACACCGAGCCTAGGCGAGGTGCCGAGTGGTGGGGCAAGAGCGTTTTGCTTACTTTTGACTGGGCCGGCATTCCGGCTGTTCAAAAGTGAGCCGCTGTAAGAGCGGAACCGATACAAGCCATCACCCAAATAATGGATATACACACCGCCCGTCACAGCTCCAGCCGAACCTGCGCACACAACCCCCCGCCGTCCCGGTTGCTCAGGGTCAACTCCCCACCAATCGCCACCGCCAGTTGCTGGGCAATCGCCAACCCCAGCCCTGTACCACCAGTGCCACGATTACGCGAACTCTCCACCCGGTAAAACGGCTGCATCACCTGCACCAGTTCATCCTCGGCAATCCCCGGCCCCCGGTCCAGCACCTTGATCGAAAGCTCACCCGCCGCCGTCGACCCCACCTCCAACTGCGCCTCCCCGGCAAATTTCAGCGCGTTGTCCACCAGGTTCACCAGCACCCGACGCAACGCATGGGGCCGCGTATCCAAAACCACCGCGCTTTTACCGGTCAAACTCACTTGCTTGTTCATGTCCTGGTAATCAAACACCAGGCTGTCGAGAAACGCATCCAGGTCGATCCGGCAACTCGCCTCGGTCGACCCATGCACACTGCGGGCGTAAGCCACACCCTCGCGCACCAGATGCTCCATTTCCCCCAGGTCACTCCAGAGCTTTTCCCGGTCCACCGAGTCCTCCATGAACTCGGCACGCAATTTCATGCGGGTGATCGGCGTCTGCAAGTCATGGGAGATCGCCGCGAGAATCTGCATGCGCTCCTTGAGGTACTCGGCAATCCGCTTCTGCATTTCGTTGAACGCCGCCGCCGCATGCGCCACCTCGGTGGGGCCGGTTTCGTCCAGCGGCGTCGGGCGGGCATTCGGGTCGAGGGTTTCCACTGCCCGTGCCAGACGTGTCAGCGGGCGGATGGCGATGCGCACGGCGATCCAGGTGCACACCAGCAACACCACCAGTTGCAGCACCAGTACCACCGGCAGCCAGAACGCAAACGGGATCGGCTTGGGATAGACATCAATCGTGACCGGGCTGCCATCGGCCAGGGTCAGGTGCGCCTGGAAGTGTTTTTGCAGGCCCGGGATGTCGCGGAACGTCAGCGGGTAGTGCTCGCCCAACGCATCGGAAATCGACGTCGCGGCCATGGGCACGTTGTCGCTGGCCATCGGCTCGCCGGGTTCGCCGGCATTCAGCAGGTAGCGGTAGGCGTTGCGGTCGAGCCGCGGCAGCCAGCTGGCACGCTCGGCGGCGGGCAGGCGGTCGAGGATCGCGATCGACGTCGATACGTCGTTTTCCAGGTTGCCCAGCATTACGCTGCGGGCACTCATGTAGCGTTCATAGAACTGCGCACTGAACGACAGGGCGTTGGCGCACAGCAGGCTGACGATGAAAATTACCGTCAGTTGCGCCGCGAGGGTGCGCGGCCAGCGGAACGTGAGGGTCATGCCGGGTCCCCAAGGATTTCCACGGCCAGGGAGAACACATAGCCTTCGCTGCGCACGGTCTTGATGTAGGCCGGTTCGCGGGCGTCGTCCAAAAGGCGCTGGCGCAGGCGGCTGACCAGCAGGTCGATGGAGCGGTCGAACAGGTCCGCGTCCCGGCCCTGTGTCAGGTTCAGCAACTGGTCACGGTTGAGCACCCGTTGCGGATGGTCGAGGAAGACGCGCAGCAAACGGTATTCGGCACCGCTCAAGGCCACCAGGGTGTTGTCTTCGTCCAGCAGATGGCGGGCGGTGGTGTCCAGGCGCCAGCGGCCAAAGCGGATCAGCCGGCCGCTTTCGGTCACCACCAGGTTTGGCGGCAGCATCCGTGTGCGCCGCAGCACGGCGTTGATGCGGGCCAGCAGTTCACGGGCGGCGAAGGGCTTGACCAGGTAATCGTCGGCGCCCATTTCCAGGCCGATGATGCGGTCGGTTTCATCGTTGCGCGCGGTGAGCATCAGGATCGGCGTGGCCTTGTGCTTGCCCACCCGCAGTTCGCGGCACAGCTGCAAGCCGTCGTCGCCGGGCATCATGATGTCCAGCACGATCAGGTCCACGGGCGTGGTGTCGAGGAAGCTGCGCATCTGCCGGCCGTCAGCCACCACGGTGGTGCGCAGGCCGTTCTTTTTCAGGTAGTTTCCCACCAGTTCGCGGATCTCCCGATCGTCATCGACAATCAGAATGTGATCGACGTGATCCATGCTGCCTTCCTCGTTGATTAGTCATTGATGCGCAGTCTAGCCACTGGCGGCGGGCTTGCCTTGTGCCCTTTGTATTGCAGTGTATCTGGCGGTGACGAGATACACATCGACGCAAAAATCCGGGCCTGGCCGACACAATCCGGATACCTCGCAAGGTTCAAATGAGCCCATCGAGGTAATCCGCCTCGGCCCACTTGAACCCCCGGGGAACCACCCATGACTATCAAAGCTGCCTATGCCAGTTGCCTGTTTGCCTTACTCACTGGCCTGAGTGTTGCCGCCCATGCCGAAACCACCGCCAGCCAGCCGGATATCCACCAGGTGCTGTCGATCTCCGAAGAGTCCGGTGGCGCGCTGTGCGGCATCGTCAACTCGCACCTGACCTACCTCGATTCCGAGGGCCAGCGCCACGTCCTCGACTACCGCAAATTTTCCAGCAATTGCCTTGAAGGCAGCTGAGGAGACCGGCCATGACCCCACTCAACAGCTTTCTCAGCGCCCTGGCGTTTTCCCTGGCGGGTGTGGCGGCGGATGTGAATGCCGCCACCGCGAAAAAACTCACTGGCAGTGAAACCTGCTTCCAGAACACGCCGCTGGCGCAAAACGGCGCGGCTCGCAAACGCGCTGAAACACCCCCGGCCACGAGGTGACACCCATGAACTTCATCCGATACCTGCGCCGCTCAAAAGGCCTGCTGCTGTTGGCACTGGTGGTTGCCTTGGTCGGCGTGCCCAAGGCGGTGAACTACCTGATCAACAACGTCGATGCCGAAAGTTTCAGCCAGTCCGATGAGCGCATGCCGTCCCTCGACGGCGCGGTGGCCTGGCTCAACTCGTCGCCGCTGACGGCCGAGGGCCTGAAGGGTAAGGTGGTGCTGGTGGATTTCTGGACCTACGACTGCGTCAACTGCCAGCGCAGCCTGCCGTACGTCAATCAGTGGGCGAAGAAGTACGCCAGGGACGGGTTGGTGGTGATCGGTGTGCACACGCCGGAAAACGCCTATGAAAAAGTCCTGGATAACGTACGCAGCCAGGTCAAGAAGCTGGACATCCATTACCCGGTGGCCATCGACAACGACTACCGCATCTGGCGCGCCTTCGATAACCAGTACTGGCCGGCCCATTACTTCTTCGATGCCACCGGCAAAGTGCGCTACAGCCATTTCGGCGAGGGCCGCTACGACAATCAGGAGAAAGTCATCCAGGCCCTGCTGGAAGAAGCCAGGGCGGCGAACGCGCCAACCTAAGCTAATGCCAAAAAGGTATTTATTGCGGGGTTTTTAGATCGTTTAGCTTCACCACTCCACGTACCTGTTCATGGAGTGAGCACCCAATGTCGCACCCGCTGGCAATCAACACCTTGCCCCTGCTGGACCTGGCGCTGCTCGACGGCAGCCCGGCCCAGCGTGGGCAGTTTCTCGATGACCTGCGCCACGCTGCGCGGCATATCGGTTTTTTCTACCTCACCGGCCACGGCATCGACGCCGGGTTGCTCACCCAGGTGCAGCAGCAGGCGCGCCAGTTTTTCGCCTTGCCGGAGGCCGACAAGCTTGCTGTCGGCATGATCAACTCCCCACACTTTCGCGGCTACAACCGCGCCGCGTCGGAGATTACCCCGGGGGCAGCCGGACCTGCGTGAACAGTTCGACCTCGGCGCCGAGCGCGAGCCGCTGCAGCAAGGCCCGGATTCACCGGCCTGGTCGCGCCTGCAAGGCCCCAACCAGTGGCCTGCCGCGTTGCCTGAACTCAAGCCCTTGTTACTGGCCTGGCAGCAGGCGATGACGCAGATGTCCCTGCGCTTGTTGCGCGCCTTTGCCCAGGCCTTGTCGCTGCCGGAAAATGCTTTCGACCCGCTGTATGGCGCCAAGCCCAACGAACACATCAAGCTGATCCGCTACCCCGGCCGCCACGCCCAGCAGAGTCGCCAGGGCGTCGGCGCCCACAAGGATTCCGGCTTTCTCAGCTTCCTCCTGCAAGACCGGCAGGCCGGCCTGCAAGTGGAAGTGGAGGAGGGCCGCTGGATCGACGCCTTGCCGCGCCCCGACACCCTGGTGGTGAACATCGGCGAGTTGCTGGAACTGGCCACCAACGGCTACCTGCGTGCCACGGTGCACCGGGTCGAATCGCCGCCCCTGGGCAGCGAGCGTTTGTCCCTGGCGTTTTTCCTCGGTGCGCAACTGGACGCGGTGGTGCCGGTGTATCAGTTGCCGCCCGAGTTGCTGCGCGATGCCCACGGCCCCACCAGTGACCCGCGTAACCCGCTGCTGCGGGACGTCGGCTGGAACTACCTCAAGGGCCGCCTGCGTTCCCATCCGGATGTCGCCCAACGGTTTTACGCCGATGCCACGATTCCCCAAGCCCTGTCCGCCTGATAAGGAACATCACCATGCTCAAGAAAACAGCCCTGGCCCTGGCCGTCCTGATTGCCTCCTTCGACGCCCAGGCCGCCGAGGCCCTGCGTGTGGCGGCGGACCCGATTCCCCACGCGCAAATCCTCGAATACGTGCAGAAGCTCGACCCGCAGCTGCAGCTGAAAATCATCGAAATCCCCAACGGCGTGAACTCCAATGAACTGCTGGCCCACGGTGATGTGGACGCCAACTACTTCCAGCACTTGCCGTACCTGCACTCCCAGGAACAGGCTCTCGGCCAGAAATTCACAGTGGCGGCCACCGTGCATATCGAGCCGCTGGGTATCTATTCCCATCGCCACACCAGCTTTGCCCAGGTGCCGGATAAAGGCACCGTGGCCGTGCCCAACAACGTCACCAACCTGAGCCGTGCGCTGTACCTGCTGCAAGCCAACGGCCTGATCACGCTCAAGCCCGGTTTCAACGACCCGGCCAAGGACCAGGCAACGCCCAAGGACATTGCCGAGAACCCCAGGCACCTGAAGATCCTCGAGATCGAATCACCACAGATTCCTCGTGCCCTGGATGATGTCGACCTCGCCGTGATCAATGGCAACTACGCCCTCGAGGCCGGCCTGTCACCGGCCAAGGATGCCCTTGGGCTGGAAAAAGCCCAGGGCAATCCCTACGCGAATATCCTCGTGACCACCCCGAAATTGCAGGACGACCCACGGATCAAACAGCTGGCCAAGGACCTGAATTCGCCGGAGGTGGCCAAGTTCATCACCGAGAAATATGCAGGCTCGGTGATTCCGGTAGCTGTCGAATGATCGTCGTCGAGCGGGTCAGCAAAACCTACGCCGATGGCCAGCCGCCGGCGCTGGATAACGTGTCATTGCAGATTGCCGACGGTTCGATCTTCGGGATCGTGGGGCGGAGCGGGGCGGGCAAGAGTACTTTGCTGCGCTGCCTGAACCTGCTGGAGCGCCCGACTTCCGGGCGCATCCTCATGGACGGCCAGGACCTGACGCTGCTCAGTGACAAGCAACTGCGCCAGCAACGCCAGCGTATCGGCATGATCTTCCAGGGTTTCAACCTGCTGCATTCACGCAACGTCGCCGACAATGTGGCGGTGCCCCTGGAAATCGCCGGTCAGCCCAAGGCCGAGCGCGTTGCCCGGGTCAAGGAATTGCTGGAACTGGTCGGCCTGAGTGACAAGGCGCTGGCGTTTCCGTCGCAACTGTCCGGCGGCCAGAAGCAGCGCGTCGGCATCGCCCGGGCACTGGCGGCGCGCCCGGATTATTTGCTGTCGGACGAAGCCACCAGCGCCCTCGAACCGGAAACCACCGCGTCGATCCTGGAACTGCTGCGCAGTATCAATCGGCAACTGGGGGTGACCATCGTGTTGATCACCCACGAGCTGGATGTGGTCAAGGCTATCTGCGACAGCGCGGTATCCCTGGCCAATGGGCGTGTGGTGGAAAGCGGCAGCCTGATTCAATTGCAGGCCGACCCCGCCTCAAGCCTGGGCCGCTCACTGGCCCCCAGCCTGCCAGCGGTGAGGGCAGTATGAAAACGGACTGGAACGACATCCTGCAACTGCTGCTCGCGGCCACTGGCGAAACCCTGTACATGGTGCTGCTGGCGGCGGTCTTTACCTTGCTGATCGGCCTGCCCCTGGGGGTGCTGCTGTTTGTCAGTCGCCGCGGCGGGCTGTTCCCGCTGCCACGGGTGAACCGTGTGCTGGGTGCGGTGATCAACCTGGGCCGCTCATTGCCCTTTGTGGTGATGCTGATTGCCTTGATTCCACTGACCCGGCTGATCGTCGGCACCACATTGGGCAGCACTGCCGCCGTGGTGCCGATCACCATTGGTGCCTTTCCGTTTTTTGCGCGGATTGTCGAGAACGCGTTGGACGAAGTGGACAAGGGTCGCATCGAAGCCATTGTCGCCATGGGCGGGGATATTCGGCATGTGATCTTCAAGGTGCTGCTGCCGGAGGCGCTGCCTGCGTTGCTTGCGGGGTTGACCCTGACCCTGGTGATGCTGATCGGCTTTTCGTCCATGGCCGGGGTGATTGGCGGTGGCGGCCTGGGGGACCTGGCGATTCGTTATGGGTACCAGCGTTTCAATAACCAGATCATGGTGGTGACGGTGATTGTGTTGGTGGTGCTGGTCCAGGGCGTGCAAAGCCTGGGGGATCATTGCGTGAGGTCGCTGGCGCATCGTCGATAAACGGTTATGTACTAATGAATTTTTAATATTTCTAGTTATATGCGCGACTGAGTAAAGTTCCCTTACGTACCTTCACCTCGTCGCCGGGAAATACTCTTCATGAACCGTCCCCACGGGCATCCCACGCCGATCCTGACTTTGCCCCAGGGCGAAAAAGACCCGTTGTCGATTCGCGCCAAGGCGCTGGTGTTTGCCGACCCGCGTTCCCTGCAACTGCTCGAATATTTGCAACGTGTCGGCCCCAGTGAAGCACCGGTGTTGATCAATGGCGAGACCGGCACCGGCAAGGAGCTGGTGGCGCGCTATATCCACAGCGCCAGCGGCCGCACCGGTGCGTTTGTGCCGGTGAACTGTGGGGCCATCAGCGAGAACCTTGCGGAAAGCGAATTTTTTGGGCATGAGGCCGGCTCGTTTTCCGGGGCCTCGGGGCGGCGGATCGGCTGGTTTGAAGAAGCCGATGGCGGGACCCTGTTCCTCGATGAGATCGGTGACTTGCCGCTGCCGTTGCAGGTGAAGCTGCTGCGGGTATTGCAGGAGCAGGAAGTGGTGCGAGTGGGGTCGCGCAAGCCGATCAAGATCAATATCCGGCTGGTGACGGCCACCAACATCGACCTGGAGCAGGCGGTGGAGGCGGGCAACTTTCGCCTTGACCTGTTCTATCGCATCAACGTGGCGCAGGTGCAGGTGTTGCCGTTGCGTGAGCGGCCGCTGGACATCCTGCCGTTGGTTGAGCATTTTCGGCGGCTCTACAGTGCCAGGCTGAAAATCGCCGAGCCGATGTTGTCGGAGTCGGCGACCCAGGCGTTGCTGGATTATCCGTGGCCGGGGAATATTCGTGAGCTGGAGAATGTGGTGCACCTGGCGCTTTTGGTGGCTGGGGACAGGCCGATCATGCCGTCGCACTTGAAGTTTTCCGCGGGGCTGAGTGCGATGCATGCCAGCGTTAACAGCGGGGCGCCGAGGATTCCGCAGGAGGTGGTGCGGGAGCAGTTGCTGCGGTTGTTCGAGGTGCCGGGGGATTCGTTGTTGCACGATATCGAGGATTTGATCGTGCGGGAGGCGTTTGCGTTTTGTGGGTTTAATCAGTTGCGTACGGCGGAGTTGTTGGGGGTGACGCGCAATGCCATGCGGACGCTTTTGGTGAATCATGGGATGCTCAAGGGGCGGGTGAAACCCTGATTTTTTGGTGTACATATCCGTTATTTGGGTAACGGCGGCTTATGGTTTCGCTCTTACAGCGAGTCACTTTGCAAAAGCGGCAAAGTAACCAAAGCGCTCTGCCCCGCCTGTCGGC
>NZ_JACAOX010000063.1:0-2775 GCF_013386015.1 Pseudomonas sp. B6001
CGACGTCGAAACCGTCTACGCGATGACGGTGCACAAATCTCAGGGCTCTGAATTCACCCACACCGCACTGATTTTGCCGGACGCCTTGAACCCGGTGCTCACCAAAGAGCTGATCTACACCGGCATCACCCGCGCCAAGGACTGGTTCAGCCTGATCGAACCCCGGGGTGGCGTATTCGAAGAGGCTGTGAGCCGCAAGGTGAAACGCTTGAGTGGGCTGATGCTGGAACTGGGCACTTGATCGTCAAAGAAGCTGACCGATGGGACATCTAAATTTTCTGATCCAAATGTGTGATTTTTCTTAATAAAATGTCGGAATCCTCCTGGGTGTCACCTCGGGGGTTTTCCGCCGTTGTGCTATCGTTGCGGCATCATCCCGAGAAGATCAAAGAGAATCGCTGCATGAACGTGGCTGTCTCGCCCACAGAGCGAAGTTTGAGCTGGAGACGAATGCTGCTGTTGGCGCTTCTGTGCGTGTTCACGCCCCTCGTTTTTGCCCAGCCGCCTGCCGGCATGGCCGATCAGCGGGCCAAGGCCGTCACCCAAGTGGTCCTGGGAATTCTCAGTTACGCCCGCTGGCCGGTAGAGCCCGCGCAATTGCGTTTGTGCATCGTCGGGCCAACCCAATACACCGATGACCTGGTCAAAGGCACCACCCAGGCTACCGGCCGTCCGGTAGTGGTGCAGCGTTTGCTGGCCGACCATCCAGACATCGCCAATGCCTGCGATGCCGTGTACATCGGCCAATTGACCAGCGACGAGCGCAGCCGCCTGTTCGCGGCATTGATCGGCCATCCAGTGCTCAGCATCAGCGAAGGCGGCGACCAATGCACCGTGGGCAGCCTGTTCTGCCTGCGGGTAGCCGACGAACAGGTGTCGTTCGAGGTCAACCTGGATTCCGTTGCCCGTAGCGGTGTGCGCATTCATCCGAGTGTGCTGCAGCTGTCCCGACGTCGAGCGCCGGGGTCATGAGTGTCGATAAGGCGCCAGTGCGTCCTACCTTGCGTTCAGTGATCGGGCGCGGGCACCTGAGCCTGGCGCTGATGGCCGTCAGCATGGCCAGTATCTCCCTGACCCTGCTCGGCGTGCTCGCGCTGCGGGTGTATGCCGACCACAATCTGCACCTGATCGCCCGCTCCATCAACTACACCGTGGAAGCGGCCGTGGTGTTCAACGACAGCGCGGCGGCCACCGAGGCGTTGGGCGTGATCGCCTCTGAGGAAGAAGTGGCCGAGGCGGAAGTCTTCAACGTCGACGGCAAGCAACTGGCCCATTGGGAGCGCCCTGAAACCGGGATGCTGTCGATGATTGAGCTGCAGTTGGCGCATGCCCTGCTCGAACAACCCATCACCCAGCCGATCCTGCACCAGGGCCAGGTCATCGGCAGCGTGCACCTGACCGGCCACGGCGGCAGCCTGTTGCGCTTCCTGCTCAGCGGCCTTGCCGGGATTCTGGTGTGCACCGCCCTCAGCGCCTGGGTTGCACTGTACCTGGCGCGGCGTTTGTTACGCGGCATCACCGGGCCGTTGCACAGCCTGGCCTCGGTGGCCCACGCCGCCCGAAGCGAGCGGGCCTTTGACCGACGCGTACCGCCGGCGAAAATCGCCGAACTCGACAGCCTGGGCAATGACTTCAATGCCCTGCTCGACGAACTGGAGGCCTGGCAGACCCACCTGCAAAGCGAAAACGAAACCCTCGCCCACCAGGCCAGCCACGACAGCCTGACCGGGCTGCCCAACCGTGCGTTCTTCGAAGGTCGGCTGATCCGCGCCCTGCGCAGCGCCGCCAAGCTCAACGAGAAAGTAGCGGTCTTGTTCCTCGACAGCGACCGCTTTAAAGACATCAACGACAACTTTGGCCACGCCGCCGGCGATGCGGTATTGGTGGCAGTGGCTACGCGCATTCGTGCGCAACTGCGTGAAGACGACCTGGTGGCACGCCTGGGCGGCGATGAATTCGCCATCTTGCTGTCGCCTCTGCACCGACTTGAGGACGCCCAGCGCATTGCCGAAAAAATCATCGCCAGCATGGACGCGCCCATTGCGCTGCCCGGCGACGCCCACGTATTGACCTCACTCAGTATCGGCATCGCCGTCTACCCCGATCATGGCGCCACCCCCGGTAACCTGCTCAACGCCGCCGATGCGGCGATGTACCAGGCCAAACGGCTTTCCCAGGGTGGCCAGCAAACGGCGGAATCGGAGTCCCCCGCCGCCGACGTTCAACACAGGAGTTGATCCCTTGTTCTCGACCGCACGCTTTTTATTCATCACCTTGCTCGTGGCTCTGCTCGCCCTGAGCGGCTGCCAGACCCCGCCGCCAAAAGGCCTGACACCGGCGCAAATCGCCGTGCTCAAACAGCAGGGTTTTGAACTGACTGACGAAGGCTGGGCCTTCGGCCTCTCGGGCAAGGTGCTGTTTGGCAGCGACGTCGAAAGTCTGAATGCCCCCAGCACCGAGATCGTCCAGCGCATCGGCAAGGCGCTGCTGGGCGTGGGCATTGAGCGCGTGCGGGTCGACGGCCACACCGACGCCTCGGGCAAGGAAACCTACAACCAGCAACTGTCCCTGCGCCGAGCCAAAAGCGTCGCGCACGTGTTGGCAGGCGTTGGGATGAAAGAAGAAAACGTACAACTGCGCGGACTGGGCAGCAGCGAGCCGGTGGCGTCCAACGCGACAGCGGCGGGGCGCACCGAGAATCGCCGGGTGTCGATTGTGGTGATTGCGGACTAGTCTGGCTTTCGGGCAATTCGAGTTGGAATGCAATCAATGTGG
>NZ_JACAOX010000063.1:2790-5700 GCF_013386015.1 Pseudomonas sp. B6001
GGCAAGCCCGGCTCCCACATTTTATTTAATCGGCAAACACCATCTCCCGCGTTTCCCCCATCAACAACGGCTGATTCTGCTCCGTCACCTCACGGATGTAATCCCACAGCAGGGTGATCCGTTTCAACTTCCTCAAGTCCTCGCGGCAGTACATCCAGAACTGCCGCGTGATATTGATCTCCTTGCCCAGCACCGGCAGCAACCGCGGGTCCTGTGCCGCCAAAAAGCACGGCAGGATCGCCAGCGAGCGCCCTTGCTGCGCCGCCACATACTGCGCAATCACGCTGGTGCTGCGCAAACTGGCGCTGGCGCCGGGCACCACATTGGCCAGGTACAGCAGCTCCGAACTGAACGCTAAATCATCCACGTAGCTGATAAACGGATGCTCGGCCAGGTCCGCTGCCCGGCGGATGGGCGGGTGCTGGTCCAGGTATTCCTGCGTCGCGTACAGCTGCAGCTTGTAGTCGCACAGCTTGCAGCACACGTACGGCCCATGCTCCGGCCGTTCCAGGGCGATGACGATATCCGCCTCGCGCTTGGACAGGCTGATGAAGTGGGGCAGGGGCAGGATGTCCACCGAGATCGCCGGGTAGGTGTCGACGAAGTGGCTCAGTTGCGGGGTAACGAAGAAGCTGCCGAACCCTTCGGTACAGCCCATGCGCACGTGGCCGGACAGCGCCACGCCGGAGCCGGAGACCTGTTCGCAGGCCATGTGCAACGTGCTTTCGATGGACTCGGCGTAACCCAGCAGGCGCTGGCCTTCGGTGGTCAATACGAAGCCGTTGGTCCGGGATTTTTCAAACAGGAGAGTGCCCAAGGATCCTTCAAGGGAGGTAATGCGCCGCGACACCGTGGTGTAGTCCACCGCCAGGCGCTTGGCGGCGACGCTGGCCTTGCGGGTACGCGCGACTTCGAGGAAAAACTTCAGGTCATCCCAGTTCAGGGAGCCCAGTGACGTGATGTTTTTTTGCATATTGGACCGGCTTTTATGTGCGTTCTTATTAGAAGTTTGCACATCTATACTCCAAAAACAGTCCGAACGCCTCATCCTCAAGGCGATTCAACGCCTTGGTTCTCTGCATACCTACAAGAATTGGAGACCACATGAACGCATCTGCCGATATTTCCGTAAAACAGGTCAAGCTGCTGATCAACGGCGAGTGGGTCGAATCCAGGACCACCGAATGGCAAGACATCGTCAACCCCGCTACCCAGCAAGTGCTGGCCCGCGTACCGTTTTCCACCCCTGAAGAAGTCAACGCTGCCATCGACGCCGCCCATCGCGCCTTCCAGACCTGGAAGCTGACGCCGATCGGTGCACGCATGCGCATCATGCTCAAGCTGCAAGCCTTGATCCGCGAGCACTCCAAGCGCATCGCCGTGGTCCTGAGTGCCGAGCAGGGCAAGACCATTGCCGACGCTGAAGGCGACATTTTCCGTGGCCTGGAAGTGGTCGAGCACGCGTGCTCCATCGGCACCCTGCAGATGGGCGAATTCGCTGAAAACGTCGCCGGCGGTGTGGATACCTACACCCTGCGCCAGCCGATCGGCGTGTGCGCCGGCATCACCCCGTTCAACTTCCCGGCAATGATTCCGCTGTGGATGTTCCCGATGGCCATTGCCTGCGGTAACACGTTCGTACTCAAGCCATCGGAACAGGACCCGCTGTCGACCCTGCTGCTGGTTGAACTGGCGCTGGAAGCCGGGGTGCCAGCCGGCGTGCTGAACGTGGTTCACGGCGGCAAGGACGTGGTGGATGCGCTGTGCACCCACAAAGATATCAAGGCCGTGTCCTTCGTCGGTTCGACCGCCGTGGGGACTCACGTCTACGACCTCGCCGGTAAACACGGCAAGCGCGTGCAATCCATGATGGGCGCCAAGAACCACGCCGTGGTGCTGCCGGATGCCAATCGCGAACAAACCCTGAACGCCCTGGTCGGCGCGGGTTTCGGTGCGGCGGGTCAGCGTTGCATGGCAACTTCCGTGGTGGTGCTGGTAGGCGCGGCCAAGCAATGGCTGCCGGACCTCAAGGCCCTGGCGCAAAAGCTCAAGGTGAACGCCGGCAGCGAAGCCGGTACCGATGTGGGTCCGGTTATCTCCAAGCGCGCCAAGGCACGCATTCTCGACCTGATCGAAAGCGGCGTAAAAGAAGGTGCCAAGCTGGAGCTGGATGGCCGCGGCATCAAGGTGCCGGGTTTCGAGGACGGCAATTTCGTCGGCCCGACGTTGTTCTCCGGCGTGACCACCGACATGCAGATCTACACCCAGGAAATCTTCGGCCCGGTGCTGGTGGTGCTGGAAGTCGACACCCTCGACCAAGCCATCGCCCTGGTCAACGCCAACCCGTTCGGCAACGGCACCGGCCTGTTCACCCAGAGCGGCGCGGCGGCGCGTAAATTCCAGAGCGAAATCGATGTGGGCCAGGTCGGCATCAACATCCCGATCCCCGTGCCGGTTCCGTTCTTCAGCTTCACCGGTTCCCGTGGTTCGAAACTCGGCGACCTGGGCCCGTACGGCAAGCAAGTGGTGCAGTTCTACACCCAGACCAAAACCGTCACCAGCCGCTGGTTCGACGACGACAGCGTCAACGATGGCGTCAACACCACCATCAACCTGCGCTGATCAAGGAGACGACCATGAAGATTGCATTTATCGGCCTGGGCAACATGGGCGCGCCGATGGCGCGCAACCTGATCAAGGCTGGCCATGCGCTGAACCTGTTCGACCTGAACCAGACCGTGCTCAAGGAACTGGCGGAACTGGGCGGCACCATCAGCGCTTCACCGCGCGCGGCAGCCGAAGGCGCCGAGTTGGTGGTGACCATGCTCCCGGCTGCGGCCCATGTGCGCAGTGTGTGGCTCGGTGAAGACGGCGTGCTCGCCGGCATCGGCAAAGGCGTGCCGGCGGTGG
>NZ_JACAOX010000063.1:5707-7687 GCF_013386015.1 Pseudomonas sp. B6001
GCGGCGGCAGCGAAACAAGGCGTGGTGATGGCGGATGCTCCAGTGTCCGGCGGCACCGGCGGTGCCCAGGCCGGGACGTTGACCTTCATGGTCGGCGCCACCCCGGAACTGTTCGCCACCCTGCAACCGGTGCTGGCACAGATGGGCCGCAACATCGTCCATTGCGGCGAAGTCGGCACCGGGCAAATCGCCAAGATCTGCAACAACCTGCTGCTGGGTATCACCATGGTCGGCGTCAGCGAAGCCATGGCCCTGGGCGATGCGCTGGGCATCGACACCCAAGTGTTGGCGGGAATCATCAACAGCTCCACCGGGCGCTGCTGGAGTTCGGACACCTACAACCCATGGCCCGGGATTATCGAGACGGCGCCGTCGTCCCGGGGTTATACCGGTGGGTTTGGTGCAGAACTGATGCTCAAGGATCTGGGACTGGCCACTGAAGCGGCCCGCCAGGCACACCAGCCGGTGATCCTCGGCGCAGTGGCGCAGCAGTTGTATCAATCGATGAGCCAACGTGGGGAAGGGGGCAAGGACTTCTCGGCGATCATCAACAGCTATCGAAAACCAAAGTAGGGCAATTGTCCTTCTTCACTGTGGGCCCCTGATTTTTACTGCGTAGACCTTCCAGCACCAGCTCACTACTGGTGCTTTTTTTTGGCCTGAATAAACCCCTTCGCGACGTTTGTGGGAGGGCGGTATTACTTATCGACTAATGCCTAGGGATAAGGTTTTTTTGCATTGTTATAGTTGTGAAATAAACTTTTACAAGTTTCAGGTGTGACGCTGAAATATCATGTTTTTGATCATGGGTTATTCATTTGGTGAGTGTCCATGGGGCGCTCGATTATCATGCCGTTATAATTGATTTCTCAGTTATGTGTGTTCGGTTTGTCGTGGCTTCCCTCATTAAACACCCATGTTTATTGCGTGTTTACATTTCTCTTTGATGTTGACTATTGCCTCGCTAGTATCGGTTTTGCGAGCGTTGTCATGGTTGCTGCGTCTCGATAACTTCCGCCGAAGCGTTGTACTTTCAAAGTTGTGCAGGTGTGTCAGAGATGGCTAGCGAATGGATGCGTACATCGGGTTTCCCAGGGCTATCGGCCTCATCGAACGAGGCCGCCCTGGAACTTGAAAAAGCCCGCATCCTGGCCCGCCACCTCTCCCGGTTGTTCGACCTCTGGGCTGCGATGCAGTCCAGCCCAAGGCCCGGGCAGGCTTATTCTGACGCCAAGGATGTGCCACCTCATTCGGTGTCAGCGTGTTGCAAGCGCACGCGTGTGGGTCTGCAATGTCGTGAAGAAACCGGCGTCGGTTGATCGCTGTAAATCCTGACCAGTCCTATATAAACGCAAAAAGAGTTTCGTGCTCGGCGGTAACTACCGTCGTGGGCATTCGCTCGCGCTGAAATACGTGTGTCCATATAAAAAACGGGTGAGAGATGAAAAACATAACTATTGTCGACAAGGCAACGGGGACGGCGACAGAGCATGCCTTTGGCAACGCCAGCCTCAAGGGAACCAGCATTGTAAAACTGCCGTTCGGACAAGAAAGCGTTCAATCGTTTCAACAGTCCGGCCAAAATCTGGTGGTCACTCTAAAGTCTGGAGAAACCATCACCATTCAGAACTTTTTTGTGGTGGGAGCCGACGGCTCCGCTAACCAACTGGTACTGGAAAATGCCGACGGAACATTGTTGCTCGGCAACTATTCCACGCCGTATTCGGGTTTCAACTTCACCGAAATCTCGACCCTGGACGACCTGGGTGTGGCAGCCATTGCCGCTGACAGTGCGGTGCCGGACTGGGTGCTGTGGGGCTTGGGCATCCTCGCCGTCGGCGGTACCGCCGCGGCATTGAGCGGTGGTGGCGGTGGTGGTGGCCATCATCATCAAACGCCAGTTCCTGCACCCGGTGCTGCGACCGGTTTGTCGGTCAACAGCGCGGGCACGGTGGTCAGCGGTAAAGGTCAGCCTGGCAC
>NZ_JACAOX010000063.1:7724-8855 GCF_013386015.1 Pseudomonas sp. B6001
CAATGGCGAAACCCTGCAAGTCGTCCTCAAGGATGCAGCGGGTCAGGAATCGCAACCTGCGTCTGTGGTAGCGGGTGATACAACCGCCCCCGCCGCACCGAACGGTTTGGCCGTCAGTGCAGACGGTACAACCGTCAGCGGTAAGGGCGAGCCTAATTCGACCGTGATCATCAAGGATGCCAATGGCGAGGTCCTCGGCACCGGCACCGTGGATGCTGAAGGCAACTTCCAGGTCACCCTGGGAACTGCGCAAACCAATGGCGAAACCCTGCAAGTCACCCTCAAGGATGCTGCCGGCAATGAATCGTCCGCCAGCCCCGTGGTGGCGGGCGACAGCACCGCCCCGGATGCGCCGACCAACCTGGTGATCAGTGCCGATGGCGCAACTGTCAGCGGTAAAGGTGAACCGAACGCTGCCGTGAGCATCAAGGATGCCAGCGGCAACGTGATCGGTACGGGCACCGTCGGCGCGGATGGCAATTTCCAGGTTTCGCTCGACACACCCGCGCCCGAAGGCGAAAGCCTGGCGATCACGCTCAAAGACGCTGCCGGCAATGAGTCGGCTCCGGGTGCGCTGGTTGTCGCCGATATTGAGACACCGCTTGCGCCGCGCAACCTGGCAATCAGTGACGTGGGTGACACGCTCAGCGGTGAAGGCGCCGCGGCCCACAAAGTCATCGTCCTCAACGATGCTGGTGAAGTGGTCGGCAGCGGAACAGTGGCAGATGACGGCACATTCCTGGTGCAACTGAACTCGCTGCACATCAATGGCGAGCGGCTACGCGTGTTCCTGCGCAACTTCTCGGGCAAGGAATCCCTGCCAGGCATCGTCATCGCGGGGGACACCATCGCCCCGGATGCCCCAACCAACCTGGTGGTTGGCGAAGATGGCAGCACCGTCACCGGCAAGGGCGAACCGCGCGCGACCGTTACCGTGAAAGACGCCGATGGCAACGTGATCGGCACTGGCACGGTCGGCGACGACGGTAATTTTCAAGTCACCCTGGATCCGCTTCAGGTTAACGGCGAAACACTGGCTGTCACATTGACCGATGCAGCAGGCAACGAGTCTGTTCCGGCTTCTGTGATCGCTGTTGATATTGATGATACGGACGCCGATGCCGATGCTGA
>NZ_JACAOX010000064.1:0-1967 GCF_013386015.1 Pseudomonas sp. B6001
GGCGAAAGCGAGCGTTATCGGTACGACGATCAGCAGGTGATCCTGGAGCGGGAACTGGCCGGTGGGGCGAGTTTCTTCTGGGAGTGGGAACGGTCCGGCAAGGCGGCAAGGTGCGTCCGGCACTGGGCCAGTTTTTCGCAGATGGACACACGGTATGTGTGGGATGACAACGGCACGGTCACCGTGCACAACGCCGATGGCAGCCAGGAAGTCTACGTACACGACCAGCGCGCACGGCTGGTGCAGCGAATCGATCCGGACGGCGCGCAGCACTTCAAATCCTACGACGAAAAAGGCCGGCTGACGGTAGAGCAGAATCCGCTGGGAGCGGTGACGGCGTATCAGTACGACGAAGCCGGTCGGTTGATTGCGCTGTTTCCCGGTGACGATGCACCCACCTCCTACGAGCATGACAACGGGTTCGTACGGGTTGTGCGCCGTGGTGACGCGGTGTGGAAATACCAGCGTAACGATCAAGGCGATATCACTCGCAAGACTGATCCGGACGGCAATTACACCGAATACACCTACACCCAACACGGAAAGCTCACGGGTGTTTGGTATCCGGATAACAGCAGCCAACGCTTTATCTGGAACGAACGCGGCCAGCTCATTGAGGAAAAACTGGCGAATGGTGGTGTGCGGCGTTATCGCTATGACGAGCTGGGGCGGCAGGTGGCTTGCGAGGATGAGCATGGCGCGCTGACCCAGTATCAGTGGGACGCCGTAGGTCGTTTGCTGAAAGTGATTCAGCCTGACGGGGCCACACGCGAATTCAGCTACAACCCGTACGGAAAAATCACTGCTGAGCGCGACGAGTTGGGCCGCGTCACCCGCTACGAATACGCCGATGGTTTGCACCTGATCAGCCGTCGGATTAACCCCGACGGTACACAGCTTAAATACCGTTATGACAATGTTCGGCTGTTACTGACCGAGATTGAAAACGAGGTCGGCGAAACCTATCGGCTCGACTATCACGCCAACGGCCTGATCCAGCAGGAAACCGGGTTTGATGGCCGCCGCACCGCCTATGCCTACGACCTCGCCGGGCATCTGCTGGAAAAGACCGAATACGGCGATGACGGCAGTCAGTTGGTTACCGGTTATGCGCGCGATGCTGCCGGTCGCCTCGTAAGAAAAACCCTGCCCGACCGCAGCATTGTCGATTACACCTACGACCGCCTCGGCAATCTCCTCAGCGTCGACGACGGTCATTGGCCGCTGCATTACGAATACGACCTGCAAAACCGCCTCACCGCCGAACACCAGGGCTGGGGCACGTTGCGCTATGGATACGACGAATGCGGCCAACTCGAAAAACTACGCCTTCCGGATAACAACCGCCTCACCTTTCACCACGACAAAGGCGGCGACCTCGCCACCGTCGAACTCAACGGTAACCTGCTCACCTCGCACCTGTTCAAATCCGGCCGCGAACACCAACGCCAGCAGGGCCAACTCCTCAGCCACTACCACTATGACGACCAGGGCCGCCTGCACGCCCACGCAATCACCCAACAGGAACAACGCTACCAGCGCCGCCAATACAACTACGACAAACGCGGCAACCTCACCCGCATCCTCGACACTCGAAAAGGTCAGCACGACTACCACTACGACCCACTCGACCGCCTGACCCGCGCCAACCACTCGCACGACCTGCAGGAACGCTTCGTCCACGATCCGGCGGGCAACCTGCTGATGCAAGACCGCGTCGGTCCGAGCGTCGTCAAAGGCAATCGCCTGTTGATGCAAGGTGACCGCCATTACGACTACGACGCTTTCGGCAACCTCCTGCGCGAACGCCGAGGTCGGGCTCAGCAACTGGTCACTGAATACCGCTACGACAGCCAGCACCGACTGATCAGCGTCACCCAGCCGGACGGTACCGGGGCCGCATATCGCTACGATCCGTTTGGTCGGCGCATCGCCAAAATCCTCAACGGCCAGACCACCGAGTTTTT
>NZ_JACAOX010000065.1:0-350 GCF_013386015.1 Pseudomonas sp. B6001
CGTTCAGTCTATCTTTCTATCACATACCCAAATTTTTAAAGAACGATCTAATCAAAGACTAGAAATCAACATTCACCATCACATCGATGGAATGCTCATTTCTAAGCTTTCAAGACAGAAGCAGTAGTGGTGGAGCCAAACGGGATCGAACCGTTGACCTCCTGCGTGCAAGGCAGGCGCTCTCCCAGCTGAGCTATGGCCCCGTATTTCTACAGGCGTTTCCCACACAAAATTGGTGGGTCTGGGCAGATTCGAACTGCCGACCTCACCCTTATCAGGGGTGCGCTCTAACCAACTGAGCTACAGACCCAATTTCGGGCTGCTTCTTTATCGTCTTCTTCAATGAATCA
>NZ_JACAOX010000066.1:0-1766 GCF_013386015.1 Pseudomonas sp. B6001
CGAGATAATCGAGTCGCCACCCAGTTCGAAGAAGTTGTCGGTGAGGCCAACCCGTTCCAGTTTCAGCACGTCTTGCCAGACGGTTGCGATTTGCTGTTCCAGCGCGCTTTGCGGCGCCACGTATTCGTGCTGTACCTGGCTTGCGTCCGGCTGCGGCAGGGCCTTGCGGTCGAGCTTGCCGTTGGCGGTCAGTGGCCATTCATTCAGGAACAGCAGGTGCGTCGGTACCATGTAGTCCGGCAGGTCCGCTTTCAACTGCGCCTTGAGGGCGCCTGCATCCTCGGCGCCTTGCGCCGGGATCACGTAAGCCACCAATTGCTGGCCGTTCAGCCCTTCCTGGGCCAACACCACGGCCTCGCGCACCGCCGCCAGGGCGTTCAGGCGCGCTTCAATTTCACCCAGTTCGATACGGAAGCCACGGATTTTCACCTGATGGTCAATCCGGCCGATGTACTCGATCACCCCGTCGCTGCGGTATTGCGCCAGGTCACCGGTGCGGTACAACCGCGCACCGCTTTCGCCGAACGGGTCGGGAATAAAACGCAGTGCCGTCAGGTCGCCACGCTTCAGGTAGCCCCGGGCCAGGCCGGCGCGGCCAACATACAGTTCACCGATGCAGCCTTTGGCCACCGGGTTCAGTTCACCGTCGAGCAGGTACCACGACAGGTCGGCTATCGGTTCGCCAATCGGGCTGCTGGCGTCCAGCTCGAGATCAGCCACCGACAGCGGACGGTAGGTGACGTGCACCGTGGTTTCGGTGATGCCGTACATGTTGATCAGCTGTGGCGCGCTGTCGCCAAACCGTTCGAACCATGGGCGCAGGCTCTTGACGTCCAGCGCCTCGCCGCCGAATACCACGTAGCGCAGGGCATTGGCCCGTGAGTCGGCACAAGCCACGTGCATCAACTGTTTGAACGCCGACGGCGTCTGGTTGAGCACCGTGACGCCCGCGTCGCACAACAGGTCGAGGAATTCCTGGGGCGAGCGGCTGACGTCGTACGGCACGATCAGCAGCTCGCCACCGTGCAGCAGTGCGCCGAAAATTTCCCAGACCGAGAAGTCGAAAGCATAGGAGTGAAACAGGCTCCAGACGTCCTGCGGGCCGAAACCGAACCACGGTTCAGTGGCCGCGAACAGACGCAGGATGTTGTGGTGCGCAAGCAAGGTGCCTTTGGGGTTGCCGGTGGAACCGGAGGTGTAGATCACGTAGGCGAGGTTCGAAGGATCCACGACGACTTGCGGGTCGCTGTCGGCAAAGGCGCTGACGTCGGTATCCAGCAGCAGGGTTTTCACGCCGTCAGGCACCGGTAATTGACCGGTCAGCGACGCCTGGGCCAGCAGCAGCTGGATGCCGCTGTCTTGCATCATGTAGGCCAGGCGGTCCTGCGGGTAGGTTGGGTCGAGCGGCACATAGGCGCCGCCGGCCTTGAGGATCGCCAGCAGGCCGACGATCATCTCGATACCCCGCTCCGCGGCCAGGCCCACCAGCACGTCCGGCCCCACGCCGTGAGCGATCAACTGATGCGCACGGCGGTTGGCCTGGGCATTCAGTTCGGCGTAGGTCAGGGTCTGGCCGTGGAAACGCAGGGCCACGGCGTCAGGCCGTTGACGGGCCTGCTCGGCGATCAGTTGATGGGCGCAGGTGTCGCTTGGGAAGCTGCGCGGGCCGGGGTTCCACTGGGCGATGTTGTGCTGTTGCTCGGTCGCGTCCAGCAGCGGCAATTCCCCGATGCGCCGTTGCGGATCGGCGACGATACCTTGCAGCA
>NZ_JACAOX010000067.1:0-1507 GCF_013386015.1 Pseudomonas sp. B6001
TCGGCGACGATACCTTGCAGCAAGTTCAGCCAGTGAGCGGCCATACGCTGTGCAGTGCTTGCGTCGAACAGGTCGGTGGCGTAAGTGAGGGTTGCACTGAGCTCGCCGTCGGCGTCCAGGGTGTCGAGGGTCAAGTCGAACTGGGCGGTACGGCTTTCCCACTCCTGGGCCTTGATCACCAGCCCCGGCAGTTGCGGGATGGCTTGGCGGCCGGCGCTCTGGTGGTTGTACAACACCTGGAACAACGGGCTATGGCTCAGGTTGCGCTCAGGGCGCAAGGCTTCGACCAATTGCTCGAACGGTAGGTCCTGATGCGCCTCGGCGCCCAGTGCCGCCGTCTTGACCTGTTGCAGCAGTTCGCTGAACCGCTGCTGCGGATCGACTTCAGCCTTGAGCACCTGGGTATTGACGAAGAACCCGATCAGGCCTTCGGTCTCGACCCGGTTGCGGTTGGCAATCGGTACGCCCACGCGGATGTCCGACTGGCCGCTGTAACGGTGCAGCAGGCCCTGGAACGAAGCCAGCAACAGCATGAACAGGCTGCAACCTTCACCCAGCGCCAGTTGCCGCAGCTGTTGGCCCAATGCCTGCGGTAACTGGACGGCCAGACGGGCGCCGGCAAAGCTCTGGCGTGCCGGTCGCGGACCGTCCGCAGGCAGCTCCAGCAATGGCTGTTCAGCGCCGAGGACGTTGGTCCAGTAAGCCAGCTGCCGCTCACGCTCACCGGCGTCCATCCATTGGCGTTGCCACACCGCGTAATCGGCATACTGGATCGGTAACTCCACCGGTTCAACCGATCCACCCTGGCTATAGGCGGCATAACGCTCAATCAGTTCCTGCACCAGCACCTGCATCGACCAGCCATCGGAGACGATGTGATGCTGGGTCAGCACCAGCACCTGTTCATCGGCGGCCACCTGCAGCAGCCCGACCCGCAGCAGCGGACCGTTCTGCAGGTCGAACGGCCGGCTGATCTGATCGCGAACAAACGCCTGGATCTGCTCGGCCTGGTTGGCCGAGGTCAGGTCGAGAAACTGCGGCGTCAGCAGCGGACCGGACTCGGCATGGATAACCTGGAACGCACGCTCGTCCTTCTGGACAAAGGTCGTGCGCAAACTCTCGTGACGCTGCACCAGTGCGCTTAAGCTGCGTTGCAACGCCTTCAAATCCAGGTGGCCATGAATCCGTAGCGCCGCAGGGATGTGGTACGCCGCACTGGAGGGTTCCATTTGCCAAAGGAACCACTGGCGTTGCTGGGCGTAGGACAAGGGCAACGGTTGATCACGCGGCACCCTTGGAATGCGCGCAGGCATCGCCGCCTGGATTGGCTCAAGCGCAGCCACGCAAGCCTTGAGGCTGGCATTTTCGAACAGCTTGCGCAGTTGCAGGTTCATGCCGAGGTGTTGGCGGATGCGCGACACCATCTGTGTAGCCAGCAATGAATGGCCACCCAGTTCGAAGAAGTTGTCGGTGAGACCAACCCGCTCCAGTTTCAGCACGTCTTGCC
>NZ_JACAOX010000068.1:0-834 GCF_013386015.1 Pseudomonas sp. B6001
CGCATGACGCATCACGCCGGTCGCCGGGTCGTTGTGCAGCACGCGAGCGATACGCTCGGCGGCTTCGTCGGTACCGTCGCAGACAATCACCATGCCCGAGTGCTGGGAGAAGCCCATGCCGACGCCGCCGCCGTGGTGCAACGAAACCCAGGTCGCGCCGCTGGCGGTGTTGAGCAAGGCGTTGAGCAGTGGCCAGTCGGACACGGCGTCGGAACCGTCCTGCATCGATTCGGTTTCACGGTTGGGGCTGGCCACCGAGCCGGAGTCCAGGTGGTCGCGGCCGATCACGATGGGTGCCGACAGCTCGCCGCTGCGCACCATTTCGTTGAATGCCAGGCCGAGCTTGGCGCGCTGGCCCAGGCCAACCCAGCAGATACGTGCCGGCAGGCCCTGGAAGCTGATGCGCTCGCGGGCCATGTCCAGCCAGTTGTGCAGGTGCGCGTCGTCCGGGATCAGCTCTTTGACTTTGGCGTCGGTCTTGTAGATGTCTTGCGGGTCGCCCGACAGCGCAGCCCAACGGAACGGGCCGATGCCACGGCAGAACAGCGGACGGATGTAGGCCGGGACGAAACCCGGGAAGTCGAAGGCGTTTTCCACGCCCACTTCTTGCGCCATCTGACGGATGTTGTTGCCGTAGTCGAACGTCGGGATGCCTTGTTTCTGGAACTCGAGCATGGCCTTGACGTGCACGGCCATCGACTGCTTGGCGGCCTTGATCACTTCGGCCGGTTCGGTCTTGGCGCGGGCGCGGTATTCGTCCCAGGTCCAGCCGGCGGGCAGGTAGCCGTTGAGCGGGTCGTGGGCGCTGGTCTGGTCGGTGACCATGTCCGGGCG
>NZ_JACAOX010000068.1:924-1548 GCF_013386015.1 Pseudomonas sp. B6001
GCGCCGCCCATGCCGCCGAGGCCGGCGGTCAGGACCCAACGGCCCTTGAGGTCATCGTTGTAGTGCTGGCGACCGGCTTCGACGAAGGTTTCGTAGGTGCCCTGCACGATGCCCTGGCTGCCGATGTAGATCCAGCTGCCGGCGGTCATCTGGCCGTACATGGCCAGGCCCTTGGCATCCAGTTCGTTGAAATGCTCCCAGCTCGCCCAGTGCGGCACCAGGTTGGAGTTGGCGATCAGCACGCGCGGGGCGTTGCTGTGGGTCTTGAACACGCCGACGGGTTTGCCGGATTGCACCAGCAGGGTTTCGTCGTCGTTGAGGTTGGTCAGGCTTTCGACGATCTTGTCGTAGCATTCCCAGTTACGTGCCGCACGGCCGATACCGCCGTACACCACCAGTTCTTTCGGATTTTCGGCAACCTGCGGGTCGAGGTTGTTCATCAACATGCGCAGCGGCGCTTCAGTCAGCCAGCTTTTGGCGGTCAGCGTGTTGCCGCGTGCGGCACGGATTTCAACGTCACGGTATTGGGTAGGCTTGGTCACAAAAAAATCCTCAACGATCAATGCGCGAACATTGATGGGTGCGAAGAGGAAGTTCATGGACTCTTACGCACACATCTTTACT
>NZ_JACAOX010000069.1:0-2668 GCF_013386015.1 Pseudomonas sp. B6001
GAGCCACAGCGAGGCGCCGACAGGCGGGGCAGAGCGCTTTGGTTACTTTGCCGCTTTTGCAAAGTGACTCGCTGTAAGAGCGAAACCATAAGCGGCCGTTACCGCAGCAACGGATATATACCCAAACCCAACCAACACCCAACCACTACTCCGCACTACGCTGCGTATGACTCGATACAAACTGCCGAAACCGCTCAGTCGGCAACCCCTCAAACAACTCCGCCGGGGTGCCCTGGGCATCAATCAACCCATTGGCCATAAACACCACCCGATTGGACACATGCCGCGCAAACCCCATCTCATGGGTCACCACCAACATGGTCCGCCCTTCCTCGGCCAGCGACCGCATCACCCGCAACACCTCCCCCACCAACTCCGGGTCCAGCGCCGACGTCGGCTCATCAAACAACATTACTTGCGGGTTCATCGCCAACGCCCGGGCAATCGCCACCCGCTGCTGCTGCCCACCCGACAAATGCGCCGGGTAATAATCACGGCGATCATAAAGCCCCACCTTGTGCAGCAGTTGCTCAGCTTCCTCCACACACTCGGCCTTCGAACGCTTGAGCACCCGCATCGGCCCCTCGATGACATTTTGCAAAACCGTCATATGCGACCACAGGTTAAAACTCTGGAACACCATGCCCAGCTTGCTGCGCATGGTCTCCACCTGCCGCGTGCTGCCAGGCAACAACCGACCGTTGCGCTGGCGCTTGAGCTCGATGGTTTCGCCGTCGAGCACAATACTGCCCTCGTCCGGGGTTTCCAGCAGGTTGATACAACGCAGGAAAGTGCTCTTGCCCGAACCGCTGGCACCGAGGATGGAAATCACGTCACCTTTGTGAGCCTCCAACGAGATCCCCTTGAGAACCTGTGCCGAACCGAAAGCCTTGTGAATGTTGTTAACCGTAAGGGCGCTCTGAATCTGAGTACTCATGACAAGCTCCGCTGCAATCAGGAATGAGAAATAGGTTCGGGGGTTTGCTTGACCGGCAGGTCTTTCGGCCGCTCACGCAGATGGGGCGACAGACGATGTTCAATCCAGGCCACCACACGCACCACCAGGAAATTCAGGATCAGGTAGATCAACGCCGCACAAATGAACACTTCCATGGTGCGGTAGGTACGCTGGATGATTTGTTGTGCCACGCCGGTGACGTCCCACACGGTGACCAGGCTGGCCAGCGCGGTGGACTTGACCAGCAAGATGGCCTCGGTGGAATAGGCCGGAAGCGCCTGGCGCAAGGTGACGGGGCCGATCACTCGCCACAGCAGGGTCCAACGCCCCATGCCCACCGCCTGCCCCGCTTCGATCTGCCCTTGAGGCACGCTCAGCAGGCCACCGCGAATGATTTCAGCGGTGTAACCGGCGGTGCACAGCGCCAGGGAGACCACGGCGCAGCCATAAGGCGACCTCAACACCACCCACAGGAAGCTGTCGCGAATCGCCGGGAACTGCCCCAGGCCGTAATAGATCAGGAACATCTGGATCATCAGCGGCGTGCCGCGAAACAGCATGATGTAGAAACGCGCCGGGTAGCTGAGGAATGGCCAGCGGCTGACGCGCATGGACACCACGCCCAGCGACAGCAGCAACCCCAGGGTCAGGGACGAAAAAAACAAGGCCAGGGTGATGGGCAAGGCACCCAGCAACTTGAGCATGGTGTCGGCAAGAAAGGCGAAATCGATCATGGCAAACGGTCCCTTCTCACGACTGTGCAGGATTGCGCCGCTGCGTACGCTGTACGCGCGCTTCGGCAATATTGAAAAGACGGCCCGAAAGCCCGGTCAGAATCAGGTAGCACACGCCGCCGACGATGTAGAACGTGAAGTACTGGCGCGTGGAACCCGCCGCCACCTGGCTGGCGCGCATCAGTTCCACCAGGCCAATCACCGAAATCAGCGCGGAGTCTTTCAGGCTCATTTGCCAGACGTTGCCCAGGCCCGGCAGCGCGTACCGCCAGATCTGCGGGATCAGCACCCGGCGAATCCGCGTTGCGCGGTTCATGCCGATCGCCAGTGCTGCCTCAAGCTCACCCTTGGCCACCGCGATAAAGGCACCGCGATAGACCTCAGCCTGATACGACGCCGAGATCAATCCGACGGCGATGGCCCCCACCATGAACGGCGGGACATCGACATAGCCTTCACCGCCAAACCAGTGATTGACGGCCGTCACCACACTGGCACCGCCGAAATAGAACAGGTAGATCACCAACAGCTCCGGAATCCCCCGGAACAGGATGGAATAGGCATCCCCCAGGTATCGCAAGGCACGCTTTTTGGAAAGCTTGGCCATGGCCACCAGGCTGCCGACCAGCGCACCGACCACCAGCGCCGCAAGGGTCAACAACACGGTCATGAGGGCGGCCTTGAGCAAGGCCATCCCCCAACCCGTGTCGCCAAAACTGAGCATCTGCATGAGACTCATCAAGTCACTCCTACCGAAAACACATAAAGCACCGGAACCTTGAAATCCGTCTCAACCTGCCCGACGTCCATGAAGCAAAGGGTGCAACTGCCTGCCTGGTTTACTTGACCATCGGCAGGTTCAAACCCTGCTCCTTGGCGCAATCAATCGCGATCTGGTAGCCCGCATCCGCATGACGCATCACGCCGGTCGCCGGGTCGTTGTGCAGCACGCGAGCGATACGCTCGGCGGCTTCGT
>NZ_JACAOX010000007.1:0-221308 GCF_013386015.1 Pseudomonas sp. B6001
CTGTAAGAGCGGAACCAATATCAGCCATCACCCAAATAACGGATATGTACCCACCCCCCGGCCACGCCAATCATCCCCCAGCCTTATCGCGCACCATTCACCCCCAGCCGTATTTATTGTGACCCCAGGCCCCGTGCCTGACACTCAACCCATCCACCCCTAACCACCCCTGGAGTCCCCAATGAGTGAGCCTGTGCAGTTCCAAGACAAGGTCGTGATCGTCACCGGTGCCGGCGGCGGACTAGGCCGCGCCCACGCACTCCTGTTCGCCAGACACGGCGCCAAAGTGCTGGTCAACGATCTTGGCGGCTCAACCCAGGGCGAAGGCGCCAACGCCTCGGCGGCCGACCGCGTCGTGGCCGAAATCCGCGAAGCCGGCGGCATCGCCGAGGCCAACCACGACTCCGTCACCGACGGTGACAAGATCGTCCAGAACGCCCTCGACGCCTTCGGCCGCATCGACGTCGTGGTCAACAACGCCGGGATCCTGCGGGACAAAACCTTCCACAAAATGGAAGACAGCGACTGGGACCTGGTCTACCGCGTACACGTCGAAGGCGCTTACAAAGTCACCCGCGCCGCCTGGCCCCACCTGCGTGAACAAGCCTACGGCCGGGTGATCTTCACCGCCTCCACCTCCGGTATCTACGGCAACTTCGGCCAGTCCAACTACGGCATGGCCAAGCTCGGCCTGTACGGCCTGACCCGCACCCTGGCGCTGGAAGGCCGCAAGAACAACATCCTGGTCAACGCCATCGCCCCCACCGGCGGTACACGCATGACCGAAGGCCTGATCCCGCCGCAAGTCTTCGAACGCCTCAAGCCGGAATTGATCAGCCCGCTGGTGGTGTACCTGGGCAGCGAGGCGTGTCAGGAAACCTCCGGGCTGTTTGAGGTGGGCGGCGGCTGGATCGGCAAGACCCGCTGGGAGCGCAGCCTGGGGGTTGGGTTTGATCCTGAAGCCGGGTTCTCCCCGGATGATGTCGCCGCCCACTGGCAGCAAATCTGTGACTTCGACGGGGCCGCTCACCCCAAGGACAACATCGAGGCCTTGAAGGAGATGATGGCCAACCTGCAGAAGTACAGCCTGTGATCATTACGTGAAAAAGTTTTAATCAAGCGGGGCGCCATGGCGCCCCGCTTTATTTCAGGCATAAAAAAAGCCGCTGCAAAGGCAGCGGCTGAAGTAAGACGTTTGATCAAGGAGCAATAAATCAACGTCAGTGAACACCGGTAACAGATTGAAAATATTGATCAATCCATAAAAAACTGGCTGTTCTTCCAGGTTCTGGAAGCGGGCGGTTTGCCCTGAAAGCCAGGCAAGAATAGGCTTTTGTTACAAAATGAAAAATAGCGATTCGAGACAAGGACTGTTACCAAACCCGCAACAGTGGCAATAACACCTCATCCATCCTCCTGATAATCCTTCATCCATCTCGTCCATGGCCTCTCCAAGACCCCAGCCAGAGCGCCCTCTCATCCTTTCGAGCGACAACACGAATACCTCCTTGGTGCGCTTATCGCTCTTGATCGCGGGCAGTAGGGTGGGGCCTTCTGTCACACCACCGGGGAAGACGCATGACAAAAACAACAATGCGCGCCATCTTCAGGCCACAGGCGCTGGCCGCTGCGGTTGCTTTGGGTTGCTGTGCCCAGGCGCAGGCTGTTTCGTTCAACATCGGCGAGATCGAAGGGCAATTCGATTCCTCGCTGTCGGTCGGTGCCAGCTGGGGCATGCGCGATGCCGACAAGAAGCTGGTGGGCATTCCCAACGGAGGAACGGGCCAGGCTTCCACCGGCGATGATGGTCGCCTGAACTTCAAGAAGGGTGAGACCTTCTCCAAGATCTTCAAGGGCATCCACGACCTGGAACTCAAGTACGGCGACAGCGGCGTGTTCGTGCGCGGCAAGTACTGGTACGACTTCGAACTGCAGGACGAAGACCGCGAATTCAAGCAGATCAGCAATAACCACCGCGACGAAGGCGCGCGCTCTTCCGGCTACGAATTACTCGATGCATTTGTCTATCACAACTATTCCATCGGCGATTTGCCGGGCAACGTGCGCGTCGGTAAACAGGTGGTCAGTTGGGGGGAAAGTACGTTCATCGGCAACTCCATCAACAGCATCAACCCCATCGACGTTTCCGCGTTCCGCCGCCCTGGCGCCGAGATCAAGGAAGGCCTGATTCCGGTCAACATGGTGTTCGCCTCCCAAAGCCTCACCAACCAGTTGAGCGTGGAAGGTTTCTACCAGTTGAACTGGGAAAACACCGTGGTGGACAACTGCGGCACCTTCTTCGGTAACGACGTGGTGGCCCACGGCTGCAACGGCAACTACACCGTCGGCAGCCCGGCGATTGCACCATTGCAACCGGTAGCGGCGGCGTTTGGCCAGGGCTTCCAGGTTACGAAAGAAGGCGTAGTGGTGCAGCGTGCAAAAGACCGCGAGGCGCGCGATGGCGGCCAGTTCGGCATGGCGTTGCGCTGGCTGGGAGATGACACCGAGTACGGCCTGTACTTCATGAACTATCACAGCCGCACGCCCACCGTCGGTACCATCACCGCCAACACCAACCTGGCAACCATTGGCGCTATTGCCAACGCGGCCAACGGGATCGCCCCGGGTACCGGGGCCGGCCTGGCGCAAAGCACGATGCTCGGTCGCGGCCAGTATTACCTCGACTACCCGGAAAACATCCGCCTGTTCGGTGCCAGTTTCTCCACCACCTTGCCCACCGGCACCGCCTGGACCGGCGAAATCAGCTACCGCCCGAATGCTCCCGTACAACTCAACACCACCGACCTGACGCTGGCCCTGGTCAACCCGATTGCCGGCAACGCCGCTTCACCGATCAGCAGTTCCTTCGGTGCCGACAACGCCGGCTACCGCCGCAAGGAAATCACCCAGATCCAGAGCACCATGACCCAATTCTTCGACCAGGTACTGGGCGCCGAACGCCTGACCCTGGTGGGCGAGGCGGCCTTTGTGCACGTCGGCGGGCTGGAGGCGAAATCCAAGCTGCGTTATGGCCGTGACTCGGTCTACGGCCAGTACGGGTTCGGCGGCGACACCGATGGGTTTGTCACGGCCAACTCCTGGGGTTATCGCGCCCGGGCCATCCTCGATTACAACAACGTATTCGCCGGGGTCAACCTCAAGCCCAACGTGTCGTGGTCCCAGGACGTCAGCGGCTACGGCCCCAACGGCCTGTTCAACGAAGGCGCCAAGGCCATCAGCGTCGGCGTGGATGCGGACTACCGCAACACCTACACCGCGAGCCTGAGCTACACCGACTTTTTTGGCGGTGACTACAACACCCTCACCGACCGCGACTTCATCGCCCTCAGCTTTGGCGTGAACTTCTGATTTGGCTTAAGTAAGGACAAGAGACTATGCGCAAAATGATTCTGCAATGCGGGGTGTTGGCCCTGAGCCTGTTGGCCGTCAACGTGATGGCCGCAGTGTCGCCGGAAGAAGCGGCCAAGCTCGGCACTACCCTGACCCCGGTGGGCGCCGAGAAGGCCGGTAACGCCGATGGTTCGATCCCGGCATGGACCGGTGGTATCCCGAAAAACGCCGGGGCGGTGGACAGCAAGGGTTTCCTCGCTGACCCGTTCGCCAATGAAAAGCCGCTGTTCGTGATCACCGCCGCCACGGTCGACAAATACAAGGACAAACTCTCCGAAGGCCAGGTGGCGATGTTCAAGCGCTACCCGCAAACCTACAAGATTCCGGTGTACCCGACCCACCGCACGGTCAACCTGCCGCCGGAGATCTACGAGTCGATCAAGCGCAGCGCGCTCAACGTACACGCGATCAACGACGGCAACGGCCTGGAAAACTTCACTGGCAACCGCTACTACGCTTTCCCGATTCCGAAAAATGGCGTGGAAGTGCTGTGGAACCACATCACCCGTTACCACGGCGGGAACCTGCGCCGCATCATCACCCAGGCCACGCCGCAGACCAACGGCAGCTACACGCCGATCCGTTTCGAGGAAGAAGTGGCCGTGCCGCAACTGATCCCGGACATGGACCCGGTCAAGGGCGCCAACGTACTGACCTTCTTCAAACAATCGGTGACCGCCCCGGCGCGCCTGGCCGGCAACGTACTGTTGGTGCATGAGACGCTCGACCAGGTGAAGGAACCGCGCCTGGCCTGGGTCTACAACGCCGGCCAGCGCCGGGTACGCCGTGCGCCGCAAGTGGCCTACGACGGGCCGGGCACTGCGGCCGACGGCCTGCGCACCTCGGATAACTTCGACATGTTCTCCGGCGCCCCCGACCGCTACGACTGGAAGCTGGTGGGCAAGAAGGAGATGTACATTCCCTACAACAGCTACAAGCTCGATTCGCCGACCCTCAAGTACGACGACATCATCAAGGCCGGCCACATCAACCAGGACCTGACCCGCTACGAGCTGCACCGGGTCTGGGAAGTGATCGGCACGGTCAAGCCGAGCGAGCGCCACATCTACGCCAAGCGCCACATGTACATCGACGAAGACAGCTGGCAGGTGGCGCTGGTGGACCACTACGACGGCCGCGGCCAGCTGTGGCGTGTTGCTGAAGGTCACGCGCAGTTCTACTACGACCATCAGGTGCCGGCCTACACCGTCGAAACCCTGTACGACATCATCGCCGGGCGCTACATCGCCCTGGGCATGAAGAACGAAGAGAAGAGCAGCTTTGTGTTCGGCTTTGCGGCTAAGGCGGCCGACTACACGCCGGCAGCATTGCGCTCGGAAGGCGTGCGCTAAAACCTGATTGAAATGCGATCAAACTGTGGGAGCGGGCTTGCTCGCGAAAGCGGTCTGTCAGTTAAAGCATCAGTGACTGATACACCGCCTTCGCGAGCAAGCCCGCTCCCACATTTACGGTGTTCCACCTTTAGAACGAGTGCCGGGTGGCCTTTTGGCTCCCGGCTTTTTTATGCCCGCCAATCAGCCTGCTGAATACTCCTCAACAACCGCCAGCCACAGGACTAGGGTAGGGCGCACGCCGCCTAATAATAAAAAACAGGGACGCAGTAATGACCGCCATGACCCGTTGTCTGGATCGTCCTGGATTCATGCCACGCTTGTCTCCCCATCATCTGTTGCGCCCGCGCCTGGCCGTGCCGCTGCTCAACGCCACTGCGCGGGTGAAGTTGCTCTGCGCCCCGGCCGGCAGTGGCAAGAGTGCATTGCTCGCCGAGTGCGCGTTGCAGGCGCCTTCGCAGTGCCAGGTGTACTGGTTGCCGCTGAATGGCGTGGCCTCGGATTTGTGTCAGCGCCTGGCGCAAAGCCTTGGCCTCGACTTTGTTGATGAGCCCACCTTGCTGCTGGCCCTGAACCGCTGGCAAGCGCCGGCCTGGTTGTTTCTCGATGACTTCTGCCGCGTGCCGGCGCCTGAACTGGATGGGTTGCTTGACCGCATTCTGGCGGCCAGCAGCCCGGCCTTGACCTGGTGGATCGGCGCGCGGCGGCGGCCGGCCTGCAACTGGCCCCGGCTGTTGCTTGATGATGAGCTGTGGGAATGCAGCGCTGCCGAGTTGGCGTTTGACCCCAGCGAAATCCAGCACTTGGCCGGGCCCAGCGCCGACAAGGTGTTGCAGTTCAGCGCCGGCTGGTGCGCCGGAGTGCGTATCGGATTGCTTGAAGGCGACGGGCACCCGGACAAAACCTTGCTCGACTACCTGCAACACGAGTTGTTCACGGGCCTGGCGCCGGAATTGGCCGAGGCCTGGCGCGTGCTCGCGCACCTGCCACGCTTCAACCCGAGCTTGTGTGACCACCTGTTCGGCTTTGGTGACGGCGGCAACTACCTGCGAGACTTGCAGACGCTGGGCGCCTTTATCGAGCCCTGGGAAGAGTCCACCGACTGGCTGCAAGTCTTCCCGCCACTGGCCCAACTGATGCGCGCCGAACCCTGGCCAGCGAGGCGCTCCTGGCACCGGCGCGCGTGCCAATGGTTTACCGCCGCCGAGGACTGGCAAGCAGCCTTTGAGCAAGCGTTGCAGGCCGAAGAGTACGAAGTGGCCGTGAGCCTGTTGCAGCACTTCAGTTTTGAAGACCTGTTCCGCCAGCAAAATGCGGTGCTGTTGTTGCGCCTGCATGAGCAGCATGGCGATGAATTGATGCTGGGCTCGGCGCAACTGGTGGGCTTGGTAACGGCGGCGTTACTGTTTGCCGGGCGTTTCGACCAGGCGGCGTTGTGCATTGACCAACTGGCGCGTTTCACTCCGCAACCGACCGCGCACCTGCAGCGTTATCTGCTGGCCCGCTGGCAGGCGCAATGGGGCTGGCTGTTGCATCTGGGCGGCGAAGCCGCACGGGCCCGGGAACATTTTCTCGAAGCCCTGCAAGACTTGCCCGAGAGCGCCTGGACGTCGCGCCTGATGTGCCTGTCGGGCCTGACCCAGCAAGCCTTGCTGCGTGGCGAGCTGGACGTGGCCCAGGCGCTGAACCGCGAGGCGTTGTGCCTGGCGCGCTCCCACGGCTCACTGCTGTTGGAGGCATTGTTGGAGCTCGATCATGCGCAGTTGCTGGAGCAGCGCGGCGCGCCGTATCGGGCCCAGAGCCTGCTGGAAAATGTGCAGCGCATGCTGGTGCAACAGCGGCTTAAAGCCGGGCCGTTGATGGGGCGGATTTGCTTGCGACGTGGGCACCTGGCGTTGCGCCAGGGCCACGACGGCGTGGCCGCCGAATGCTTCGAATCCGGCCTGGGCATGTGCCTGCACAGCCAGGACAAACGCGTGCTCTACGGCTACCTGGGACTGGCGCTATTGGCCGCCAACAAGGGCGATTACGCCCAGGCGTTTATCCAGTTGCGCGACGCTGAGCGCCTGATGCAGCAACGCCAGGTGCCCGACACCGTCTATCGCGCCGTATTGCTGTTGCTCAGCGGGCATTTCTGGCTGCAACAGGGTCGCGCCGAACTGACCCTGGAGGCGGTGACCCGGGTGCTGCGGCACTACCGTGGCCCCAAGGCGAAACAAGCACCGCCGGCCACCCTGGAGTTGATCCCCAGGCTTGAATATTTGCAGGTGCTGGCCGAAGTGAAATTGCATCGCGCCGAAGAGCCTGTCGCCCGCCTGAGTGCGTTACTGGAGGCCGCCCGTCAGCGGGGCATGCTGTGCCTGGAAGCGGAGTTGCACTTGGTGCTGGGGGAAGTGGCCTGGCAAGTCGGCGATCGCCCGTTGGCCGTGCGCTCGCTGGAAGCCGGATTGGAACTGGCGGGGCGTTGCCAGGTACAGCAGGCGATTCGCGAGCTGCGCCTCAGGCAACCGGGGTTGTTGAGTGCATTGGGGCTGGAACCGCAGGAATGCCCGGCGGCGGCGGGGGAGAATCCTCTGAGCCAGCGCGAGCTTGAGGTGCTGCAACTGATTGCCCAGGGCAATTCCAATCTGGAAATTGCCAGCCAATTGTTTATCTCGCTGCACACGGTAAAAACCCATGCGCGGAGGATTCACAGCAAGTTGGGGGTGGAGCGGCGTACCCAGGCAGTGGCCAAGGCCAAGACGCTGGGCTTGATGGCTTGAAGCCATGCACTATTCGTCAAACAATGACGATCAAATGTGGGAGCGGGCTTGCTCGCGAATGCGGTGTATCAGTCACTGATGCTTTAACTGACAGACTGCATTCGCGAGCAAGCCCGCTCCCACATTTTGTTCTGTTGGGTGCCTGATACTGAGCGTTACGGCTGATAACCCATGCGCCAACTCACCGCCTGGGTCGCCGCCAGCAAACGCTTCGCCGCCGGGCCGTCTTCATCGGCATGGAACAGCGACGTCGGCCCCACCACGGTCAACACCGCCGCCACTTGCCCGACCGCGTTGAACACCGGCGCCGACAACGCGTCCACACCCGGCATCAGCAAACCATGCACAAAGTGCAAGCCGCGCTGGCGGATCTGCTCACAGGTGGTCGCGTATTCCTGGTCATCCGCCAACGCATGGGCAACGCCCGCCTGAATCTCCCGCTCGCGCAACTCCACGGTTTCCCGCGACGGCAGGAACGCACTGAACACCAGCCCGGTGGACGAACTGAGCAACGGCAACACCGAGCCCAATTGCGTGACCACCGTCACCGCGCGCACCGCCGGCTCGATATGCACCACCGTCGCGCCCTGGTTACCCCAGACGGCCAGGAAGCAGGTTTCATTCAACTCATCCCGCAGTTCCGCCAGGGGCAGGGCGGCGACTTTCAGCACGTCCATGCTGCCCAGCGCGGCCAGCCCCACGCGCAAGGCTTCGCGGCCCAGGCCGTAATGGTTGGTGGCGGTGTTCTGTTCGGCAAAACCCGAGGCAATCAGCGCCTGCAAATAGCGGTGGACCTTGCTCGCCGGCATTTGCACGTGCTCGGCCAGGCGCGACAACGAGGTGGCCGGCGACAGTTCAGCCAGGGCCTTGAGGATGTCGGTGCCCACTTCAGCCGAGCGGACTTTCTGTTTACCGGTGTCGCGGGGGGCGGGCGGCTTTTCCATGGAAGGCATGAATCCGAAAGACGAATGGGCGTCTTTATAGCTTGACGGTCAACAGGTATCAAATTACGTTATGCGTAACTGGATTACGATAAAAACAACTTCCGCTCAGAGGACGATCCATGACCCTCGAATACCAATCGGGTTTTGGCAATGAATTTGCCACTGAAGCCTTGCCCGGTGCATTGCCCGTCGGCCAGAACGCCCCGCAGAAAGCGCCCTACGGGCTGTACACCGAACTCTTCTCCGGCACCGCCTTCACCATGGTCCGCAGCGAAGCCCGGCGCACCTGGTTGTACCGCATCCAGCCGTCGGCCAATCACCCGGCGTTCGTCAAGCTGGAACGGCAATTGGCCGGTGGACCGCTGGGCGCTGTGACGCCCAACCGCCTGCGCTGGAACCCGCTGGATATTCCGGGTGAGCCGACAGATTTCATCGATGGCCTTGTAGGCATGGTCGCCAATTCCGGATCGGAAAAACCCTCGGGCATCAGCATCTACAACTACCGCGCCAACCGTTCGATGGACCGCGTGTTCTTCAACGCGGACGGCGAACTGTTGGTCGTTCCCGAGCAGGGCCGCCTGCGCATTGCGACCGAACTGGGTGTGCTGGAAGTCGAGCCACTGGAAATCGTCGTGCTGCCCCGGGGCCTGAAATTCCGCGTCGAACTGCTGGATGCCCAGGCCCGCGGTTACGTCGCCGAGAACCATGGCGCGCCACTGCGCCTGCCGGACCTCGGCCCTATCGGCAGCAACGGCCTGGCCAACCCACGGGATTTCCTCACACCCGTCGCCCATTACGAAGACCTCAAGCAACCGACCACGCTGGTGCAGAAATTCCTCGGTGAACTGTGGGGCTGCCAGCTCGACCATTCGCCGCTGAACGTGGTGGCGTGGCACGGCAACAACGTGCCGTACAAATACGACCTGCGTCGTTTCAACACCATCGGTACCGTGAGCTTCGATCACCCGGACCCGTCGATCTTCACCGTATTGACCTCGCCCACCAGCGTGCACGGCCTGGCCAACCTCGACTTCGTGATCTTCCCGCCCCGCTGGATGGTCGCCGAAAACACCTTCCGGCCACCGTGGTTCCACCGCAACCTGATGAACGAATACATGGGCCTGATCCAGGGTGCCTACGACGCCAAGGCCGAAGGCTTCGTGCCCGGCGGCGCGTCGTTGCACAGCTGCATGAGCGCCCACGGCCCGGATGGCGAGACCTGCACCAAAGCCATCAACGCGACGCTTGAGCCCCACAAGATTGATAACACCATGGCGTTCATGTTCGAGACCAGCCAGGTGCTGCGTCCCACCCAGTTCGCCCTTGAATGCTCGCAGCTGCAACCTTCCTACGACGCTTGCTGGGCCTCACTGCCCGCAACCTTCAACCCGAATCGGAGATAACCCATGACGCAGCCTAATCTCACCCGCAGTTGGGTGGTTTCCGCCAACGGTCACCGGGATTTCCCGCTGCAAAACCTGCCGTTGGGGGTGTTCAGCCTTAATGGCTCGGCACCGCGCAGTGGCGTGGCGATTGGCGAGCAGATTCTTGATCTGCACGCCGCGTTGGAATGCTTTGAAGGCGAAGCCCGCCGGGCCGTTGAAGCCACCGCTGGCGGCCAACTGAACGCATTTTTCGAACTCGGCCGTGGCCCGCGCGTGGCCCTGCGCGAACGCCTGCTGGAACTGTTGGCCGAAGGCAGCGAACAGCAAGGCAAACTGCAAGCTGCGCTGCGCCCGGCTGCCGATTGCCAGATGCACCTGCCGGCCAAGATCAACGACTACACCGACTTCTACGTGGGCATCGAGCACGCGCAAAACGTCGGCAAGCTGTTCCGCCCGGACAACCCGCTGCTGCCCAACTACAAGTATGTGCCGATCGGCTACCACGGCCGCGCGTCGACGATTCGCCCGTCGGGCACCGAGGTCCGCCGCCCGAAAGGCCAGACCCTGCCAGCCGGCCAGACCGAGCCGACCTTCGGCCCCTGCGCACGCCTGGACTACGAGCTGGAGCTGGGCATCTGGATCGGCAAGGGCAATGCCATGGGCGACTCGATTGCCATCGGCGACGCGGCTGATCACATCGCCGGTTTCTGCCTGCTCAACGACTGGTCGGCGCGGGATATCCAGGCCTGGGAATACCAGCCGCTGGGCCCGTTCCTGTCGAAGAGTTTCATCACCAGCATTTCGCCATGGGTGGTGACGGCTGAAGCCCTGGAACCGTTCCGCAAGGCACAACCGGTGCGCCCTGAAGGCGACCCACAACCGCTGCCATACCTGCTGGACAAGCGCGACCAGGCTGCCGGTGGTTTTGATATCGAACTGGAAGTGCTGCTGACCACCGCCTCGATGCGTGAGCAGAACCTGCCGGCCCATCGCTTGACCCTGAGCAATACCCAACACATGTACTGGACCGTCGCGCAGATGGTTGCGCACCACAGCGTCAACGGCTGCCAGTTGCAGGCGGGTGACCTGTTCGGTTCGGGCACCTTGTCGGGGCCTGAAGCCGGACAATTCGGCAGCCTGCTGGAAATCACCGAGGGCGGTAAAAAGCCGATCGAACTGGCCTCCGGCGAGGTGCGGAAATTCCTTGAAGATGGCGACGAAATCATCCTGCGTGCCCGCTGCACCCGCGACGGTTTTGCCTCCATCGGCTTCGGCGAATGCCGGGGTACCGTGGTCGCGGCGCGCTGAGAGGGCAGGGCCATGGAACTCTATACCTACTACCGCTCCACTTCGTCGTACCGGGTGCGGATCGCGCTGGCCCTCAAGGGCCTGGACTTCACGGCGGTGCCGGTCAACCTGCTGGTGCCCAAGGGCGGCGCCAACCATCAGCCGGAGTACCTGGCGATCAACCCGCAAGGTCGCGTGCCGGCCTTGCGCACCGATGAGGGTGATGTGTTGATTCAGTCGCCGGCAATCATCGAGTACCTGGAGGAACGTTATCCACAGGTGCCGTTGCTCTCCACGGATCTGGCAACCCGCGCCCATGAGCGCGCGGTGGCGTCGATCATCGGTTGCGACATTCATCCGCTGCACAACTCCAGTACCCAGAATCTGCTCAAGCAATGGGGGCACGATGAAGCGCAGGTGCTGGAGTGGATCGGGCACTGGATCAGCCAGGGCCTGGCGGCGGTTGAGCAGTTGATTGGTGATCAGGGTTATTGCTTTGGCGAGCAGCCGGGGATGGCGGATACGTTCCTGATTCCACAGTTGTATGCGGCCGAGCGGTTCAAGGTGTCGCTGGCGGCATACCCGCGCATTCAGCGGGTGGCGGGGTTGGCGGCGCAGCATCCGGCGTTCATGGCGGCTCATCCCGCCAACCAACCGGATACCCCATAAATCTCCAGGCTCACACCGGCCAAATGTGGGAGCGGGCTTGCTCGCGAATACGATGTATCAGTCAGCAGATGTATTGACTGGCATACCGCTTTCGCGAGCAAGCCCGCTCCCACATGTGATCTTCAGCGTGTCCAAAATATATAAAAACAATACAGGTCCCTTGCGATGCACAATCAGATTGCCAGCTTTCGTGCGGCACTCGACGCCCGTCCGGTGTCGCGCTATCAGTGGTTGATTCTCCTGTTGCTGGCACTGTTGCTGGTCACCGACGGCTACGACGCCCAGGTCCTGGGCTACGTAGTACCGGCGCTGGCCAAGGACTGGGGCCTGGAAAAAGCCGCGTTCGGCCCGGTGTTCAGCGCCAACCTGCTGGGGCTGACGCTGGGCTCCCTGGCCGTCACGCCGCTGGCGGATCGCTTCGGGGTGCGGCGCATCCTGCTGTGCTGTGTGTTGATCTACGCCAGCCTCACGGTGCTGATGGTGTTCGCCAACTCTCTCAATACCTTGATGGCCGCCCGCTTTATCTGCGGCATCGGCATGGGCGGTGCAATGCCCAGCGCCATGGCCTTGATGTCGGAATACTCACCACCCCGCCTGCGAACATTGATGGTGACGCTCGCCGCCTGTGGCTTCTCTTTCGGCGGTGCGGCCGGTGGTTTTGTCGCGGCCGGGTTTATCGACAGCTTCGGCTGGCAGGCGGTGTTCCTCGCCGGTGGTGTGACGCCATTGCTGTTGTTTCCGTTTCTTGCCTGGATGTTGCCCGAATCCCTGCCACGCCTGCTGCGTGATGCACCGCCGTATGCGCGCCTGCAAAAAGTCACCGCGCGAATGCTGCCAGGCTGGCAACCGCCGCCAGCGAGCGAGGCTGAAAACCGCCAGGAGCAAGGCAGCAAACTGACGGTGGTGGAGCTGTTCCGCCATGGCTACGCGCGCCCGACATTACTGCTGTGGGCGACGTTTTTTGTCAGCCTGATCCTGCTGTATTTCATGATCAGCTGGCTGCCTTCGCTGTTGCTGGAAAGCGGCCTGGGCCTGAACGAAGCCAATCTGGTGACCTCGATGTTCCTGTTCGCCGGGACACTGGGCGCCATCGGCATGGCCTGGTTTGCCGACCGGCTCAAAAGCAAAGTGCGCCTGCTGTCCGGCGTGCTGGCAGCGGCTGCGGTGTGCACCATCCTGCTGGGGCTGAATCACGACAATCCGCGCTATCTGGTGGCCTGCGTGTTTGCGGCGGGCTTCTGCATCATCGGCGGTCAACTGACCCTGAACGCGTTCGCCAGTAACTTCTACCCGGCTCACGTGCGGGCCACCGGTACCGGCTGGGCGCTGGGTGTCGGGCGGTTCGGGTCGATCCTGGGGCCGCTGTTCGGCAGCCTGCTGCTGGCGATGCACATACCGGTGCAGCAGATTTTCTTCTTCTGCGCGATTCCGGCGGTGATAGCGGCGTTGTTGATTATCCAGGTGCGCTCGCCAGTCAATGCACCACAGAGTTCGGCGGCAAATGCCCCAGCCGTTCGGTCAGGCGTAGACGCTGGATCGGGTCTTCGCTGAGCATCAACGCGTGTTCCAGGTCAAAACGCTCGGCGTTCGGGCAATCCAGGCGCTGATACAAACTGGCCCGGGCCAGGTAATCGGCGGCGCTGGCATTGCCCAGCTCCAGCACGCGTTCGGCATCCACCAGAGCGGCCAGGTGGTCGTCGTTGGACAGGTGCAACTGGCGCAGATTACGCGACAGCCGTTGCAGGATCGATCGCGGCTCGGCGGTGTGCAGGTGGTCGGCCTGCAACTTGAGATTGGGCCCGTATTGGCGGGTCAGCAGGTCGCGGCAATCGTTGGGGTACAGGCGTCGGCCGCCGCAGGGGTCGAGCAGGTGATCGGCGCCCGGCACCCGCAACAGGAAGTGCCCCGGGAAGTTGACGCCCACCAGCGGAATGTCCAGGCGCCGCGCCAGCTCCAGGGCGATCAGCCCCAATGCCAGTGGCTGGCCGCGTTTACGCTTCAACACCTTGTCCAGCAGCGCGGCGGCGGGGCGCAGCGGGGTGTGGTCATCCTGGGCGAACCCCAGGTCGTTCATGCGCCGCAGCAACGGTTGTCCGAGTTCATCCGCCGGCAGCATCGGCATGCTGAGGCTGACCAATTGCTGCAATACCTTGAAGTCCTGCAGGATGGCCAAGGGGTCCACCGCCGGGTCGTGCTCGGCCGCCATCCACAGCGCGGCTTCAAACAGCGCGGGCGGTGACCGTTCCAGGCAGGCAAAAAAGGCGTCGCGGGGCTTCATTGGGTTCTCCGGCGGATGTCTCGTTTTAGCCTTGCTGTGAACTTTCGTCCAGTGCCTTAAGACAGGTCCTACCTGTTTATGTCGCAAACCCTTTAAAACCGGTGGTCTTATTCCTGCGCGCTTCAGCAGGGTTTCGCTGGCAGTCCTATACTTGGCGCCTACCAGAAGTGATTCGGGAGCTTGACGATGTTTGCGCTCATGCACAGCACCCGCCTTGAATCGCTGCACCTGAGCGTTGACCCGGCCACCGGGTTGAAGGCGGTCATTGCCATCCACAACAGCCGCCTGGGTCCCGCCCTTGGAGGCTGCCGCTACCTCTCTTACCCCGACGATGAAAGTGCCGTGGCGGATGCCGCGCGCCTGGCGCAGGGCATGAGCTACAAGGCCGCGCTGGCCGGTTTGCCGGTGGGTGGCGGCAATGCGGTGATCATCCGCCCCGCCCATGTGGAAAGCCGCGCGGCATTGTTTGAAGCCTTCGGCCGCTGCATCGAGCAGTTGGATGGCCGCTACATCACCGCCATCGACAGCGGCACCTCGGTGGCCGACATGGATTGCATCGCCCAGCAGACCCGCTATGTCACCAGCACCACGGCGGCCGGCGATCCCTCGCCCCACGCGGCGATGGGTGTATTTGCTGGAATACGCACCACCGCGATGGCTCGCCTGGGCAGCGATAATCTGGAAGGTCTGCGCGTGGCGATCCAGGGCCTGGGCAACGTCGGTTATGCCCTGGCCGAGCAACTGCACGCCGCCGGGGCTGAATTGCTGGTGAGCGACATCGACCACGGCAAGGTGCAACTGGCGATGGAGCAACTGGGTGCGCACCCGATTGCCAACGAAGCCTTGCTCAGCACTCCGTGCGATATCCTTGCGCCCTGCGGTGTGGGCGCGGTGTTCAACCGCTACACGGTCGCGCAGTTGCGATGCGCAGCGGTGGCCGGCTCCGCCAGTGCGCAACTGACCAACCTGCAAGTGGCCGATCAGTTGGAAGGGCGTGGGATTCTTTACGCGCCGGACTACGTGATCAACTCCGGTGGGCTGATCTACGTGGCCCTCAAGCACGGCGGCGCGGAGCTGGAAACCATCACCGCGCACCTGTCGAACATCGGCACGCGCCTGACCGAAATCTTCGCCCATGCCCAGGCTGAAAAACGCTCACCCGCGCGGGTAGCGGATGAGCTGGCGGAGCGCTTGCTGTACCGCTGAGGCGGGTCAAAGCTGATATTTCTCCCGGGCCAGTTGGCCCACGCCCATACGATCAAGGATGTGCATCGGGCACAGAATCGTGACCCGCACGGTTCCCGGCAGGCGGCTGATTTCAATCGAGCCGTTGATGGTCGCGCGGTTGCGCACTTCGTCGAGCGGCAGCCCGGTCACGGCGGCTGCGCGTTCCAGTCCGTTGTCTGTCGCGACGTTGAGATTGGTCCCACTGCCGATGAAGGTGATGGGCGCGTTCTCCTCGATCTCCACCTGGCCCCAGCGCTCCCCCAGTGCCTTCACCCGCAGGCGTTGCTCCGCGGTCATCGGGCGCGCCATGGGCGGCAGGTCATCGAGGTTTTGCAGCAGGATCGGCCCGTCCAGGCTCAGGCCCTTGATCACCTGCACCGTCAGTTCGGTTTCCCCCGACACATCGGTGGCATGCCCGGCAATTTCGCCATTGCCCTGTTGAGCATGCATATCGCCCATGTACACCCCGGCGCCGGGGACCTTCACCGGGCAGATCAGGATGCAGCCTTCGCGCACGGAATTGGTGTCCATGTGGCCATCGGTTTTCGCGGCGTGCAGTTCATCGTGGGTCATGCCGTAGCGATGGGGCGCGCCCACCAGGTACTGGCCGAAGTCGCCGCAGTTGTGGGAATCCGGAAGATCCCGTGAAGGCGTGGTACCGATGTTGCCCAGGAATGGGCGCATATGCGCGGCCAGGCCCGGGATATCGGCGCGGGCCAGGGACAGGATCGAGTGCTGGGCAGACAGTTCGGGCAGCGCCGACATGTCCGATGCCTTGCCGGCCAGGCGATCCGCCACGGCCTGGTTGACCGTCAGGGACACCTGATGCTCGGCATCCAGAACGATCACGTAACCATTGCTGAAACGAAACGCACTGACCTCGGCGCCACAGGCATCGCAACGAATGGCGTCATCGCCAATGCCTTCGACGTGGCTGGCGGGATGCTCTTGCCCGCAATTGGAGCAGAACTTCGCGACGAACGGGTCGCCGTGGTAACGCCCTTCGACAAAACTCATGACCCCCGAGGACGTGGCCAGGGAGGTGACGCGCATGCGCTTGATCTTCAGCGCCACCGCGTCGCCGATGTCGGCGCCGGCGATGAACACGGGCTGGGTCACTTCATGGCCACCCTCAAAGGCCGGCGTGATCATCGGGCCCCAGCAACCGGGCGGGGTGCCGGTGATCAAGGTGCCACCGTCGGCCAGCGGGCCGAGCATTTTCTGGCTGGGGCCGAGCAGCCCATTGGTGTAGGAGGTGACGGTGAGACGGTCGACAGAAGGGAGGTTATTCATTTTATTTTCCGGGCCCTGGGTGATTGAATGTTGAACAGGCTTCATCACTTAAGCGCCGATGTGTATCTGTCGTGTGTCGCGCTGCCGCGATTGCCGGTACGTGTGTATCTCAGGGGCATCCATACACACTCTGATACACCCGCAGTGGCGTTCACGGGTAAATACAGATATCTCTGTTGCAGGCTTACTTTTTCAAACCCACCAGAACGAGGTTGGCATGTCCAAACAAACAGCAGGGCGCTCCAGCGGGCGCATGATTACCTTCAAACGCCCGGATGGCGCTGACGTCAACGGCTACCTGGCCAGCCCGGCGGTACTCGAAGGCGCGCCGGCGATCGTGGTGATCCAGGAATGGTGGGGCGTAAACGATCAGATCAAGGGCGTGGCCAATCGACTGGCCGAATGCGGTTACCGCGTGTTGGTGCCGGACCTTTATCGCGGCGCGTCGACCGTGGAAGAGGAAGAGGCTCACCACCTGATGGATGGGCTGGATTTTGGTGACGCGGTTTCCCAGGACATCAAGGGTGCTGTGCAGTACTTGCAGGCGGATTCGAAAAAAGTTGGTGTGACCGGTTACTGCATGGGCGGGGCGTTGACGTTGCTGGCGTTGAACGCGATTCCGGAAGTGGCGGCGGGCGTGGTGTGGTACGGCTTCCCGCCGCTGGAGTATCTGGATGCTTCGAAGATCAAGGCGCCGCTGATCGGGCATTGGGGCACGCAGGATGCCTTCTTCAATATCGACACCGTGGCGGAGCTGGAGTCAAAACTGCATGCTGCGGGTGTGGACGCGACTTTCCATCGCTACCTGGCGCGCCATGCGTTTGCCAACGAGACGGCGATTGGTGATGGTCGGATTGCAGACACGCAATACGATGCCGCCTGGTCGCAACTGGCGTGGGACCGCACGTTGACGTTCTTCGGCAAGACCTTGTGGCAGGCATGACACATGTGAAAGGCATCAACGCATAACCTGTGGCGAGGGAGCTTGTTGTGGCGAGGGAGCTTGCTCCCGCTGGAGTGCGCAGCGCTCCCAAGCTTTTGGGTCTGCTGCGCAGCCCAGCGGGAGCAAGCTCCCTCGCCACAGCAAGCGCCCTCTGCCACAGCGAGCGCCCTTGCTCAAAGCAAGCTCCCTCGGCCACAGCAAGCCCTTTCGACACTACTGGCAATGCATCACTCAGCCGCTGGCTGCCCAATCTCCGCCAATGCACTCGCATTGTTCTTGAACGCCGCCGCAAACGCCGCGCGGTTCTTGGCCATGAAAATACCGGCATCTTCAGCCTGCTTCTCGCTCAAGCCTTCGACGTTTTTCAACAGCACTTCCATCAGGGACTCTGCCAGTTCAAGCATCTGGTCGTGTGCGTCGGCAAGTTTGCGATCCACGAATGTAGTCTCCAGGTCACGGGTACTGCGATACAGGGTTTCAACAGCCATTTTTCGGCCTCGTCATCGGTGCAGTATTGAAGGGAGTTGCCCTTGGTTCGAGTGTCGCCAAGCGTTCTCGCGACTACTGTATTTATATACAGCTAAAAGCATAAGCCAATCCATGGGGTTTGGGTAGTGGCTTTTTAATGTAGCTGGCAAATGCTGGTTTGCCCTATCGGAAACTTCTCACAGGTTGGTGGGGTTGCAGGAGCGTCATTCAGTGGCTTACCTTCTCCGGGCTTCGCTTATGCGGTACACGAGTTTGGCGGCTCGAATTTAAGGAGCAAACATCTTGTAAATCCAAGGAATGCACCATGGTAAAAATGACTGCCTGTTTTTCTGAATCGCCTATAAAGCCGCCTACCGCGCTTTTCGCTGTGACCCCAAATACTGACACTGAAACATTACTCGCCAATGCCAGCGAAACCTTGAACAGTGCCCGTGAAATGGCCAGTAGCCTGGCTTTTGAGCTTGAAGGACCACAGCGAAGTTTGGTTCTGGCGATCCATCAACTGCTGGAAATGAGTGGTTTATTGGTCGATCAAGCGTTGGATCAAGTCGCCCCGACCTGACCTGAATCACCCGGTCACCTGGATCGTTCCCACGCTCTGCGTGGGAATGCATACCGTGACGCTCCGCGTCACCTCTACCCGAAGCCCTGGGGCATGGGACGCGGAGCGTCCGGGGCGGCATTCCCACGCGGAGCGTGGGAACGATCATCAAGCAGCAAGATAAGTGCCTCATATCACCCCGCCACCATCTCACTTCCTGTTCCCTGGCCTTTTTTCTGCATGCAGAGAAACGGTCACGTCCAACCCGCATTATCCGGTCGAGCCGACCTAAGGAAGCATCATCGTGAAAATCAACTGGGCTGAAAACCTGCGCAAGACCGTGCACCAACTGGCCGAGTCCTTGGGAAATCTGTTCGTCGAGACCTTCCACTACCTGGCACTGTTCGCCATTGGTGCGGTGACCGCCTATGCCGCGGTGATGGAATTTCTGGGGATGCTGGAGACGGGGCACATCAAGATCGATGACATCTTGCTGCTGTTCATCTACCTGGAACTGGGGGCGATGGTCGGGATTTATTTCAAGACCAACCACATGCCGGTGCGTTTCCTGATCTACGTGGCGATCACGGCGCTGACCCGTCTGCTGATTTCCAACGTGTCCCACCACAACCCGCCCGACATCGGCATCATCTACCTGTGCGGTGGGATTCTGCTGCTGGCGTTCGCGATTCTGGTGGTGCGGTATGCGTCGTCGGCATTTCCGTCGGTGAAGGTCGAAGGCCCGCGCCGCAAGGGCGAAGCGAGCCTTGAAACAGAGAAGGGCGAGCTCTAGAACCCTGCGTTGAGCGGCGGTCTGCTGACCGGCGGCCGCTGCAGTACCTGGTGGCTGTCCCCATCGGTCATCACCGCCAATATCTCCATCGCGCTGTGCCCCTGCTCGATCGCAATCCCGAATTGCACACTCTGCACCAGCCGTTTCAGGCGCTGCGGGTCGTTGCGTTGTTCGGCGCTGATCATGCGTTTGGCCACGACGCCGTCTTCATCGGACAGGGTCAGCATGATGCTGCCGTCCAGCCGCTGGATGCTTAAATTGACCCGGTATTTCGGGGCGAAGGTGTCGGTGATGATCTGAAAAGGGTTGTCCATGGTGCGTTACCGCCTGATAAGAACATGCAGTCATTGACGACCGGTGTCGGGATTAGTTCGCGTTTCCTGACCACCGGCCATTCGCTCGCTGAGGTTTTCACAAGGTCCGTTTTCCTCAGTAGCTGTACAGCAAGGGGCGTGCCGTACAGCAATCTGCCTGCCATCAAATTTCCCCTGTGGGAGCGGGCTTGCTCGCGAATGCGGTGTGTCAGCCAATGATTGCTCAGCTGAACGACCGCTTTCGCGAGCAAGCCCGCTCCCACAGTGGGTGGGTGGTGTTTTTGAGTTCGGTGATCCGTTTCAGGGCATCACGGAAAAAACGATCGCAGACAGCGCAATCAAGCCGACCAACACCACAAACACGTTGGACGCCTGGCCCGAGTACTGGCGCAGGGATGGCACTCGGCGGATGGCGTACATCGGCATCAGGAACAACAGGCAGGCGATGATCGGCCCGCCCATGGTTTCGATCATGCCGAGGATGCTCGGGTTGAAGGTGGCCACGGCCCAGCAGGTGAGCACCATGAACAGCGCGGTGCAGCGCTCCAGCCACTTGGCCGACATGCTGCGGTTGCGCCCGCGCAGGGATTTGACGATCAGGCCCTGGAAGCCTTCGCTGGCGCCGATGTAGTGGCCCAGGAAGGATTTGGTGATCGCCACCAGCGCGATCAACGGTGCGGCGTAGGCGATGACCGGGGTCTGGAAGTGGTTCGCCAGGTACGACAGGATCGAGATGTTCTGCGCCTTGGCGGCGGCGAGGTCAGCCGGCGACAGGGCCAGCACGCAGCTGAAGCAGAAGAACATCACCGTCAGCACCATCATGCTGTGGGCCATGGCCAGGATGCCGCTGCTTTTGCGTTCGGCTTGCGGGCCGTACACGCGTTTCTGGTCGACGGCGAAGGCGGAGATGATCGGCGAGTGGTTGAAGGAAAACACCATCACCGGGATCGCCAGCCACAAGGTCTTGAAGAAGGCCGGCAGGGGCATGCCTTCGCTGGCGGAGGCGAAGAATGCACCGTTCCAGTTGGGGATCAGGCTCACCGCCAATAGCAGCAGGGCGGCGACGAAGGGGTACACCAGCACGCTCATGGCCTTGACAATCACGCCCTGGCCGCAGCGCACAATGGCCATCAGACCGAGGATCAGCACCAGCGACAGGATTGCCCGGGGCGGTGCAGCCAGGTGCAGTTGGTGTTCCATAAAGCTGGTCAGGGTGTTGGTCAGCGCCACGCTGTACACCAGCAAAATCGGGAAGATCGCGAAGAAGTACAGCAGGGTGATCAGCTTGCCGGCGCCGATGCCGAAGTGTTCTTCCACCACTTCGGTGATGTCGCCCGATTTGCCCGACAACACAAAGCGCGTCAGCCCACGGTGGGCGAAGAAGGTCATCGGGAAGGCCAGCAGCGCCAGCACGATCAACGGCCAGAAGCCGCCCACGCCAGCGTTGATCGGCAGGAACAAGGTGCCGGCACCGATGGCGGTGCCGTAGAGGCCGAGCATCCAGGTGGTGTCGTGTTTGTTCCAGCCTTGTGTAACGGTGGTCGGCGTCAGGTCTACAGCGGGATTTTCGGCAGCAGGTGTACGTACATCGGTCATCGTTATTGCCTCGTTATTATTTTTGCGCGGGCTCACGTTGGGGCGATCAGGGAATGCTCCTCAGCACTCCACCCAGCTGACGGCCAGGCCGCCCCGTGAAGTTTCTTTGTATTTGTCGTGCATGTCGGCGCCGGTGTCGCGCATGGTGCGGATCACCCGGTCCAGGGAGATGAAGTGTTTGCCGTCGCCGCGCAGGGCCATTTGCGTGGCGTTGATCGCCTTGACCGCGGCGATGGCGTTGCGCTCGATGCACGGCACCTGCACCAACCCGCCAACCGGGTCGCAGGTCAACCCCAGGTTATGTTCCAGGCCGATTTCGGCGGCGTTTTCCAGTTGCTCCGGGGATGCGCCGAGCACGTCTGCAAGGCCGGCAGCGGCCATGGCGCAGGCGGAACCGACTTCGCCCTGGCAGCCGACTTCGGCGCCGGAGATCGAGGCGTTTTTCTTGCAGAGGATGCCGACGGCGGCGGCAGCCAGGAAGAAATTCACCACGTCATCGTCGGATGCGTCCGGGTTGAACTTCATGTAGTAGTGCAGCACCGCCGGGATGATTCCCGCCGCGCCATTGGTCGGTGCCGTCACCATGCGCCCGCCGGCGGCGTTTTCTTCGTTGACGGCGAGGGCGAACAGGTTGACCCATTCCATGGCCGACAAGGTCGAGGTGATGACGTTGGGTTTGCCGATTTCCAGCAGGCTGCGGTGCAGTTTCGCCGCGCGCCGTGGCACATCCAGACCGCCGGGCAGGATGCCTTCGTGGCGCAGGCCTTGTTCGACGCATTCACGCATCACCGACCAGATATGCAGCAGGCCGCTGCGGATCTCGGCATCGCTGCGCCAGGCCCGCTCGTTGGCCATCATCAGCTCGGAAACCCGCAGGCCGTGCTTGTTGCACAAAGCCAGCAGTTCGACGGCGCTGGAGAAGTCGTAAGGCAATTCCACTTCGCTGGCCGGCGCAATGCCGGATTCGGCTTCCGCCGCTTCGATGATGAAACCGCCGCCCACCGAGTAGTACGTTTGCTCGCTCAACAGGCCGTTTTCGCCGTAGGCATGCAGGGACATGGCGTTGGGGTGGTAGGGCAGGCTTTCGTCCAGCAGCAAGAGGTCGTGTTGCCAGTTGAAGGCAATCGACGTGCGGCCGCCGAGCAGCAATTGGCCTGACTCGCGCAGTTGCTGGATGCGTGGGCCGATACTGGTGGGGTCGATGCTGTCTGGCCATTCGCCCATCAGGCCCATCACACAGGCGCGGTCGGTGGCGTGGCCGACACCGGTGGCGGACAGCGAGCCGTACAAACGCACCTCTACGCGACGGGTTTCGTCGAGCAATTGCTGGTCGATAAGCGCTTGGACGAAGGTCGCCGCGGCCCGCATCGGGCCGACGGTATGGGAGCTGGAAGGACCAATGCCCACTTTGAATAGATCGAAAACACTGATAGCCATGCTAAACCCTTACAAGCAATGGAGTAGGAATCGCTGCCATGTTTTGTAGGACAAGCGGAATTGGCGCGATACTGAGCCTCTGGATCGGCACTGACCAACGAATTATCCTAAGACACCCTTTAGCAGGACTAAACCCTATGGCTCGCCCGCTTCATGGCCAGACCTACGTCTGGCTGCACGTTTTTTCCTGCGCGGCACGGCATTTGTCGTTCACCCGCTGCGCCGAGGAACTGCACATCACCCCGGGCGCGGTCAGCCAGCAAATCCGTCAGTTGGAGGAGCGTCTGGGGTTTCGCCTGTTCCATCGGCGCGCACGCGGGGTTGAGCTGAGCGCAGAGGGCCAGCGGTTGGCGATCACCGTGGGCGAGGCCTATGGCAGCATCGATGCCGAGTTGCAGCGGCTGGACGCCGGGATGATCAGCGGCACCTTGCGCCTGCGCTCGATCCCGTCGTTTCTCGGCAAATGGCTGACCCCGCGTTTGCCGCGTTTGCAGCAGCGCTTCCCGGATATCCAGCTGCGCATGGTTGCCGAAGACAGCAGCGTCGCCCTGCACGAGGGCGACTTCGACCTGGCCATCGACCTTAACGACGGCAGCTATCCGGGCTTGTTGTCCACAGCCTTGCTGGACGAGCAGATTTTCCCGGTGTGCGCACCGAGCCTGCTGCGGGGGCGACCGCCACTGCATGGCCCCGCTGACCTGGTGCATTTCCCGCTGCTGCACGACATCACTGCCTGGCGTGGGAGTTATGAGTACGCAGAGTGGGAGTTCTACCTGAATGCCATCGGCTATGACGCCGCCGACGTACGGCGCGGGCATACCTTCAACCGCAACCACCTGACCATCGAGGCGGCGATTGCGGGCATGGGCGTGGCGATTGCCCGGCGAACCTTGCTCAATGACGAACTGGAACGCGGCACCTTGATCGTGCCATTCGGCCTCGCCGTCCCCAACCACAAACGCTATGTGCTGCTGTACGCGCCGGGTGCGCTGAGCCATCCGGGCGTGCGGGCGGTGCATGACTGGCTGGTGGAGGAAGCGGAGATTTTTCGCGGATTGCACCCGTTGGGAGAGGGGCAATTGTAAGGAAGTTGGCGGTAAGAAGATGTAACCAACTCCCCACCCTAACAGCGTTTTTGGTTGTAGTCAGGGTTAATTTGTAATGTGGGATTTATCTTTGCAAAGGGGTTGAAATGTTCCTCTGTCTGCTCAATTGTGTAATCAGGAGGTCATGGTTTTCACCCATCCGGTGAAGCAGGAATGGCCTTCGGCGAGCTAGCTGAAATAAGGGAAAACTATGCAAATCCAAGTCAATAGCGATAACCATATTGAAAGCAGCATCCGACTGGAGGAGTGGGTACGTACCACCATTGAGAGCACGCTCGAACGTTACGAAGAAGATCTGACCCGCGTCGAGGTTTACCTGCGGGACGAGAACGGTGACAAGCCCGGCCCACACGATCTGAGTTGCCGACTGGAAGCACGGCCAAAAGGCCATCAACCGCTTTCGGTCCTCCATAAAGCCGATACGCTGGAACAGGCGATCGATGGCGCAGCGACCAAGCTGGAGCATGCCCTGGAGCATCTGTACGGCAAACTGCGCGGCAAACCACGCGCCGCGGGTCAAAGCCTGCCCAATACCAAGGCCGACGAGGCCGAGCTAGAAGAGGAATTCCTGGAAAACGAACAGGCTGCGCTTAACGGCTGATAGCTGATACTTTTTTCAACCCCACTGAAAACGGGCCTGCAGATGCAGGCCCGTTTTTTTATGCGCAAAAGGTCAGTGCGGGCTGCGCCGGAAAAACCAGGCGCTCAAGGCCGCCAGTGCGCACGCTCCAACGCCGGCATACAACATGGCCCATCCCGCACCGTTGCGCAGCGCGGCCTGGGCGATCAGTGGGCCCTGCGGCAACACGTCCAGCTTGCCGGCGGCGATGTCCTGACTGAGGGTGGCCAGTTGCGCGGTGTCGGGCAATACGCCAGCCAGGTAATGAGCGATCCCGAGTATCAACACCAACCCCATCAACGCGATATTCAGCGCCAGGGTGATCAGCCGTGCACTGAAGTCGATGCCCGAGGCCATGCCCGCGCGGTCGGATGAAACTGATCCGGTGGTGGTGTTGGTGGTGGGCGAGTTGGTAAACGCCAAGCCGCTGCCGGCAATCCCACAGGCGATCAGGACCCATACCACACTGGGCTGGCCGCTATGATTGATCGCCGCCATTGTCACAAACCCCACGCCCATCAGGCCCAGGCCCAATGGAATGATGCGTTCGGCGCCATAGCGCAGGGCCAGGCGTTCAGCCAGCGGCGGCACCACCAACGTGGGCAGGGTATAGGCGAGCAGGGCGAGCCCGGTGAGCATGGTGTCGTAGCCCAGGCCGGCCTGGAAATACAGCGGCAGGTAGATCATGAAGGGCCAGAAGCTGAAGTTCATGCCGATCGAGCCCATCAGCGCGCCGTTGAAGCGCGGGATGCGAAACACCGAGAAGTCGAACATCGGATGCAGGCTGCGCCGCTCGACAACCACGAACAACAACAGGCTGCCCACCGACAGTCCGGCCCAGCCGAGCATGGCCGGGGTGGCAAAGCCGCTCTCGGTGCCCTGGGTGATGAAATAAACCAGGGCGAACACTGCCAGGGTGAGGGTGGCCATACCGGCTATATCGAGGCGATGGGCCGCCGGGTCACGGGATTCCTGCACGCTGATGCGCAGCAACACCAGGGTGAACAAGGTCAACGGCACATGCACCAGGAACACCCAGCGCCAATCCGCCACCGCCAGGATCAATGCCCCCACCATCGGCCCGAAACCCAGGCCCACCCCGGCGATCACGCCCCACACCGCAAAGGCTCGCGCTCGGGCCGCCGGCTCGCGGAACTGGTGCGACAGGATCGCGAACTGGCAGATCATCATCGCCCCGCCACCCACGCCCTGGACAAAACGCGCCGCGATCAGCGTGGACGCATCGTTGGCCAGCCCGCAGGCGAGCGAAGCCAGCCCGAATACCCACAGGCACAGCACCAGCATGCGTCGGCGGCCAAAACGATCGGCCAATGTGCCGGCGGCCATCAGCACGCTGGTGCAGGCCAGGGTGTAGGCGTTCATGATCCATTGGGCGTCCTGAAAGCCGGTGCCCAGTTGCTGCTCAAGGGTGGGCAGGATGACCGGCACGCTGGAAATCTCCAGCCCGAACATCAGCGCCACCAGGCACACGGCGGTGAGCGCAAGGCCGTCCCGGGCGGTACGTGGCGGGTTGATGGCAGATACAACGGCGTCGGGTGGCATGGCCTCTTCCTTTCAATGGGGGAAGGTGTCATTTTCACGGGAATCTGATTCTTTATTAGCGATACTTCTTCCTGTGATAAGGGAATATAGGGCGACAAACGACCATGGCCACTCCGCGTTTTGATGGTGTTGAACTGTTTTTGCAGATCGTCGAGAGCGGCAATCTGACGGAGGCCGCCGAACGGCTGAACCTCACGCGCTCGGCGGTGGGCAAAGGCTTGGCACGTCTGGAAGCGCGGCTGGGGACGTCTTTATTGCAACGCTCCACCCGGCGCCAGCGTTTGACCGAAGACGGGCAGGCCTACTACGAGCACTGCCTGCGTGCACTGGCAGAGCTGGAAGCGGCTGAATCCGTGCTGGAAAGTGGCCGCCAGCAGCCACGAGGGCGGTTACGGGCGAGCCTGCCTTTGGCATTCGGCCACCACTATGCGGCGCCGGCGTTGTGGGGGCTGATGGACCGTTTTCCGCAACTGGAGATTGAAATTTCCTTCTCCGACCGATTGATCGACTTGGCGCAGGAAGGCTTCGACCTGGCGGTGCGCATTGGCGCATTGCCTGACACCGACCGCTTGAGTGCACGTCGCCTCGGCGAACAGGCGATTGCCCTGGCGGCGTCACCCGCGTACTTGCAGCGCACACCTCGTATTGACTCCATCGACGACCTGGACGGGCACCGGGGCATTGCCTATCGCAGCAATGCCCCGCACCGCGAGCGAGTCGCCTCGCCGTTGATCCTCGATGACCTGCAGGCCGTGGCCGATGCCGCCATCGCCGGGGTCGGCCTGGCCTGGTTGCCCAGTTGGCTGATCGCCCACTACGTGTTGCGCGGGCAACTGCAGGCGGTACTGCCGGGCCACCGCGAGCAACCGATGCCGATCCATGTCATCTGGCCCACGGCGACGCACATGCCGGCCAAGACCCGATGCGCCATCGACGCGTTGGTGGCCGGCACACCGTCGTGCCTGGCGGGTAGCTGATCAGAACGCGATGGACGTCTGCACATACAGCGTGCGCGGCTCGCCGACGTATTTGCCCTTGTTGTTATCGTCAAACGAGCGGGTGTAGTACTGCTTGTTGAAGATGTTTTTCACACCCACCGCCACGTTCAAATCCGACAGCTGCGGGCCAAAGTCGTACGCCGCGCGGCTGCTGAACAGCATGTAGCCAGGAATGCGTCCGGTGCTGCCATCAGCACTTTCTGCTTCAGTGTTGGCGTTGTCGGCAAACTGGCTGCTCTGGTAGCTGCTGTCCACATTCAACTTCCAGCGACCTTCGGTGTAACCCACGCCCAGGGTGCCCTTGTGCTTGGAGGAGAAGGGCACGCGGTTGCCTTTGTTCGGGCCGTCTTCGCGGATGGTGGCGTCGACGTAGGCGTAGGTGGCGTACACATCAAAACCGGCGAGCGCCGGGCTCAAGCCGTCGAGGGCGTAGTTGATGCTGGACTCGATGCCCTGATGGCGGGTTTCGCCGCGGGCGATCACGGTGTCGTTGGTCTGGTTGCTGTCATACTGGTTGTCGAAGTTGATCAGGAACGCGCCGATTTCGGCGCGCAAGGTGCCGTTGTCATAGCGTGTGCCGAGTTCCCAGGTGCGGGCTTTTTCCGGCTTCACTTCGCCACTGGTCACGCGGTTGGGCATCTGGCTGTACTGCACGCTGCCGAACGAACCTTCGGTGTTGGCATAGAGGTTCCAGTCGTCGGTCAGGTGGTAGAGCACGTTCAGCGCCGGCAGGGCGGTGTTGTAGTCGCCTTTGTATTTGACGTTGCTGAGGTTGTTGGTCTGCTGGGACTCGATCATCTCGTAGCGGATGCCCGGGGTGATGGTCCACTTGCCGATATCTATCCGGTCGTCGACGAAGAACGCATTGGCTTCGGTGCTGCCTCGGGTGTCGCGGTCGTTGCGGCTGTCGGTGGTCGGCAGTTGCTGATTGGCGGAAATCGGCGTGCGGTAGCGCAGTTCGTGGCCGGCCTCGTTGATGTAGCGGTAGCCCACGCCGACTTCGTGGCTGGTTGGGCCGAGGTCGAAGCCTTGGGCGAAACGGGTTTCCAGGCCGCGTACCCAATACTCGCGGGGCGACAGGGAGAGGAAGTTGCCCTGGTCCAGGTAACCGCTGCGCAGGGTGGTGGTGAAGAAGCTGTTGACCGTGAATTCCCGGCGGTCTTCCTGGTAGCGATAGCCTGCGTTGAACATGGTGCGCCGGCCCCAGAACTGGTCGTAGGGGCGGGTGGACTGATACGGGTCGGCCTTGTAGGCCGCAGTGCTCAAACCACCGGGCATATCCGCCTTGCCTTCGTAGTACTGCGCCATGGCGTTGAAGCTGTTGGCGTCGTCCAGCTGGTACTTGCCCTTGAGGATCAGGTCGTCGATGCGGGTGTCGCTGTTCTCGCGCCAATCACCACCACGGGTGCCGGAATACAGGATCGCGCCGCCCAGGCCGTTGTCCGCCGTGCCGCCGGCCAGCAGGTTGCCGGTGGTCTTGAAGCCATCGTGGCTGGAAGACGGGCTGGTTTCGGTTTGCAGGCCGCCTTTCACCGTTGGCGCATCGGGAATCGCGCGCGTGACGAAGTTGACGATGCCGCCGACGTTCTGCGGGCCATAACGCACTGCGCCGCCGCCCCGTACCACGTCCACGGCATCCATGTTGCCCATGCTGATGGGCGCGAACGACAACTGCGGCTGGCCATACGGCGCGAACGGCACCGGGATGCCGTCCATCAAGACCGTGGAGCGCGAGGCCAAGCGTGGGTTGAGCCCGCGAATGCCGAAGTTCAGCGCCATGTCGTGGCTGCCGGTGCCGTTGTTTTCCGGGGCGTTGACCCCGGGAATGCGGTTGAGCACGTCGCGGGCCTGGGTGGCGCCCTGGCGTTCGAATTCTTCGCGGCGGATCACGTCCCGGGCGCCAGGGTGCTCGAAGACGTTGGTTTGCGCCGCGTCCCCCAGCCAGTCGCCGACCACGTTGGAGGTGCCCAATTCGAGGGTGGCCGGAGCATTCGCCGGTTGCAGGCTGAAGGCGTTGTTGCCCTCGGCACGGGCTTGCAGGCCGGTGCCTTTGAGCAACGCATTCAAGCCTTCTTCAGCGGTGTAGTTGCCCGACAGGCCGTGGCTTTGCACGCCGGCGGTCACGTCCGAGCCAAATGAAATCAGCACGCCGGCTTCCCGGCCAAATTGATTCAGCGCCGCTTCCAGTGACGTAGGGGCGATGCGGTAGGGCTTGGCGTCGGCCGCCATTACGTAGGGAACGGTGCTGAAACTGAGGCTGGCCCCCAGCAACAAGTGGCGCAGGGTGCGGGCGAGTGGCGTCAGGCGAGTCGGTTGCTGGGGCATGAAGTGCGGTCCTGAGAAGGAAGGATCAAGGTGGCTTTCCTTCTCTGTCACGCGAGGTGCGGAAAACGGCTCACGGGTTTTGAAAATATTTCAGGCACGCGCTTCGACAGTGACCCAGTAGCGGGTAAACCGCCGGACCCTGACCGGCAGGCTGACTTGCAGCAGGTCCAGGATTCGTTCGCTGTCGTCCAGCGGGTAGCTGCCGGAAATCAGCAGGTTGGCCACCTGCGGGTCGCAATTGAGCTGGCCACGGCGATAACGGCTCAATTCGGCGAGGAAATCTTCCAGGCGCATGTGGGCCGCCACCAGCATGCCGTCGGCCCAGGCGCCGCTGCCGGCGTCGGTGGGGCGGGCGGTGTCCCAGCCTTTGCGGGTGAAATTGACCTGATGGGCTTTCTCCACCGACAACGGCAAACCGCTATAGGTGTTGGGCATCACGTCAACGTGCCCATCAAACACCGCCAGTTGTGTGTGATCGTTGAATTGCCGCACGTTCAGCCGCGCGGCCTGGGCGCTGAGCAGGCCCTGGGAAGTGATGACCCGCAGCGGGGCGTTGCCGGGTTTGGCGGTCAGCAGGATTTCGCCTTCGAGCAGGCGGATCAAGCGTTGCTGGCCATCAAAATGCACATCCACCGCACTGCCGGTGTTGAGCTGCAACTGGCTGCCATCCGCCAGCTGGAACTTGCGCCGTTGGCCGATGGGGCTGCGGTAGTCGGCACTCAACGGCGGCAATATATGTTGCTGGCGCAAACCCCAGGCCGCTGCCGACCCGGCGCCGAGTATCAGCAACAACTTCAGGGCCTGGCGGCGACTGCTGGATTTCGGCGCATTCAAGGCGGCATGGGCCAGGGGTGATGGCATCCCGCGCAAGCGCTGGTTCACTCGCTGGATGTGCTCCCAGGCCCGCTGATGTTCGCTGTGGGCGTCCAGCCACTGTTGCCAGGCTGCCTGTTTGCGTGGGTTGAGCGGGCCCTGCTGCATTTCCATCAGCCAGTGCACCGCTTGTTCGGCGACTTGCGTTGAGAAACTCATAGGGCGAAGTAGCAGCGCATCGCCGCTTTATTCAGATGGCGCTTGACCGTGGCGATGGAGATGCCCAGTTCCGCGCCGATTTGCGCGTAGGTCAGGCCGTCGAGCTGGGACAGCAGGAACGCGCGTTTGACCAGGGGCGCCAAGCCGTCCAGCAACTGGTCCAGCTCCATCAGGGTTTGCAGGATGATTGCCCGCTCTTCCTCCGACGGCGCCACGTGTTCGGGCATTTGCGCCAGGGCGTCGAGGTAGGCGCGCTCCAGGTCCTGGCGGCGGTAATGGTTGCACAGCACACGCTTGGCGATGGTGGTGAGGAAGGCGCGAGGTTCGATCAGCGTCGGTGTTTCCCGTGCGGTGAGCACGCGGATGAAGGTGTCCTGGGCCAGGTCGGCGGCGCTTTCCGGGCAGCCGAGCTTGCGTCGCAACCAGCCGGTAAGCCAGTGGTGATGGTCGTGGTACAGGACTTCGACGGTGTTGGACGGCTGCAACGCGCACACTCCGGCAGCATGGGCATGCTTTAGAGAACAAGAATTGTTCGCATTGTAGGGCGCGCAGGCGGGTTCGGCAATTGCCAGTGATGCGTTCTCTTTTGCTTATGAGAACCTTTATCATTAATATTGCGCACTGACGAACCTGGCGCCTTGTGCATGAAACGCAAAACCTCACTTCCCGTTTCCTACCGTCTTGCCGTGACGTCGCGGGTGCTGGCGGCTGTGGTCGGCGGTTACCTGCTGGCCTCGCTGGCCAGCGTGTGCATGACGCTGTGGCTGCCCACCAGCCGCGCCGATGCGGTGATCAGCGGCATGCTGAGTTCGTTTGTGTTCTACCTGTTGGCAGTCATCTGGTGCTTCGCCTGCCGCACGGCCTGGCGCGCCTGGTTTGGCGTGTTGCTGCCCAGCGCGATAATGGCCACGTTCGCCGGGTTGGCGTACTGGATGGCGCGCACATGAAAGAGGGCTTCCGCCAGGCCATGGCCTGGTTGCACACCTGGGCCGGGCTGATCTTTGGCTGGCTGCTGTTTGCGATTTTCCTGACGGGCACCCTGTCGTATTTCAAGGACGAAATTACCCACTGGATGCAGCCCGAAGTGCAGGCGCATCCCGTCGATGACGCCCGTAGCCTGGCCGCCGCCCAAACCTATCTGCAACACCAGGCGCCCAATGCCGCGCGCTGGTTTATCACCTTGCCGAGCAGCCGTGAGCCGGGCCTGTCGGTGATGTGGCAAGACAAGGTCGACCCGGGCAAACGCGGCAATTTCGTCGAAAAACTCCTCGATCCCGTCAGCGGCCAGCAGGTCCAGGCCCGGGAAAGCATGGGCGGCGAATTCTTCTATCGTTTCCACTTCCAGCTGCAAATGCCCTATCCGTGGGGGCGCTGGCTGTCGACCATCGCCGCGATGGTGATGTTCGTGGCGTTGATCACCGGGATCATTACCCACAAGAAAATCTTCAAGGACTTCTTCACCTTCCGTCCGCGCAAGGGCCAGCGTTCCTGGCTCGACGGGCACAACGCCGTGGGCGTGCTGGTGTTGCCGTTCCACTTGATGATCACCTACAGCAGCCTGGTGATTTTCATGAGCATGGTAATGCCGGCGAGCATCCTCGCTTCCTACGGCAACGATACCCGTGCGTTCTTCAACGATGTGTTTCCGGCCACCGACAATGCGCCGGCCCTCGGCCAGCCGGGGCAATTGCTGCCACTGGGTCCGATGTACGAGCAGGCGCGCGAGCAATGGGCCGGCGGGCATGTCGGACGGCTGGTGGTGAATAATCCAAGCGATGTAAACGCCTCGGTCAATGTGTTCCGCGCCGGGTCGGATCGAGTGGTGCATGACTTTGGCAGCACCGTCTCATTCAACGGCACTACCGGCGAACTGTTGCGGGTGAGCGGCGAGCAGTCGCTGCCGGCGGCGATTGGTGGCAGCTTCTACGGTTTGCACATGGGCCATTTCGCCGGCCCGGTATTGCGCTGGCTGTATTTCATCTGCGGCCTCGCGGGCACGGCAATGATCGGCACCGGGCTGGTGATGTGGCTGGGCAAGCGTCAGCTCAAGCACACCAAAACCGGTGTGCTGCCCTTTGAGCTGCGGCTGGTGGAAGTGCTGAACATCGCCAGCATGTCCGGCTTGATGATTGCCATCGCTGCATTCTTCTGGGCCAACCGCCTGTTGCCGGCCAGCTTTGCCGGGCGCTCGGACTGGGAAGTACAAGCCTTCTTTATTGCCTGGGGCTTGAGCGTCGTGCACGCGATTGTTCGCCAGGGGCGCCGCGGCTGGGTTGAGCAATTGAGTGTGGGCGCGCTGCTGTTTATCGGCGTGCCGGTGCTCAACGCGCTGACCACGACCCAGCATTTGGGTGTGTCTCTGGCCAACGGCGACTGGGCCATGGCCGGTTTTGACCTGACGTGCCTGGGCAGCGGCGTGTTCCTCGCCTGGGCTGCCTGGAAAATGCAGCACCGCCGTGTCCCTCAGCCCAAGGCCGAACGTGCCCGGCCATTGACCCTCAAGGGCGAGGTGAACTGAATGCTCCTGGCGCTATTGCTGTGTTACGCAGGGTTTACCGCGTTGTGCCTGTCCATGGACCGGCACCATGGCGAACTGCTGCACAGTAAACCTTCGCCTCGTCGGCGCCTGGGTTTGCGCGTGGGCGGCTGGCTGCTGTTGATTGTCTCGATCTGGCCGGCGGTGCTCGCGACCGGGTGGAGCCAGGGGTTGGTGGAGTGGTGCGCGGTCTTGATGCTCAGCGGGTTGTTGCTGGTGTTGCTGTTGCCGTATCGGCCAAGGCTGGCCTTGATCCTGGCGGGCCTCGGCCTGCTGGCCAGCCCGGTTGCGGCCTTCGCGACCCTTTGAGTCCACCGTTGATGATCACCACGCCCCCCGAACACCCAGAGCAGCACGCAGACGCGGCGGGCGGACGGGCGCATTTCCTGCAGGTGTTCCTGTCCCAGCGCTCGCAGATGGAAGCGCTGGTCAGCCGCCGCGTGGGCTGCCGTGCGACGGCGGCGGACCTGGTGCAGGATTTGTTCCTGCGCTTCTGGCGCCGGCCGCTGGTGCAGGTCGAGGAACTCAGCACCTACCTGCTGCGCTGCGCCGGCAATATCGCCATCGACCACCTGCGCAGCGAAGGCGCCCGGGTGCGCAGCAGCGAAGGCTGGCTGCCGGAACAACAGGATAACCAGGGCTGCGAACCCCAGGCCGCGCTGGAGGCGGGCAATGATCTGCGTCACGTTGAAGCAGCCTTGCGCAGCCTGCCGGAACGTACCCGGCAGATTTTCCTGCTCAACCGCATCCATGGCCGCAAGTACGCGGAAATCGCCAAGGCCATGGGCCTGTCCCAAAGCGCCGTGGAAAAACATATGATGCGTGCCCTCGAAGCCTGCAAGGCCAGCCTTCGTGAACCATCGCCAAGGAAAGCCCCGTGAACCCCACCGCCAGCGTCACCCCGACGCCCGACCAGGAACAGGCCGCACTGGCCTGGTTGAGCCTGTTGCACGACCAGCCCAGCAGTGGCGACCAGGCCACGTTCAGCCGTTGGCTGCGGGCCGATCCTGCGCATGTGGAAGCCTATGCCCAGGCCCAGGTGCTGTGGGAATTGAGTGAAGTACCGGCCAGAACGTTGGCGGATGAGGATGCCCTGGCGCTGCAGGGTTACTTGAACGCGATGAATACCTCGAAACGCTCCAGCGTGCGGCGCTGGTCTGGCGCCCTGGCCATGGCCGCCTGCCTGCTGGTGATGATCTCGATGGGCGCCGGCTGGCAGCCGTCACGCTGGGTCGATGACTTCGGCGCGGATTACGTCACCGCGCCGGGTGAGGTGAAGACCGTGACCCTGGCCGATCAAAGCCAGGTCACCCTGGACGCCGACAGTGCGATCGCAGTGGATTTCAAGCATGGCGAGCGCCATATCCAGCTACGCCGTGGCGCCGGTTTTTTCAGTGTGACCCACACTGGCGAATCCTTTGTGGTCGAGGCCGGCAGCGGCGAAGCACGGGTGCTCGGCACGCAGTTTGAGGTGCGCCTGCAACCGGCAGGTGCGCAGGTGACGGTGTTGTCCGGTCGGGTTGGGGTAACGCCGTCGAAGTATGCTCAGCAACAGATTCTGACGGCCGGCCAGCAAGTGGCCTACGCCGACGGTGTCGCCGATGAGCTGCACGCGGTCGACAGCGAGTCGCGCCTGGCCTGGCGCGATGGTTGGCTCAACTACTACAAGGCGCCGCTGGCCGATGTGGTGCAAGACCTCGGCCGCTACTATCCGGGGCGCATTCTGCTGCTCAACGAAGACCTCGGCGCCCGGCGTGTCAGCGGCAGTTTCCCGAGCAAGGACCCCCAGGCGGTGCTCAATGCGTTGCAGGCGGTCCTGGGGTTTGAACAACACTCGCTGCTCGGTCGGATGATCGTATTGCGCTAGATACAGAGCGCTACGCCGCAATGGCGTGGCGCTGTCATTACTTGCACCACCTTCCCTTGAAAATCCCCATGCCTTGGCACATCCGTGTGTGTGGACCTTTCATTTAACCTTCATCGCAATCGCCAAAACCTGTAACCAAATCGTTACGTGATGCACGGATGATCCTCGGATTCCTGAGCAGGTGGTCAGGAAGATTGGCGGCGCTGTTCACCCGGCCGAGATCGCCAATACCTCCCCCATAACAACAGATAGATGCATGTAAGGGATCTACTCGTGACCTACAACAAACTCTATGCCCTGCTTTTAGCATCGGGCCTGGGCGGCTTTGCGCCGCTGGTTCTGGCAGACGATTCCCAGGATGTCGGTTCGGTGCACGTCGCCGGCGAACGTACCCTGGGCACCGGCCACATGATTCAGGAAGAAAGTGCCAAGGCCCGGTCCACGGTGACCAAGGAAGCCATGGACGAAATGTCCCCGACGGCCAACGCCATCGACAAGCTCAAGTACACCCCGGGCATCAACGTTTCCAACGACGACGCCAGCGGCATGAGCGGCACCAGCTTCACCATGCGCGGCATGAACTCCGACCAGGTCGGGGTTTCCATGGACGGCGTGCCGATCAACGACTCCGGCAGCTACGGTGTTTACGCCAACCAATTGGGCGACCCGGAAAACGTCGGCGAAGTATTTGTCACCCAGGGCTCCTCGGAAGCGGACGGCCCGCACATTGGTTCCAGCGGCGGCAATATCGGCATGGTCACCATTCGGCCGACCAAGGAGCCGGGGCTGTTCGTCAAGCAATCCATGGGTTCGAACAACCTGACAAAGTCCTTCGCCCGCATCAACACCGGCGACCTCGGCGGCTTCAAGACCTGGGTGTCGGCCTCTCACACCGAGGGCGACAAGTGGCGCGGCAAGGGCACCTTGCGGGGCGACAAGGTGGAGTGGAGCACGCTGTTCGAAGACGACAACGGCAACACCAGCAACTTCACCATGAAGTACAACACCCAGGAAAACTACAACTACAACACGCTGAGCAAGAGCCAGTTCCAGCAACAGGGCCGCCGCCTGGATTACGCGGAAACGCCGGTCTACAAGAACGGATTGCTGTCGTCTTCCTACAAGCTCAACCGCAACCCATTTGAAAGTGTCATGACCACCTTCACCCAGCGCTGGCGCCTGCGTGATGACCTGGCCCTGACGGTTGCGCCTTACTACTACTGGGGCAACGGCGGCAGTTTCAGCGGCCAGACCGCGACCAACCTGGGGCCGAAGTCCGACAAGAGTGGCAACTACGACCTGAGCAACCTCAAGTCGGCCAACTACTATCGCCCCTCGTGGACCGAAACCTGGCGCCCTGGCGTGACGGTCAAAATGAAATGGGACATCAACGAGGAGCACAGCCTGGATTACGGCTACTGGTACGAGCGCGCTCGCCAGCGCCAGACCCAGCCGTATATCGGGATCAACAGCGAAGGTGCACCGGACGACGTCTGGGGCGATTACAACAGCGGCGGCCAGGTGGTCGACAAGAACGGCAAGACTGTCCAGGGGCGTCATCAATACACCGTGACCCCGGCCCAGAAGCTGTGGGTGCAGGACAGCTGGCAAGCCACGCCAGACCTGAGCTTTGTCGGCGGGTTGGCGTACCAGTACGTCGAGCGTGACGGCGACAACCTGGGTAGCCTGTACGACAAGCCGGAAAAGCGTAACGCCCGCTACCATCAGTTCCTGCCGAACTTCAGTGCCAAGTACCAGGTCGACGAGAGCAACCAGGCGTTCTACAACGTCACTCGCAACATGCGCACACCGCAGAACTACGTGCTGTACAACAAGGGCGATTCCCTCAACCTCAACCCCGAGCTGAGCTGGAACCAGGAACTGGGCTGGCGCTACACCGAAGAGAAAATGGCCCTCAGCGCCACCCTGTTCTACATCACCTTCAAGGACCGTCAGCTGTCGACCACCGACTTGAACGGTGACTACGTGATGGCCAACGTCGGTGACGTGACCAACAAAGGCCTGGAGTTGGAGTGGAGCGGCCTGCTGCCGTACAACTTCAACTACTACGCGTCGTACACCTATACCAAGTCCGAGCAGCAGGACGACTTTGTCAGCAAGAACGTGTTGTTGCCGACCAAGGGCAACCAGTTGGCCAACGTGCCGGAAAACATGCTCAACCTGGTGTTTGGTTACGACGACAAGCGCTACTACGGCAACATTGCCGGCAAGTATGTCGGGGCGTTCTACGGTGATTTGACCAACAACGAGAAAATCTCCGGGCGCACCGTGTTTGATCTCAACGCCGGTATCTACCTGCCGGTGGACAAGAAGGTCTTCAAGTCGGCCGCGCTGCGCTTCTCGATGCTCAATGTGTTTGATAAGGAATACTTGAGCTCGGCGCGCACCGTGTCGTTCAACTCGGCGCCAGTGAATGGCCTGGCGGCCAGTTCGGCGTATTACAACGTAGGTGAAGAGCGTACGGCGATGGTTTCCCTGGAGGCCAATTTCTAACGCGTACGCAAACCCAATGTGGGAGCGGGCTTGCTCGCGAAAGCGGTGGATCAGTCGCCAGATGTATTGACTGAACCAGCGCATTCGCGAGCAAGCCCGCTCCCACATTTGATCTGCGGTATTTTACAGAGTGAGTTACTTCAGGGCCGCCATGATCGCTTCCGGGTTGTAGTCGCGAATCAGCGTGCCGTTCACGTCCACAAACGGAATCCCGCCGCCCCCCAACGCCTCGTACACCTTGCGCGCCTGGGCGTCCTTCTCGATATCAAACGCCTGGTAGGGAATCCCCTTGGAATCCAGAAAGCGCCGGATCTGTTTGCAGTAGCCGCACCACTCGGTGGAATACAGCACCACGCGCGCTGCCGCGCGTGTCTGCTCCGGCACCACCTGGGAGGGGTTGAACAACCGCTCGATCTTGCCCCAGTTCTGGAAAACCACCACCACCAGCAACACCAGCAGGACTTTCTTCAGAACCCCGCCCAGCATCAGTTGCGACGCTTGAGCTGGTCGGTCAACTGGGTCGGCAGGCCCTTGATGATCAAGGTGCCGGCGGCTTCGTCGTATTCGATCTTGTCGCCCAGCAGGTGCGCTTCAAAGCTGATGGACAAGCCTTCGGCACGCCCGGTGAAACGGCGGAACTGGTTGAGGGTGCGTTTATCCGCCGGGATTTCCGGCGACAGGCCGTAGTCCTTGTTGCGGATGTGATCGTAGAAGGCTTTTGGCCGATCTTCATCGATTAACCCGGACAGCTCTTCCAGGCCCATCGGCTCGCCGAGCTTGGCCTGGCTGCTGGCGTAGTCCACCAGGGTCTTGGTTTTCTCGCGGGCGGATTCGTCCGGCAGGTCTTCGCTTTCGACGAAGTCGCTGAAGGCCTTGAGCAGGGTGCGGGTCTCGCCCGGGCCGTCGACGCCTTCCTGGCAGCCGATAAAGTCGCGGAAGTACTCCGAGACCTTCTTGCCGTTCTTGCCCTTGATAAACGAGATGTACTGCTTGGATTGCTTGTTGTTCTGCCACTCGGACACGTTGATGCGCGCGGCGAGGTGCAGTTGGCCAAGATCCAGGTGGCGCGACGGCGTCACGTCCAGCTGGTCGGTCACGGCCACGCCTTCACTGTGGTGCAGCAGGGCGATCGCCAGGTAATCGGTCATGCCCTGTTGATAGTGGGCAAACAGCACGTGGCCGCCGGTGGAGAGGTTGGACTCCTCCATCAGCTTCTGCAGGTGTTCCACCGCAATGCGGCTGAAGGCGGTGAAATCCTTGCCGCCGTCGAAATACTCCTTCAACCAGCCGCTGAACGGGTGCGCGCCGGACTCGGCATGGAAAAAGCCCCAGGCCTTGCCTTGTTTGGCGTTGTAGCTCTCGTTGAGGTCGGCGAGCATGTTCTCGATCGCGGCCGACTCGGCAAGCTCGGAGTCGCGGGCGTGGAGAACTGCGGGTGTGCCGTCGGGTTTTTTGTCGATCAGGTGGACGATGCAATGACGGATCGGCATGGGCTTCTCAGCTGGTTGAAGGGGAGGGGTGGGGCTCCCGGAAAAAGTCGCCAGTGTACCGCACCCGCTGGGGATGGCGCTGTTCGGAGGGCGTTTTGAGCGCCATCCGACGGGCCATATGCCTTTTTTTCACGGTTTAGAGCGATAAAGCTGACCAAATGGGTATGTTGAGGCGGATATTTCCCCGTCTCTGTGCTAGTTTTGCCCCGTCTTACGCGCAGTCTGGGCGTTAAGCGTGCATTCAGCATTTGTCAGGTCGAACCAAACCCGGTTTCAGGTATCTATAACCCCGATCTTCGTGGTTATAGCCCTTGGGTGCCAGGCCTTGATGGCAGGGCTCGATGGCTGACACTGCACTCTGCAATCCAAATGAATTTGATAGGGAAGGAACACCACAATGGCTATTACTAAAGACCAACTGATCGCTGATCTGGCTGAAGCTGTAGACGCACCGAAAACCACCGTGCGTGCTCTGCTGGACCAACTGAGCCAGATCGTTGCTGATCAGCTGGAAAACGGCGGCGAAATCACTCTGCCAGGCGTTGGCAAACTGAAAGTGACCGAGCGTCCTGCCCGTACTGGCCGTAACCCTTCGACTGGCGCAGCCATCGAAATCGCTGCCAAGAAAGTTATCAAGCTGGTTGTGGCCAAAGGCCTGACCGACGCTGTTAACAAGTAAGACGCAGCAAAAAAAACCGTGCTCCGGAGCGATCCGGGCACGGTTTTTTGTTGCCTGCGATTTATCAGTCTTTACGGGCCCAACGCTGGCGCCACACCTGTTGCTCGCTCGGGGTCTGGAAGGTCCAGGCGACGAAGCGGCTCTGCTTCTGGCCCTGGGACATCTCTACCACCTGGCTTTCCAGCACACCGGCCTTTTTCAGCGCTGTCTGAATGGCCGGCAAGTTCGACGCTTTCGACACCAGCGTGCTGAACCACAGCACCTTGTGCTGGAAATGCGCGCTTTCAGCGATCAGTTGCGTCACGAACCGCGCTTCACCGCCTTCACACCACAACTCCGCCGACTGGCCACCGAAGTTCAGCACCGGCAACTTGCGTTTCGGATCAGCCTTGCCCAGTGCGCGCCATTTACGTTCGCTGCCCTTGGTCGCTTCATCCATGGACGCGTGGAAGGGCGGGTTGCACATGGTCAGGTCAAACCGCTCGCCCGGCTCCAGCAAACCCAGCAGGATCTGCTTGGGGTTGGTTTGCTGGCGCAGCTGGATGGCCTTGTTCAGCCCGTTGGACTGCACGATCGCCTTGGCGGCGGCCACGGCGGTCGGGTCGACTTCCGAGCCGAGGAAATTCCAGCGGTACTCGCTGTAGCCAATCAACGGATAGACGCAGTTGGCGCCCATGCCGATGTCCAGCACCTTCACCGGCGCGCCACGGGGGATCACGCCTTCGTTGACGCTGGCCAGCAGGTCGGCGAGGAAGTGCACGTAGTCGGCACGCCCCGGTACCGGTGGGCACAGGTAGTCAGCCGGGATGTCCCAGTGATTGATGCCGTAGAACGCCTTGAGCAACGCCCGGTTGAACACCCGCACCGCGTCTGGGCTGGCAAAGTCGATGCTTTCCTTTCCGTACGGGTTGATGATCACGAATTGCGCCAGTTCGGGCGTGGTCTTGATCAGCGCCTGGAAGTCGTAACGGCCCTGGTGGCGGTTACGCGGGTGCAAGGTGGCCTCTTTGCGCGGAACGACGGGCTTGGCCGGCGTACTGGATTTTGGCTTCTTGCGCGGTGCTTTGGGTGTGCTGGGGGCGGTCATGGGCTGCGTCGATTCTGCGTTTGTTTCAAAAGTGGTGGGTATTGTCACACATTCCTTGGTCGAACTCGGTCAAATGTGGGAGCTGGCTTGCCTGCGATGCAGGCGACTCGGTGTATCTGCCAGACCGAGGCGATGCCATCACAGGCAAGCCAGCTCCCACATTGGTCGGGTTTCCAAAGAGAAATAGCGGTGTTTTTCCAAGCAAAAAAAAGAGACCCGAAGGTCTCTTTTTCCGCACGGGCAGCCTCTTACAGGCTGGAAATCCGTGCGTGTTGCTCCGCCAGCTTGCCCAAAGCCTGTTCAGCCTCAGCCAGTTTGGCGCGTTCTTTCTCGATCACTTCAGCCGGAGCCTTGTCGACGAACGCCGCGTTGGACAGCTTGCCGCCCACCCGCTGCACTTCGCCTTGCAGGCGCAGGATTTCCTTGTCCAGGCGCGCCAGTTCGGCACCCTTGTCGATCAGGCCGGCCATCGGCACCAGCACTTCCATCTCGCCCACCAGTGCGGTGGCGGACAGCGGTGCTTCTTCGCCAGCGGCCAATACGGTGATCGACTCCAGCTTCGCCAGCTTCTTGAGCAGCGCGTCGTTCTCGGTGAGGCGACGCAGGTCTTCGCTGCTGGCGTTCTTCACGAACACGGCCAGTGGCTTGCCCGGACCGATATTCATCTCGGCGCGGATGTTGCGTGTACCCATCATCAGGGTCTTGAGCCACTCGATATCGCTTTCGGCCGCCTCGTCAATGCGGGCTTCGTTGGCCACCGGCCAAGGTTGCAGCATGATGGTCTTGCCGTCTTTGCCCGCCAGCGGCGCGATGCGCTGCCAGATTTCTTCGGTGATGAACGGCATGAACGGATGCGCCAGGCGCAACGCCACTTCCAGTACGCGCACCAGGGTTTGACGGGTGCCGCGCTGACGTTCGATCGGCGAGTTCTCGTCCCACAGCACGGGCTTGGACAGTTCCAGGTACCAGTCGCAATACTGGTTCCAGATGAACTCGTACAGGGCCTGCGCCGCCAGGTCAAAGCGGAACTGGTCGAGTTGACGGGTCACTTCGGCTTCGGTGCGCTGCAGCTGGGAGATGATCCAGCGGTCCGCCAGGGACAGCTCGATGGTCTCGCCGTTCTGGCCGCAGTCTTCGCCTTTATCCAGTACGTAGCGCGCGGCATTCCAGATCTTGTTGCAGAAGTTGCGATAGCCTTCGACGCGGCCCATGTCGAACTTGATGTCGCGACCGGTGGACGCCAGCGAGCAGAAGGTAAAGCGCAGGGCGTCGGTGCCGTAGCTGGCGATGCCGTCTGCGAACTCGTCGCGGGTCTGCTTCTCGATCTTCTTCGCCAGTTTCGGCTGCATCAGGCCCGAGGTGCGTTTCTGCACCAGGGTTTCCAGGTCGATGCCGTCGATGATGTCCAGCGGGTCCAGGACGTTGCCCTTGGACTTGGACATCTTCTGGCCCTGGCCATCACGCACCAGGCCGTGCACGTACACGGTCTTGAACGGTACCTGCGGGGTACCGTCTTCGTTTTTCACCAAGTGCATGGTGAGCATGATCATCCGGGCAACCCAGAAGAAAATGATGTCGAAGCCGGTGACCAGCACGTCGGTGGAATGGAACTTCTTCAGGAACTCGGTCTGTTGCGGCCAGCCGAGGGTGGAGAACGTCCACAGGCCCGAGCTGAACCAGGTGTCCAGTACGTCGTTGTCCTGTTGCAGCGTCACGTCCGCGCCAAGGTTGTGCTTGGCACGTACTTCGGCTTCGTCGCGGCCCACGTAGACCTTGCCCGACTCGTCGTACCAGGCCGGAATCCGGTGGCCCCACCACAGCTGGCGGCTGATGCACCAATCCTGGATGTCACGCATCCACGAGAAGTACATGTTTTCGTACTGTTTCGGCACGAACGCGATGCGGCCGTCTTCCACGGCAGCAATCGCGGGCTCAGCCAGCGGCTTGGTGGACACGTACCACTGGTCGGTCAGCCACGGCTCGATGATGGTGCCGGAGCGGTCGCCCTTCGGCACTTTCAGGCCGTGGTCGTCAACGCTTACCAGCAGGCCGGCGGCGTCGAAGGCGGCAACGATCTGCTTGCGCGCCTCAAAACGGTCGAGGCCGGCGTATTCAGCCGGGATCTTGCCGTCGATGCTCTCGTTCAGCGTGCCGTCGAGGTTGAACACCTGGCAGGCCGGCAGAACGGCGGCGTTTTTATCGAAGATGTTCAGCAGCGGCAGGTTGTGGCGCTTGCCGACTTCGTAGTCGTTGAAATCGTGGGCCGGGGTGATTTTCACGCAGCCGGTGCCGAATTCAGGGTCGCAGTAGTCATCCGCGATAATCGGGATGCGACGACCAACCAGCGGCAGCTCGACGAACTTGCCGATCAGCGCCTGGTAGCGTTCGTCGTTCGGGTTGACCGCGACAGCGGCGTCGCCGAGCATGGTTTCCGGACGGGTGGTGGCGACGATCAGGTAATCATTGCCTTCAGCGGTCTTGGCGCCGTCAGCCAACGGGTACTTGAGGTTCCACAGGAAACCTTTCTCATCGTGGTTTTCCACTTCAAGGTCGGAAATCGCCGTGTGCAGCTTGGTGTCCCAGTTGACCAGGCGCTTGCCGCGGTAGATCAGGCCGTCTTCATGCAGGCGCACGAAGGCTTCCTTCACGGCTTCCGACAGGCCGTCGTCCATGGTGAAGCGCTCGCGGCTCCAGTCGACGGACGAGCCCAGGCGACGGATCTGACGGCTGATATTGCCGCCGGACTGATCCTTCCATTCCCAGATTTTCTCGAGGAATTTCTCGCGGCCCAGGTCGTGACGGTTCTGGCCGGTGGCTTCCAGTTGGCGTTCCACCAGCATCTGGGTGGCGATACCGGCGTGGTCTGTACCTGGTTGCCATAGAGTATTGCGACCCTGCATGCGGCGGAAACGAATCAGGGCATCCATGATCGCATTGTTGAAGCCATGGCCCATGTGCAGGCTGCCAGTGACGTTCGGTGGCGGAATCATGATGGTGTAGGCATCGCCCGCGCCTTGCGGAGCGAAATAATTCTCGGACTCCCAGGTCTGGTACCAGGAAGTTTCAATAGCGTGCGGCTGGTAGGTCTTATCCATGCGCGGCGGGACCCTAGTTGGCATTAATTCAGGAAAGCCGACAAGTATAACGGGGGATAGGGGAGAGGGGTAGGAGCGAGCTTGCTCGCGAAAAACCTGAGGGCGGCGCGTTCATTCAGGATGTACGCGTTATCGTTCACGCCCTTCGCGAGCAAGCCCGCTCCCACAGGGGATATGTGTCAGCCTTAGTTCTGGTACTGGCTCAACAACCGTTCCATGCGCGCATCCAGCCGGCGCTTGATCTCGGTTTCGATATGCGGGGCAAAATCGTCGATCACGTCTTGCATGATCAGTTGCGCGGCGGCGCGCAGTTCGTTGTCCAGGTGCAGCAGCAGGGCGTCGGGGGCTTTTTCGGCGGCAGGTACGGCAACAGCCGCAGCCGGCGCAGCTTGCACCGCGGGCGTTTCGACAGGTTCCGGCGTAACCGGCTTGCCACCCACCATATCGAACAGCAGGGGAATTTGTACGTCACCGTTGACCGCATCGGTCAGCAATGGCGGTTGCAGGTCATCATCACCGAGCAGCTTGCGGATCGACTCAAGGTCGTCCAGCAGGTGGTCAGAGTCTTTTAGCGGGTTTGGAGTGTCCATCGTGTGCTCAAAGTCGTTGTAGCCGGTGATCTTGCAGAGAATAGCCCTGTTCGCGGTAGAAGCGGAAACTCTCCCGCGCGGCCTGACGAATAGCCGGGTCTTCCACCACCACTTCCGCCACGCGGGCGAAACCCTTGGCGAAGGCCGGTACTTTCAGGTCAAGGTTGACCAGCAGGTCTGTGTGATCGCCACAGCTGTCGCCCAAACCCAGTACCACCAGGCCTTCCGGCTCTGATTCGGCGGGGCCGTGGGGCACGAAGCTTTCGCCCTTGAAGCGCCACAGGCGGGCGTCGAGGTCGTCACGCTGGGCGGCATCGCTGCAATGCAGGTAGATACGGTGGCCCATGCGCCAGGCTTTTTCGGTGAGCTTGCAGGCGAAGTCCAGGCGCGCGGAAGGATCGGCGCTGGGCAATATATAGAAGTCGACTTGGGTCATTGCGGTTCCTGAGCCCCGGGCGGCTTTACAGGCGCCCGGGGATCTTCAGTTTCAGGCTTTGGCGCGGTCCAGCAGGTACTGGGTCAGCAATGGAACCGGACGGCCAGTGGCGCCCTTGTCCTTGCCGCCGCTGGTCCAGGCAGTGCCGGCGATGTCCAGGTGCGCCCAGTTGAAGTTCTTGGCGAAACGCGACAGGAAGCACGCCGCAGTGATGGTGCCGGCTTTCGGGCCACCAATGTTGGCGATGTCGGCGAACGGGCTGTCCAGCTGTTCCTGGTACTCATCGAACAGCGGCAGTTGCCAGGCGCGGTCGTCTGCAGCCTGGCCGGCGCTGAGCAGTTGGCCGATCAGTTCGTCATTGTTGCCCAGCAGGCCCGATGTGTGGGCGCCCAGGGCAACCACGCAGGCACCGGTCAGGGTGGCGATGTCGATCACGGCTTGCGGCTTGAAGCGCTCGGCGTAGGTCAGGGCGTCGCACAGCACCAGGCGGCCTTCGGCGTCGGTGTTGAGGATTTCCACGGTCTGGCCGCTGAGGGTGGTGACGATGTCGCCCGGACGGGTCGCGCCGCCGCTCGGCATGTTCTCGGCGCAGGCCAGGATGCACACCAGGTTGATCGGCAGCTTGAGTTCCAGCACGGCACGCAGGGTGCCGAACACGCTGGCGGCGCCGCCCATGTCGTACTTCATCTCGTCCATGCCCAGGCCCGGCTTGAGGCTGATGCCGCCGGTGTCGAAGGTGATGCCTTTGCCGACCAGGGCAAATGGCTTCTCGGACTTCTTGCCGCCGTTGTATTGCATCACGATCAGGCGTGGCGGCTGGTCGCTGCCCTGGCCCACGGCATAGAACGAGCCCATGCCCAGTTCCTTGATCTTCTTCTCATCCAGGACTTCGACTTTCAGGCCCTTGAATTCCTTGCCCAGCGCCTTGGCTTGCTCGCCCAGGTAGGTTGGGTGGCAGATGTTCGGTGGCAGGTTGCCCAGGTCACGGGTGAACGCCATGCCGCCGGCGATGGCCTGGGCGTGGGTCACGGCGCGTTCGACTTCAGCCTGGGCCGCCTTGATGGTCAGCAGGGTGACTTTCTTCAGGGCGCGGGGTTCGGCCTTGGTGCTCTTGAACTGGTCGAAGACGTAGCCGCCGTCCAGCAGGCTTTCGGCCAGCAGGCGGGTCTTGCCGTAGCTGTCGCGGCCCTTGACCACGACTTCGTCCAGCGCCAGGGCCGCGTCGGTGCCGCCCAGGCCCTTGAGGGTGTTGAGGATGCCGGCGATGATCTTGCGGAACGGACGGTCGCCCAGTTCGGCGTCTTTACCAACGCCCACCAGCAATACACGGTCGGCTTTAAGGTTAGGCAGGCTTTGCAGCAGCAGGCTTTGGCCAACCTTGCCGGCCAGGTCACCGCGCTTGAGGACTGCGCTGATGGCGCCGCCGCTCAGTTCGTCCAGTTGCTTGGCGGCAACGCCGAGCTTGCGGCCTTCGCCGACAGCGACCACGAGGGTGGCGGTTTTCAACGTTTCGGGGCTAACGCTTTTTACAACCAGTTCCATTTTCGGGTCCCTTATAAAGGTCAGTGAGCCAGGAGTCTGTACTCCGGCTTGTAAGCTTGGCAGCCTGTAGGCCGCCCGCGACAAAGGCCGCAGTTTGAACCTCGCCGCCCGAGCCTGACAACCCTTGCGGGCAGCTTTGTGCACGCGTATGAGCAAGCTCCGTGACAGGTGCGGTCAATCACAGGATAATGCGCCATCTTTTTAGCCGGCCTGCAGCAATGGGTCGACTCGATATGCTTGCTTGTTTGGCCGCCTTAGCCTGACAACCCTGGAGTGTCTGGTTTGATCGTCTTCCGTTATCTATCCCGCGAAGTCCTGTTGACCCTGAGTGCCGTGAGTGCGGTATTGCTGGTCATCATCATGAGTGGTCGCTTCGTCAAATACCTCGCCCAGGCTGCCTCGGGTGCCCTGGATCCGGGTTCGCTGTTCTTGATCATGGGCTTTCGCCTGCCGGGCTTCCTGCAGTTGATCCTGCCATTGGGCCTGTTTCTCGGGATTCTGCTGGCCTATGGCCGCTTGTACCTTGAAAGCGAAATGACCGTGTTGTCGGCCACCGGCATGAGCCAGCAACGTTTGCTGGCCATGACCATGGTTCCGGCCACCGGTATCGCGCTGGTGGTGGCCTGGCTGAGCTTGAGCCTGGCACCCCAGGGTGCCCTGCAGTTCCAGCTGGTGCTGAACAAACAGGACGCCATGACCGAATTCGACACCCTGGAGCCGGGCCGCTTCCAAGCGCTCAACGATGGCACCCGGGTGACCTATACCGAGCAAATGACGGATGACCGTGCCAACCTGGGTGGTGTGTTCATCTCCCAGAAAAACCTCGGCCAGAACCAGAAAGACCGTGGTATTTCGATTCTGGTGGCCGACAAGGGGCGCCAGGAAGTACGCCCGGATGGCAGCCGTTACCTGATCCTGGAAGATGGCTATCGCTATGACGGCAGCCCCGGTCAGGCTGATTACCGCGCAATCAAGTACGACACCTATGGCGTGATGCTGGCCCGGCCGGATGTCAGCGATGAGGTCACCGACCGCGACGCGATCCCGACCCCAGACCTGATCGGCAGCAAGGAACTGCGTTCGATCGCCGAGCTGCAATGGCGGATTTCCCTGCCGCTGCTGGTGTTTATCGTGACCTTGATGGCCGTGCCGCTGTCCCGGGTCAACCCGCGCCAGGGCCGCTTCCTCAAGCTGCTGCCGGCAATCCTGCTTTATATGGCTTACCTGACCATCCTGATTTCCGCCCGCGGCTCCCTGGAGAAGGGCAAGCTGCCGCCGGCCCTTGGGTTGTGGTGGGTCCACGGGGTCTTCCTGGCCATTGGCCTGGGGCTGCTTTATTGGGAACCGATGCGGTTGAAGATGCGGAGTCGTCGCAGCGTGAAGGAGATGGCCCGTGGTTAAGCTCGACCGCTACATTGGTAGCAGCGTCCTGGTCGCAATCCTTGCGGTATTGGGCATTATTCTAGGGCTGGCCTCGTTGTTCGCCTTCATTGATGAAGTCGGCAACGTCAGCGATACCTACACCGTTACCGACGTCCTGAGCTACGTGGCGCTGACGGCGCCCCGTCGCCTGTACGACATGATGCCGATGGCTGCGCTGATCGGCTGCCTGATCGGCCTGGGCAGCCTGGCCAGCAACAGCGAGCTGACCATCATGCGCGCGGCGGGTGTTTCCATCGGTCGCATCGTGTGGGCGGTCATGAAGCCCATGCTGTTGCTGATGGTGGTCAGCGTGCTGATCGGTGAATACGTGGCGCCTCCAGCCGAGTCCACAGCCCAGGCCAATCGTGCCCTGGCCCAGGGTTCGGGCGATGCCCAGAGCTCCAAGCATGGCCTGTGGCACCGCCAGGGTGAGGAGTTTATCCACATCAACGCCGTGCAGCCGGGTGGCTTGCTGGTGGGTGTCACCCGCTACCACTTCGACAAGGAACGTCACCTGCTGTCGTCGAGCTTCGCCAAACGTGCGCAGTACGCCGACGAAAAGTGGCAACTGAGCGATGTGACCACCACCTATTTCCGTGATATCGGCAAGGGTGCGGCATCGACCACCGAAGTGATCAATGTGCCGACGGAGCAGTGGGATATTTCCCTCAAGCCCGAATTGCTGAATACCGTGGTGATGATCCCGGAAAGCCTGCCTATCTCCGGCCTGTGGGGGTATATCCATTACCTCAAGGACCAGGGCTTGAACAACGGCCGTTACTGGCTGGCGTTTTGGGTCAAGGTGTTGCAGCCGGTGGTGACGGCTGCGCTGGTGCTGATGGCGATCTCGTTCATCTTTGGCCCGTTGCGTTCCGTGACCCTCGGCCAGCGCGTGTTTACCGGCGTACTGGTGGGTTTCACCTTCCGTATCGCCCAGGACCTGCTGGGGCCGTCCAGCCTGGTATTCGGTTTCTCGCCGCTGTTTGCGGTGCTGGTGCCGACCGCCATCTGCGCCGTGGCCGGCTTCTGGCTGTTGCGTCGGGCCGGTTGAGCCCGCGCTTATGAACAAAAAATGCCCCGTTCGAACGACCGGGGCATTTTTGTTCTTGGTCGCCATGGATGACGTCTGGTCTGCGCATCAGGTACAATTCCCGGCTATTTTTCAGCGGGCAGTCTGCCTGCAGCCTTTTTGAGTGTTGATCCGTGAGTGATTTGAGTCATATCCGCAATTTCTCCATCATCGCCCACATTGACCATGGCAAGTCGACGCTGGCCGATCGATTCATCCAGATGTGCGGCGGCCTTGCCGAGCGTGAAATGGAAGCCCAGGTGCTGGACTCCATGGACCTCGAGCGCGAGCGCGGGATCACCATCAAGGCCCACAGCGTAACCCTGTACTACACCGCCAAAGACGGTATCAAGTACCAGCTCAACTTCATTGACACCCCGGGTCACGTCGACTTCACCTATGAAGTCAGCCGTTCCCTGGCGGCCTGCGAAGGTGCGTTGCTGGTAGTGGACGCGGGCCAGGGCGTTGAAGCCCAGTCCGTGGCCAACTGCTACACCGCCATCGAGCAAGGCCTGGAAGTGATGCCGGTGCTGAACAAGATCGACCTGCCTCAGGCCGATCCGGACCGCGTCAAGGAAGAGATCGAGAAGATCATCGGCATTGACGCCACCGACGCCGTCGAGTGCAGCGCCAAGACCGGCCTGGGCGTCGACGAGGTGCTCGAGCGCCTGGTCAAGACCATTCCAGCCCCCACCGGCAACTACGAAGATCCGCTGCAAGCGTTGATCATCGACTCCTGGTTCGACAACTACCTGGGCGTTGTTTCCCTGGTACGCGTGCGCCACGGCCGTGTGAAGAAGGGCGACAAGATCCTGGTCAAGTCCACCGGCAAGATCCACCTGGTGGACAGCGTCGGTGTATTCAACCCGAAGCACACGGCTACCACTGATCTGAAAGCCGGCGAAGTAGGCTTCATCATCGCCGGTATCAAGGACATCCACGGTGCACCGGTAGGTGACACCCTGACCTTGAGCTCCACCCCTGACGTCGACGTGCTGCCGGGCTTCAAACGCATCCAGCCGCAGGTTTACGCCGGCCTGTTCCCGGTCAGCTCCGATGACTTCGAGGACTTCCGCGAAGCCCTGCAGAAGCTGACCCTCAACGACTCTTCGTTGCAGTACACCCCGGAAAGCTCCGACGCCCTGGGCTTCGGCTTCCGCTGCGGGTTCCTGGGCATGCTGCACATGGAAATCATCCAGGAGCGCCTCGAGCGCGAATACGACCTGGACCTGATCACCACCGCGCCGACGGTTATTTTTGAACTGGCGCTGAAAACCGGTGAAACGATTTACGTCGACAACCCGTCCAAGCTTCCGGATCTGTCTTCCATCGAAGACATGCGCGAACCGATCGTGCGGGCCAATATTCTTGTGCCGCAAGAGCATCTGGGCAACGTCATTACCCTGTGTATCGAAAAGCGTGGCGTACAACACGACATGCTGTTCCTCGGTACCCAGGTGCAAGTGACCTACGATTTGCCGATGAACGAAGTGGTCCTGGACTTCTTCGACCGTCTCAAATCCACCAGCCGCGGCTATGCTTCGCTGGATTACCATTTTGACCGTTACCAATCAGCTAATCTGGTGAAGCTGGATGTACTGATCAACGGCGACAAGGTGGATGCCCTGGCGCTGATCGTGCACAAGGACAACGCGCACTACAAAGGTCGCCAGTTGACCGAGAAGATGAAAGAACTGATTCCGCGCCAGATGTTCGACGTCGCGATCCAGGCCGCCATTGGCGGGCAGATCATTGCACGGACTTCCGTCAAGGCACTCAGAAAGAACGTACTGGCCAAATGCTATGGCGGCGACGTCAGCCGTAAGCGCAAGCTGCTCGAGAAGCAAAAGGCCGGTAAAAAACGCATGAAGCAAGTGGGTAACGTGGAAATTCCACAAGAAGCCTTCCTTGCGGTGCTCAGGTTGGATAGTTAGGTCCTATGTCACTAAATTTCCCGCTGTTGCTGGTCATCGCCGTTGCCGTTTGCGGTCTATTGGCGTTGCTCGATCTGGTGTTCTTCGCCCCGCGTCGCCGGGCAGCCATCGCGTCCTATCAGGGCAGCGTCAGCCAGCCCGATGTGGCGGTGATCGAGAAACTGAACAAAGAGCCGATGCTGGTTGAATACGGCAAGTCGTTCTTCCCGGTGTTGTTCATCGTGCTGGTGCTGCGTTCGTTCCTGGTGGAACCGTTTCAGATCCCTTCGGGCTCGATGAAACCTACCCTGGACGTGGGCGACTTCATCCTGGTGAACAAGTTTTCCTACGGGATCCGCTTGCCGGTGATCGACAAGAAAGTGATCGAGATCGGTGACCCGCAGCGCGGCGATGTGATGGTGTTTCGCTACCCAAGCGACCCGAACGTCAACTACATCAAGCGTGTAGTGGGCCTGCCGGGCGACGTGATTCGTTACACCAGTGACAAGCGCCTGTTCGTCAACGGCGAGTCGGTGGCAGAAAAACTGATCGGTTCCGAGCCGAACACCCTGGGCAGCGCCGAGCTGTACCAGGAAAAACTCGGGGCGGTAGAGCACGAAATCCGCAAGGAGATGAGCCGCTACCGTTCGCCGCCTGACAACCAGTGGACAGTGCCTGCCGGGCACTACTTCATGATGGGCGACAACCGCGACAACTCCAACGACAGCCGCTACTGGGATGACCCGAATATTCCCAAGGACCTGCTGGGCATGGTCCCCGACCAGAATATCGTCGGCAAGGCCTTCGCGGTCTGGATGAGTTGGCCGGAACCCAAGCTCAGCCACCTGCCGAACTTCTCGCGGGTCGGGCTGATCAAGTAATCCATGCGGCGCTGTGAACACAGCGCCGAATGCTTTTCTGGGGCTTGGACAAAACCAGGCTCCATGCAGCAACCACCAGGATTTGAATTTGAACACAGCGTTAATCGTCGCAGGCCACCGGTGCCTCGAACTGAATGTGGGTAAACCGTGAGCGTTTCTCTAAGCCGTCTCGAGCGCCAGCTCGGCTACACCTTCAAGGATCAGGAATTGATGATCCTTGCCCTCACACACCGCAGTTTTGCCGGGCGTAACAACGAGCGCCTGGAATTCCTCGGTGATGCCATCCTCAATTTCGTCGCCGGCGAAGCCCTGTTCAATCGCTTCCCGCTGGCCCGCGAAGGCCAGTTGTCGCGCTTGCGTGCGCGCCTGGTGAAAGGCGAGACCCTGGCTGTACTGGCCCGTGGTTTCGACCTGGGTGATTACCTGCGCCTGGGCTCCGGCGAGCTGAAGAGCGGCGGTTTCCGTCGCGAGTCGATCCTGGCCGACGCCCTTGAGGCACTGATCGGCGCGATCTACCTCGACGCGGGCATGGAAGCGGCCAAGGAGCGCGTCGTCGCCTGGCTGTCGACCGAAATCGAAAGCCTGACGCTGGTAGACACCAACAAAGATCCAAAGACCCGCCTGCAGGAATTCCTGCAGTCCCGTGGTTGCGACCTGCCGCGTTACGAAGTGGTGGATATCCAGGGTGAGCCGCATTGCCGAGTCTTCTTCGTCGAATGCGAAATCACCTTACTGAATGAAAAAAGCCGAGGTCAGGGTGTGAGCCGTCGTATTGCCGAACAGGTAGCGGCCGCTGCAGCACTGATTGCCCTGGGCGTGGAGAATGGCCATGACTGATTCAACCGCAACTCGCTGTGGCTATGTTGCCATCGTCGGCCGTCCGAACGTGGGCAAGTCCACGTTGCTGAACCACATCCTGGGACAGAAGCTGGCGATCACCTCGCGCAAGCCCCAGACCACCCGCCACAACATGCTGGGCATCAAGACCGAAGGCGCCGTACAGGCTGTCTACGTTGATACCCCGGGCATGCACAAAGGCGGCGAAAAGGCCCTCAACCGCTACATGAACAAAACCGCTTCGGCCGCGTTGAAAGACGTCGACGTGGTGATCTTCGTGGTCGACCGCACCAAGTGGACCGACGAAGACCAGATGGTTCTGGAGCGCGTGCAGTATGTCACCGGCCCGTTGATCGTCGCGTTGAACAAGACCGACCGCATCGAAGACAAGGCCGAGCTGATGCCGCACCTGAGCTGGCTGCAGGAACAACTGCCGAACGCCCAGATCATGCCGATCTCGGCCCAGCACGGGCACAACCTCGAAGCCCTGGAACGTGTGATTGCTGGCTACCTGCCGGAGAACGAACACTTCTTCCCGGAAGACCAGATCACCGACCGCAGCAGCCGTTTCCTCGCCGCCGAACTGGTACGCGAGAAAATCATGCGCCAGATGGGTGCCGAGCTGCCGTACCAGATCACCGTCGAAATCGAAGAGTTCAAGCAGCAGGGCAAGACCCTGCATATCCATGCGCTGATCCTCGTCGAGCGTGACGGCCAGAAGAAAATCATCATTGGCGACAAGGGCGAGCGCATCAAGCGCATCGGCACCGAAGCGCGCAAGGACATGGAGTTGCTGTTTGATTCCAAGATCATGCTCAACCTGTGGGTAAAGGTTAAGGGTGGTTGGTCCGATGATGAGCGCGCGTTGCGTTCGTTGGGTTACGGCGACCTGTAACAGGTCTCCGGAACACCGCAGGACAAATGTGGGAGCGGGCTTGCTCGCGAATGCAGTGGATCAGTCACTAGATGTGTTGACTGACACCCCGCATTCGCGAGCAAGCCCGCTCCCACATTGGATAGTCGTTGTTTTCCAGACCGTGTTCCCGCAGCGAGAACCCCATGTCTCAAACCCCACCCACCGGCCAACCCGCCTACGTCTTGCACAGCCGCGCCTACCGCGAGACCAGCGCCCTGGTGGACTTCCTCACGCCCCAAGGCCGCCTGCGCGCGGTCTTGCGCAGTGCACGCGGCAAGGCCGGCACCCTGGCGCGGCCCTTCGTGGCCCTGGAAGTGGAGTTTCGTGGACGCGGCGAGCTGAAGAACGTCGGCCGCATGGAAGCTGCCGGCGCCTCCAACTGGCTCAACGGTGAGGCGCTGTTCAGCGGCCTCTACCTCAACGAATTGCTGATCCGCCTGCTCCCCGCCGAAGACCCGCACCCCGGCGTCTTCGATCATTATGCCGCCACCTTGCTCGCCCTCGCCGAAGGCCGTCCCCTGGAACCGCTGCTGCGCGCATTCGAATGGCGCCTGCTGGATGACTTGGGCTACGGCTTCGAACTGAGCAACGACCTGCACGGCGACCCCATCGCCGCCGACGGCATGTATCGCCTGCAAGTGGACGCAGGCCTGGAGCGGGTCTACCTGCTGCAACCCGGCCTGTTCCAGGGCACCGAATTGCTCGCCATGAGCGAAGCCGACTGGACCGCCCCCGGCGCCCTGTCCGCCGCCAAGCGCCTGATGCGCCAAGCCCTGGCCGTGCATCTGGGCGGTCGGCCACTGGTCAGCCGCGAGTTGTTTCGAAAGCCCTGACATCCCCGTGTATGCTGTGCAGCGATTCCTTCCCTCTTCAGGAGCGCTTTTCGTGACCACCAGCAATCGCATTCTTCTCGGCGTGAACATCGACCACGTAGCCACCCTGCGCCAGGCCCGGGGCACCCGTTACCCGGACCCGGTCAAGGCCGCGCTGGACGCCGAAGAAGCGGGCGCCGACGGCATCACCGTGCACCTGCGCGAAGACCGGCGCCACATCCAGGAGCGCGACGTGCTGCTGCTCAAGGACGTGCTGCAAACCCGCATGAACTTCGAAATGGGCGTCACCGAGGAAATGATGGCGTTCGCCGAGCGCATTCGCCCGGCGCATATCTGCCTGGTGCCGGAAACCCGCCAGGAACTGACCACCGAAGGCGGCCTCGATGTGGCTGGCCAGGAAGCGCGGATCAAGGCTGCCGTGGAGCGCCTGTCGAAGATCGGCAGTGAAGTCTCGCTGTTCATTGATGCCGACGAGCGCCAGATCGAAGCTTCGCGCCGTGTCGGTGCCCCGGCCATCGAACTGCACACGGGCCGTTATGCCGACGCGACCACGCCGACCGAAGTTGCCGACGAATTACAGCGCATCATCGACGGCGTCAACTGCGGCCTGGGCGAAGGCCTGATCGTCAACGCCGGCCACGGCCTGCACTACCATAACGTCGAAGCCGTGGCTGCGATCAAGGGCATCAACGAGCTGAACATCGGCCATGCACTGGTGGCTCATGCGCTGTTCGTCGGCTTCAAAGGCGCCGTCGCCGAGATGAAAGCCTTGATTCTGGCCGCCGCCAAACATTAAAAGAGCGCTGAAGATCCAATGTGGGAGCGGGCTTGCTCGCGAAGGCGGTGGGTCTGTTACTCATGCATCGTCTGACACGCCGCTTTCGCGAGCAAGCCCGCTCCCACACAAGCCCGCTCCCACATGTGGCAATGCGAACCCTTACTGTTTAGGTGATGCCGGTGTATGGTATCTGCCCTTTGCGGGTCTCGGACCCGCGGCAGATACGTGAGGTTGTTGTGTCCCAATCGTTTTCCCGTCGACAAATCCTGGGTGGTCTTGCCGGTCTCGCGGTGGTGGGCGTCGGTGCCGGTGGCGCCTATCGCTACTGGCTCGGGAAGGTGGCCGAGGCCGAGGCGGGGCACGATTACGAGCTGATCGCCGCGCCGCTGGACGTGGAGCTGGTGCCGGGGCACAAGACCCAGGCCTGGGCCTTCGGCCCTTCGGCGCCGGGCACCGAGTTGCGAGTGCGCCAGGGTGAATGGCTGCGGGTACGCTTTATCAACCATCTGCCGGTCGCCACCACCATCCACTGGCATGGCATACGCCTGCCGCTGGAAATGGACGGCGTGCCGTATGTCTCGCAATTGCCGGTACTGCCGGGCGAATACTTCGACTACAAATTCCGCGTGCCCGATGCCGGCAGCTATTGGTATCACCCCCACGTGAACAGCAGCGAAGAACTGGGCCGTGGCCTGGTGGGCCCGCTGATCATCGAGGAGCGCGAACCCACCGGTTTCAAGCACGAACGCACCCTGAGCCTGAAAAGCTGGCACGTGGACGAAGAGGGCGCCTTTGTCGCCTTCAGCATTCCCCGCGAAGCGGCCCGGGGCGGCACCGCCGGACGCCTGTCGACCATCAATGGCGTGTCCCAGGCGGTGATCGATTTGCCGGCCGGGCAGATCACCCGTGTGCGCCTGCTCAACCTCGATAACACCCTGACCTATCGCATCAACATCCCCGACGTTGAAGCGCAGATCTATGCCCTGGACGGCAACCCCATCGAACCGCGCCCGCTGGGCAAGGAATACTGGCTCGGCCCTGGCATGCGCATCTGCCTGGCGATCAAGGCGCCGCCCGCTGGTGAAGAATTGTCGATCCGCAACGGCCCGGTACGCCTGGGCACCTTCCGCTCGGTGGCCAGCACCGACACGGCGACCGAATGGCCGCCTGCGTTGCCGGCGAACCCGATTGCCGAGCCGGACCTGGCCAATGCCGAGAAACTCAACTTCAATTTCGAATGGGTTGGATCGGTCTCGGTGAACGTGGACAATAAGCCACCGAGCCTGTGGCAGATCAACGGCCAGGCCTGGGACATCACCGACAAGACCTGCGCCGACCGCCCGATTGCCAAGCTTGCAAAGGGCAAGAGCTACATTTTCGAATTGAAGAACATGACCCAGTACCAACACCCGATCCACCTGCACGGCATGAGTTTCAAGGTCATCGCCTCGAACCGCCACAAGGTGATTCCGTACTTCACCGACACCTACCTGCTGGGCAAGAACGAGCGTGCCCGCGTGGCGCTGGTGGCGGATAACCCGGGTGTCTGGATGTTCCACTGCCATGTGATCGACCACATGGAAACCGGCCTGATGGCCGCCATCGAGGTGGCGTGATGCGCCAGTTTCGCCCCACGGCGATTATCGACCGCAGCCGCGACCAGGACTTCATGCGTGAAGCGCTGGCCCTGGCTGCCCAGGGTGCCGCGCTGGGCGAAGTGCCGGTGGGCGCGGTGCTGGTGCAGGACGGCGAAGTGATCGGGCGCGGCTTCAACTGCCCCATCAGCGGCAACGACCCCAGTGCGCATGCCGAGATGGTCGCGATTCGGGCCGCTGCTCAGGCCGTCAGCAATTACCGGCTGCCGGGCAGCACGCTCTACGTCACGCTGGAGCCGTGCAGCATGTGCGCCGGGCTGATCGTGCATTCACGGATTGCCCGGGTGGTGTACGGCGCGCTGGAGCCGAAAGCCGGGATTGTGCAAAGCCAGGGGCAGTTTTTTACCCAGGGCTTTCTCAACCATCGGGTGCTGTATGAAGGCGGGGTGTTGGCCGAGGAGTGCGGGACGATGTTGAGCGAGTTCTTCAAGGCGCGAAGAGCCAAAGGCTGACGCGATACCCTGTGGCGAGGGAGCTTGCTCCCGCTGGGCTGCGTAGCGGCCCCAAAATCTGGGGAGCGCTGCGCACTCCAGCGGGAGCAAGCTCCCTCGCCACAACAGCAGTCTTATTTCTTCAACACAACAGCAGTCTTATTTCTTCGCGACAATCACCGCCCGCATCGGCGCCGGCAGCCCTTCGATGGTCTTGCTGTGATCTTCAGGGGCCAGGAAGTCGCTGAGGGACTGATACTTCATCCACTCCGTGCCGCGCTGTTCCTCGACCGTGGTCACGCTCACGTCCACACAGCGCACCTCACTGAAGCCCGCACGTCGCAGCCACAGCATCAGCGCCGGCACCGACGGCAGGAACCAGACGTTGCGCATCTGCGCGTAGCGGTCTTCCGGCACCAGCACTTGCTGCTGATCGCCTTCAACCACCAGCGTCTCCAGCACCAGCTCCCCACCCTTGACCAGGCAATCCTTCAGCGCCAGCAAATGCTCGATGGGCGAGCGGCGATGGTAGAACACACCCATGGAAAATACCGTGTCGAAGCCTTCCATGTTCGACGGCAGGTCTTCAAACGGGAACGGCAGGTGCCAGGCCTTGGGCGTCGGCAGATAACGCTGCACCGCCTGGAACTGGCAGAAGAACAACCAGTTCGGGTCGACGCCAATCACACTGTCGGCGCCGGCGCCGAGCATGCGCCACATGTAATAGCCGTTGCCGCAACCCACATCGAGGATGCGTTTGCCCTTGAGGTCCAGGTGCGGCGCGACCCGCGACCATTTCCAGTCCGAGCGCCATTCGGTGTCCACGTGCACGCCGAACAGATCGAACGGGCCCTTGCGCCACGGGCAAAGGCCCATCAGCGCAGTACGCATTTGCGCACGGGTGTCGTCGTCGCAGTCGGTATCGAGCACCAGGCCGTTCAGCAGGTCGATTTCACTGGGCATGATCTTCGGCAGCGCATCCAGCGCGCTCTGCCAGCGTTCCAGGTCGCCATGGCCTTTTTCCATCTTTGCATCGAGTTGCGCTTGCAGGCCCTGGGCCCATACGGCCAGGGGAGTGCCGACCAGGTGGCGGGCGAGGGGAGACAGATCAATCATGGCAAGGCAATCAACGAGGCAAAGTTAAGACACTGGAACCACGGCACGACTTTCGAGAATCCGGCCGCCAGCAGGCGTTCGCGGTGTTCTTCGAGGCTGTCGGGCTTCATGACGTTTTCGATGGCGCTGCGCTTCTGGGCGATTTCCAGTTCGCTGTAGCCGTTGGCGCGCTTGAAGGCGATGTGCAAATCGGTGAGCAGCGCATGTTCTTCCGGGTCATTGAAGCGCAGCTTTTCCGAAAGGATCAGCGCTCCGCCCGGCAGCAGCGATTGGCGAATGCGCGAGAGCAACGCCTGGCGTTGTTCGGGGGCGATGAATTGCAGGGTGAAGTTCAGCGCCACTACCGAAGCCGGCTGGAATTGCAGGGCGAGGATATCGCCCTCGATCACCTCCACCGGCAGCAACTCCTGGAACATCGAGTCCTGGCCGTTGAGGTATTCGCGGCAACGCTCGACCATCGCCGCCGAGTTATCCACCGCGATCACCCGGCAACCGTCGGTGCGCACGTGACGGCGCAGGGCCTGGGTCACCGCGCCGAGGGATGAACCGAGGTCGTAGAGCACACTATTGGGCTGGGCAAACTGCGCCGCGAGTACGCCGAGGTTCTCGACGATGGTCGGGTAGCCGGGCACCGAGCGCTTGATCATGTCCGGGAAAACCCGCACCACGTCTTCGTTGAAGGCGAAGTCCGGCACCTGGGGCAGGGGCTGGGCGAATAGGCGATCGGGTTCTTTGCTCACGGCTGTTCCGGCGACGAAGGGGGAGAGCCGGGCATTTTAGCGTAGGAGCTGGCTTGCCGGCGATGTTCGTTAACGATGACGCGGACTTTCTGGATGAACGCGGCAACTGTGGGTTTTTTCGCTGGCAAGCCAGCTCCTACAGGTTGACGGTTTTTTTCTGAGGAAAGGAAGAGGCCGTAATGCCCCACTGCCCCAGCCAGTAGCTGACGATCAGCAAATACGGCGCCGCTTCAAACGCCACCACAAACCGATTGATCCCGATCAGCGTGTCGGAAAACACGAACGACGCCGCACCTGCGGCCGCCAGGTATGCCGAGCGCTTGGGTACATCGCTGCCCAATCGTGCCAGCGCTCGCCACAGCATCGCGCTGATCACCAGTGCATAAACCACCACCGGCACCAGCAATGGGCCCAGGCCATGGGAAATCAGGATGCTCAGCAAGATCGCACCCACCACCAGCGCCAACACCAGCGGCAAAATGGCCGGGCGGCGGCAGTCGCTCAAGTAGGCTTTCAGGTACGCCAGGTGCGCGAACAAAAATGCCCCCAGGCCGAAGATGAACAAGTCGCCGGGCCAGGCCAGCAGTACATCGCCCACCAGGGAAAAAATCAGCCCCAGGCTGATCCAGCGTCGATAGTCAGTGGGCGGCGCATCATGCAGCCAGCCCAGCAGCGCCAGTACCGGCAATGGCTTTACCAACAGGCAGAGCAGGGTGGCGTGGGTGCTCAGGCCGTAGATAAAGGTTACCGCCCCCATCAACGCAAGGATCATCCATGGCATATCAGTTCACCGTAATGGCGCAGTCGAAGGTTTCGGCCGGTTCTGCTTCCGGCTCCCAGGGTTGTTGTGAGGTGAGGCGCAAACGGCCCTGGCCGGCGTTGAAGGCCTGGAAGCGCCAGGTGGATTGGCCGCCACTGCCGACCACGCCGGTGTCGTCGGTGTTGCTGTAGACCTCGGGGCTCAGGCTGCGCAGCACGCCGCCGGCCGAGTCCTGGATGGCCCAGCGGTAACCGGTGGTGGGATTGCTGGGCAGGGTCAGGATCAGGTTTTGCCCGGTCTTGAGTTGCAGCGGGCAGGCGCTCTGTTTTTCCACGGTGACGTTTTGCTTCGGCGCACTGGCGCAGGCGGCGAGCAGGCAAAGGCTCAGGGGGAGAAGCAGACGGGCAGCGGTCATGGGGGCTCCGTTGTTTGGCGACGAAGGGCGAGCATAACCGAAGATGAGACAAGGTGTGACAGATGGCGTTGTGTTGGCTGCACCGGCCTCTTCGCGAGCAAGCCCGCTCCCACATTCGACCGCATTCCAAAGCATGGACTCGGTCAAGTGTGGGAGCGGGCTTGCTCGCGAAGAGGCCAGCTCAGGCGCTACATAACTATCAGAACAACACCTTCGCCACATCCGCAAAGCGCTTGGCAAAGTGCACCGTCATCCCTTCCTTCAGGTACTCCGGCAGCTCTTCAAAGCTCCCCCGGTTAGGCTCCGGCAAGATCAACTCGTGAATCTTCTGGCGCCGCGCCGCAATCACCTTCTCGCGCACCCCGCCAATCGGCAGCACATGCCCGGTCAGCGTCAGTTCACCGGTCATCGCCACGCCTTTTTTCGGCGGCTGGTTACGCGCCAGCGACAGCAGCGCACTGGCCATGGTCACGCCCGCGCTCGGGCCGTCTTTTGGCGTGGCACCTTCCGGCACGTGCAGGTGCACGAAGGCTTCATCGAAGAACTTCGGGTCACCGCCAAACGACTTCAGGTTCGAGCTGATGTAGCTGTAGGCAATCTCGGCCGACTCCTTCATCACTTCACCCAGTTGCCCGGTGAGCTTGAAGCCACGGTTCAGCGTGTGGATGCGCGTCGCCTCGATCGGCAGGGTCGCGCCGCCCATGCTGGTCCAGGCCAGGCCGGTGATCACACCGGTGCCCGACAGCACTTGCTCGTTACGGAACACCGGCATGCCCAGGGAGGCTTCCAGGTCCTTGTTGCCGATCTTGATTACCGAGTCCGGCTCATCCAGCAGCTTGACCACCGCCTTGCGCACCAGTTTGCCCAGCTGTTTCTCCAGCTGGCGCACCCCGGCTTCGCGAGCGTAACCATCGATCAGGGCGCGCAGGGCGCCGTCGCTGATGGACAGGCTGTTTTTCGACACGCCGGCTTTTTCCAGCTGCTTGGGCCACAGGTGACGCTTGGCAATCGCGACCTTTTCTTCGGTGATGTAGCCCGACAGGCGAATCACTTCCATCCGGTCCAGCAACGGGCCGGGGATCGAATCCAGGGTGTTGGCGGTGCACACGAACAGCACTTTGGACAGGTCCAGGCGCAGGTCCAGGTAGTGGTCGAGGAATTCGACGTTCTGTTCCGGGTCGAGGGTTTCGAGCAGGGCCGAGGCCGGGTCGCCCTGGTAGCTCTGGCCCATCTTGTCGATCTCGTCGAGCATGATCACCGGGTTCATCACTTCCACATCTTTGAGGGCTTGCACCAACTTGCCCGGCATCGCACCGATGTAGGTGCGGCGATGCCCCTTGATCTCGGCCTCGTCACGCATGCCGCCGACGCTGAAGCGGTAGAACGGCCGGCCGAGGGATTCGGCAATCGATTTGCCGACACTGGTCTTGCCCACGCCCGGCGGGCCCACCAGCAACACGATGGAGCCGGCGACTTCGCCCTTATAGGCGCCCACGGCGAGGAACTCGAGGATGCGACTCTTGATGTCATCCAGGCCGGCGTGGTGTTTGTCGAGCACCTTGCGGGCGTGCTTGAGGTCGAGTTTGTCCTCGCCATACACGCCCCACGGCACCGAGGTGGCCCAGTCCAGGTAGTTGCGGGTGACCGCGTACTCCGGCGAACCGGTTTCCAGGATCGACAGCTTGTTCATTTCTTCGCTGATGCGTTTCTGCGCCTGGGTCGGCAGGACCTTGTCCACCAGGCGTTGTTCGAATTGCTCGACGTCGGCGCTGCGATCGTCCTTGGTCAGCCCCAGCTCTTGCTGGATGACCTTGAGTTGTTCCTTGAGGAAGAACTCGCGCTGGTGTTCGCCGATCTTGCGGTTCACTTCGGCGGAGATTTCTTTTTGCAGGCGCGCGACTTCGACTTCCTTGCGCAGCATCGGCAGGACTTTTTCCATGCGCTTGAGCATGGGCACGCAGTCCAGCACTTGCTGCAGTTCAGTGCCGGTGGCCGAGGTGAGGGCGGCGGCGAAGTCGGTCAGCGGCGACGGGTCGTTGGGGCTGAAGCGGTTGAGGTAGTTCTTCAGTTCTTCGCTGTACAGCGGGTTGAGCGGCAGCAGTTCCTTGATCGCATTGATCAGCGCCATGCCGTAGGCCTTGACCTCGTCGGTCGGCTGGGTCGGCTGGTGCGGGTATTCGACTTCCACCAGGTACGGTGGGCGGTGGTGCTTGAGCCAGGTCTTGATCCGCACGCGGGTCAGGCCCTGGGCGACGAATTGCAGCTTGCCGTTTTCGCGGCTGGCGTGGTGCACCTTCACCAGGGTGCCGTACAGCGGCAGGCTGGAGGTGTCGAAGTGGCGCGGATCTTCGGGCGGGGTTTCCATGAAGAACAGGGCAAGGGAGTGGTGGTCGGACTTGCTCACCAGCTCCAGGGTTTCGGCCCACGGCTCTTCATTGACGATCACCGGCAACACTTGCGCCGGGAAGAAAGGCCGGTTGTGGATCGGGATGATGTAGACCTTGTCGGGCAGGTTTTGCCCTGGGAGGGCCAAGCCAGTGTTGGCGGAAGTGTGTTCAGCGTTTTCCGGGTCGGCGTAGTCGTTGAGGTCGATGTCCGGGAATTCTTGCTGGTCGCTCATGGGGCACCTGCATAAGGAAGTATGCAAGTTAGATGGGGCGGGTCGGCAGTGGTTTCAATGGGTGGGGTGAGATAGCAACATATTGCACAATATTTTCAAAAGCACCGCTGAACAAATGTGGGAGCGGGCTTGCTCGCGAAGGCGGTCTGTCAGTCAATGCATCTTTGACTGATGCGCCGCCTTCGCGAGCAAGCCCGCTCCCACATTTTCGATTGCATTTCGTCAGCTGAGTTTGTGCAAGTAGGCCGGTAAAGGTTGTTCAGGCAGCACCGACAGCACCTTCAAACGCTGCAACATCCGCTGCCGGGCCCGTTGCAGGTGCTCGCGCAGGTTCAGGGCGGCGGCGTCGAAGGCGCCATGCAGCAACAGCTCAAGGATCAGCCGGTGCTCGGCCAGCATCGCCGGATCGGCACCGATGCCCAGCAGCCGGTAGAAAATCCGGCTGATGATCATCGGGCTCTGCCCCTGGCGAATCAGCGCGGCGATCTTGCGATTTTGCAGGCCGGCGAGGCAGTGCTGGTGCAGGTCTTCCTCGATCTGCTCGATCTCTTCCAGGCTGCAATGGGCGCTGTTTTGCGCATCGAGCACGCGCTGCAACATGGCGTGCAGCAGGTCGCGGTCGAGGTTCGGCGCGCTCTGGCGCAGGGCTTCGGGCTCCAGGCAGGCGCGCAGTTCGTAGTCTTCGGTGACTTCCCGGGCAGTCAGTGGCCCGGCCAGCCATTGGGAATAGGGTTCCTTTTCTACCAGGCCACGGTCCCGCAGGCGCATCAGCGCTTCACGCACCACCGCGCGGCTGACGTTGTAGTGCTCGGCGGCGGCCTGTTCATCGAGGCGATAATGCCCGAAGGCGATACAGGTCGAGAGCGCTGCGCCGATTTCCTCGACGATGCGCTCCCCCAGTGGCCGGGTGTCCACCAATTCATCTTCACCGTTGAGGCCCAGGTGCGCATGGCTCAGGGGCAGGCGCAGCGGCTCCATGTCCAGGCCGTCGGGGTTGATCAGGTAACCCCGGCCATCGAAGCGGCAGATCAGTCCTTCGTCATGCAACAGGTTCAGCGCCTTGCGCACCGGCACCCGGCTGGTGCCGAACAATTCGGCCAGCGGCGCTTCCAGCAACACCAGGCCATGGCGGGCGGTGCCGTGGGTGATGGCGTCGCGCAGAACCTGGTGAATCATCGCGTAACGGGAAGCCGAGGCTGACACTGCTTTCATCGGGCTCTCTGGAGCAAACGGGTCGGTGGCCGGGGATTCTCTCATAGTTGCGCCTGTCACTCTGCGCCACGTCGGTGGCACTTTTTTGGGGCCTTCAGAGGGTTGATGTTACTTTTCTGCACCAAAATGTATTTATTAATAAAAGATACATTATTTCATTCCAGGCGAGCCTTAAACTCCAGCCGATATTTCTTTTAATGCCTGAAACCCATCTAGCCCGTGGATCTGCTCCAAAGTGCCAGGTGTGGCAACCGAGCTGTCCACGAGACTGGCACGAAAGCTGCCTTTGTAAAATGTACATTTTATTAATATGTACATTTTTCAAAGGTCATTCCCATGTCAGACGCCACTTCAATGGCCGAGGATTTCGCCAGCGGTCGCAGCGACCCGGTGCAGGTCCTGGAACAGGCACTTGCCCACGCGAGCATGGCCCCCTGCGTGTTCATCTCCCTGACCGCCGAGCGCGCCCGCCGTGAGGCCGAAGCGTCGGCCGCCCGTTGGCGTGCCGGCCAGCCGTTGAGCGTGTTCGACGGGGTGCCACTGGCCTGGAAAGATCTGTTCGATGTGGCCGGCAGCATTACCACGGCGGGCGCGGCCTATCGCCGTAATGCGCCGGCCGCCTTGCTGGACGCGCCAAGTGTGGGCCTGTTGTGCCGCGCCGGCATGGTCAGCGTCGGCAAGACCAACCTCAGCGAGCTGGCCTATTCCGGCCTGGGCCTGAACCCGCATTTCGGCACGCCGCACAACCCGAGCAGCGTCGACCAACCGCGGATTCCCGGCGGTTCGTCGTCGGGTTCGGCAGTCGCGGTGGCGGCCGGCATCGTGCCGATCGCCATGGGCACCGACACCGCGGGCTCCATCCGTATTCCGGCTGCGCTGAATGGCGTGGTGGGGTATCGCAGCAGTTGCCGGCGCTACAGCCGCGACGGCGTTTTCCCGCTGGCTCACACCCTCGACAGCCTCGGCCCGCTGACCCGCAGCGTGCGCGATGCACTGGCCATCGACGACCTGCTCAATGGTCGCGACCAGCGCCCACCACGCCCGCCCCGCAGCCTCAATGGCCAGCGCTTCTGGGTCGAGCAAAGTGTGCTGGAAGACGCCCGGGTTGAACCTGCGGTGCGCGATAACCTGCAACGTTGCGTGGACCAATTGAAGGCGCACGGCGCACTGATTGAGGTACGCCCCTCGAAGACCTTCCAGGCCACCCTCGACCTGATCCTGCACCAGGGCTGGCTCGGCGCCTTCGAAGCCTTCGCCCTCCACGAAGCCCTGCTCGACAGCCCTGATGCCGAGCAACTCGACCCCCGCGTTCGCCGTCGCCTTGAAGCGGCCCGCACACTGCCGGCCAGCCAACTGCTGGCGCTGTACGACGCCCGTCGCCGCCTGCAACAGCAGCTTGTCGACGAACTCGACGGCGCGATCCTCATCACCCCCACCGTGGCCCATGTGGCCCCGGCCCTGGCGCCGTTGGAAGCCGACTTTGAACTGTTCGTCAGCACCAACCTCGCCACCCTGCGCCTGACCATGCCCGGCAGCCTGCTGGACATGCCCGGCGTCAGCCTGCCCAGCGGCCGCGATGTCCTGGGCCTGCCCACCGGCCTGTTGCTCAGCGCCCCCAGCGGCGAAGACGCGCGCCTGCTTCGGGCCGCGCTGTCAGTAGAAACCGCACTCACTTTTTAAGGAGACACATCATGGCTAAAGACATCCTCTGTGCATTTGGCGTCGACGTCGACGCGGTCGCCGGCTGGCTCGGTTCCTATGGCGGCGAAGATTCCCCGGACGACATTTCCCGCGGCCTGTTCGCCGGTGAAATCGGTGCGCCACGCCTGCTCAAATTGTTCGAGCGCTACGGCCTGCGCACCACCTGGTTTATCCCCGGCCACTCGATGGAAACCTTCCCCGAGCAGATGAAGGCGGTGGCCGACGCCGGTCACGAAATCGGTGTGCACGGCTACAGCCACGAAAACCCGATTGCGATGACGGCCGAGCAGGAAGAAATCGTCCTCGACAAATCCATCGAGCTGATCACCCAGGTCACCGGCAAACGCCCCACCGGCTACGTCGCGCCGTGGTGGGAATTCAGCAAGGTCACCAACGAACTGCTGCTGAAAAAAGGCATCAAGTACGACCACAGCCTGATGCACAACGACTTCCACCCGTACTACGTGCGCAAGGGCGACACCTGGACCAAGATCGACTACAGCCAGCACCCCGACACCTGGATGAAACCCCTGGTGCGCGGCGAAGAAACCGACCTGGTGGAGATCCCGGCCAACTGGTACCTAGACGACCTGCCGCCGATGATGTTCATCAAGAAAGCCCCCAACAGCCACGGCTTCGTCAACCCGCGTCACCTCGAAGAAATGTGGCGCGACCAGTTCGACTGGGTCTACCGCGAGCACGAACACGCGGTGTTCACCATGACTATCCACCCCGACGTGTCCGGCCGCCCGCAAGTGCTGCTGATGCTTGAGCGGCTGATCGAACACATCCAGAGCCATGCCGGCGTGCGCTTCGTCACCTTCGACGAAATCGCCGATGACTTTATCCGCCGCCAACCGCGTACCTGACACCCGTACCTAAACCCTGGCCAACCTCCCGAGGCGCGATTCATGTCTATCTACAACAAGCTTGATCTGACTGGCTGGAAACCCCGGCAACTGACGCCCAAGGAGGTGCGTTTCGCCACCTGGATCGCGTTTTTCGCCTGGGTGTTTGCGGTGTATGACTTCATCCTTTTCGGCACCTTGCTGCCGGAAATCGGGCGGCACTTTAACTGGGGTGAAGTGGAGCAGGCGGAGATTGCGACATGGGTGGCGGTAGGCACCGCCGTGGTCGCGCTGGCCATCGGTCCGATCGTGGACAAACTGGGTCGGCGCAAAGGGATTATTTTCACCGTGGCCGGTTCGGCGATCTGCTCGGCGCTCACCGCCATTGGTGGTGCGTGGGGCAAGTCTTCGCTGATCCTGATCCGTTCGCTGGGCGGCCTGGGGTATGCCGAGGAAACCGTCAACGCGACTTACTTGAGCGAACTGTACGCGGCTTCCGATGATCCAAAACTGGCCAAGCGTCGCGGCTTTATCTACAGCCTGGTGCAGGGTGGCTGGCCGGTGGGCGCGTTGATCGCGGCGGGTTTGACCGCGCTGTTGCTGCCGGTGATTGGCTGGCAGGGGTGCTTCGTGTTTGCGGCGATCCCGGCGATTGTCATCGCGGTCATGGCGCGCAAGCTCAAGGAAAGCCCGCAGTTCCAGATTCACCAGCGCATCAGCGAGCTGCGTAAAAGCGGCGCGGTGAAAGAGGCGCAAAACGTCGCCGTGACCTACGGCGTGGACTATGACGAACACAGCAAGGCCGGCCTCAAGGCCGCATTCCGTGGCCCGGCCCGCCGTGCAACCCTGGTGATCGGTGCGGCGCTGCTGCTCAACTGGGCGGCGATCCAGGTGTTCAGCGTGCTGGGTACGTCGGTGATCGTCAGCGTGCACCACATCTCGTTCGAGAACTCGCTGATCATCCTCGTGCTGTCGAACCTGGTGGGCTACTGCGGCTACCTCAGCCACGGCTGGATGGGCGACAAGATCGGCCGGCGCAATGTCATCGGCCTGGGCTGGATGCTCGGCGGGCTGTCGTTTGCCGGGATGCTGTTTGGCCCGAGCAACATGGCGATGGTGGTGGGGCTGTACAGCCTGGGCCTGTTCTTCCTGATCGGGCCGTACTCGGCGGCGCTGTTTTTCATCAGTGAAAGTTTCCCCACCAGCATCCGGGCTACCGGTGGCGCGATCATCCATGCCATGGGGCCGATTGGTGCGGTGGTCGCCGGGTTCGGCGCGACCCAGGTGTTGTCGGCCGGGAGTGACTGGCAGACCGCTGCGCTGTGGTTTGGCGCAGTGCCGTGCTTCCTCTCCGGTGCGTTGATGTTTGCCGCGCGCCATGTGCGTCCGGAAACCGTCCAGTAAGGAGTTGATTCGATGAGTCGTAAAGTTGCATTGATTACCGGTGCCGCCAGCGGCATCGGCCAGGCCCTCGCGGTGGCGTACGCCCGCAGCGGCGTGGCGGTGGTGGGTGGGTATTACCCGGCCGATCCCCATGACCCGCATCACACGGTTGCGCTGGTGGAAGAGGCGGGCGGTGAATGCCTGATGTTGCCGCTTGACGTGGGCGATACAACCTCGGTGGATAACCTGGCGGCGCAGGCGGTCCAGCACTTCGGTCGCCTCGATTACGCGGTGGCCAACGCCGGTTTGTTACGCCGTGCGCCACTGCTGGAGATGACCGACGAGCTGTGGAACGAGATGCTCAACGTCGACCTGACCGGGGTGATGCGCACCTTCCGGGCGGCGACCCGGCACATGCATGAAGGCGGTGCGCTGGTGGCGATTTCGTCGATTGCCGGTGGCGTGTATGGCTGGCAGGAGCACGCGCACTATGCGGCGGCCAAGGCCGGTGTGCCGGGGTTGTGTCGGTCGCTGGCGGTGGAATTGGCGCCGTTGGGGATTCGTTGCAACGCGGTGATTCCGGGGTTGATCGAAACGCCCCAGTCGCTGGACGCGAAGAACTCCCTCGGGGCGGAAGGGCTGGCGAAAGCCGCGCGGGCGATTCCGCTGGGCCGGGTCGGGCGGGCGGATGAAGTGGCGTCCCTGGTGCGGTTCTTGACCAGTGAGGAGTCGAGCTACCTGACCGGGCAGAGCATTGTGATTGATGGTGGCTTGACCGTGCGCTGGCCGGACTAACCCCCAGTTTTAAGCCGGACTCGCTCCAAATGTGGGAGCGGGCTTGCTCGCGAATGCGGAGTGCCAGCCAATACATGCGGAACTGATCCACCGCATTCGCGAGCAAGTCGAATCGTCGCACCGCCGCTCCCACATTTTTGACCGCGTTCGCCGTTTGATTATTTCAGGAGTTCACCATGCCCCAACTCGCTAACCGCCGTGCTGTGATCACCGGCGCCGGCAGCGGCATCGGCGCCGCCATCGCCCGTGCCTACGCCGTCGAAGGCGCGCGCCTGTTGCTGGCCGACCGCGATGCCGCCACCCTCGCCGAAACCGCCATCACCTGCCGCAACCTCGGCGCCGAAGTCCTCGAGTGCGTGGCCGATGTCGGCACCGTCGACGGCGCCCGGGCCAGCGTCGATGCCTGCGTCACCCACTACGGCGGCATCGACATCCTGGTCAACAACGCCGGCATGCTGACCCAGGCCCGTTGCGTCGACCTGACCCTGGACATGTGGAACGACATGCTGCGCGTCGACCTCACCAGCGTGTTCGTCGCCAGCCAGCGCGCCTTGCCTCACATGATCGCCCAGCGCTGGGGCCGGATCATCAACGTCGCCTCGCAACTGGGGATCAAGGGCGGCGCCGAGTTGACGCACTATGCGGCGGCCAAGGCCGGCGTGATCGGCTTCACTAAATCCCTGGCCCTGGAAGTGGCCAAGGACAACGTACTGGTCAACGCTATCGCACCCGGGCCTATCGAAACGCCATTGGTAGGCGGCATCAGCGACACCTGGAAACGCGCCAAGGCCGCCGAGTTGCCCCTGGGTCGTTTCGGCCTGGCGGACGAAGTCGCGCCGACTGCCGTGCTGCTGGCCAGCGAGCCGGGCGGCAATCTGTTCGTCGGCCAGACCCTTGGCCCGAACTCCGGCGACGTCATGCCATGAGCGGGTACTAAGCATGTGCGGACTTTGCGGCCTGCTGGGCGAAGACCTGCACTGGAGCGATCCCTTGGGCGATGAATTGCCGCGCCGACGCGAACGTCTGCGCCGCATCGCGGCGATCAATCAGGTGCTGGCGGTGTTCCGGCTCAAGGTCGAAGACTTCCAGGGCGCGTCCTATCTGCTGCTGGGCGCCACCGGCAAACAGGAACTGGCCAGCGGCCTGGATCAATTGTGGCAGGCGGCAGAGACCATGCTCGGTCGACCGCTGGACCCGTTGGACCCGCGCCTGCTCGATCATCTGGAACTGTAGGAGCCCGGCTTGCCGGCGATGGCGTCCTTGATATCGCCATCGCCGGCAAGCCGGACTCCTGCAGGGGCATCATTGAGGTAGAACTATGAGCATCGCGCTAAACGTCATCACCGGCTTCCTCGGCAGCGGCAAGACCACCTTGCTCAAGCGCCTGCTGCAAGGTGAAAGCCTCGGCGACACAGCGTTGCTGATCAATGAGTTCGGCGACGTCGGCATCGACCACCTGCTGGTGGAGGAAGTCGCGCCCGACACCGTACTGCTGCCCAGCGGCTGCGTGTGCTGTTCGATTCGCGGCGAGTTGAAAGACGCCTTGCTCGGCCTGTTGCAGCGTCGTGAGCGGGGCGAGATTCCGCCCTTCAAGCGGGTGATCCTGGAAACTACCGGCCTGGCCGACCCGGCGCCAATCCTCGCCACGTTGAACAACGACGTGCAACTGCGCGGGCGCTTTCATATCGGCCTGGTGGTGACGCTGGTGGACGCCAGCCACGCCGCCCTGCAAGAGCGCCTGCACCCGGAATGGCTGGCGCAAGTGGCCGCTGCCGATCGCCTGCTGTTGAGCAAGACCGACCTCGTCGAAGACTGTGGCCCGTTGCGCTTGCACTTGCAGGCACTGAACGCCGGTACGCCGATCCTCAATACCTGCGATATCGACAGCGGTGAACAACTGCTGCTTGGCGAAGGCCTGCGCAGTGCCGAGCCCGCTGCAGAAGTCAGCCGCTGGAAACTCCATCAAACCACCGCCGCCAACCACGGCGCTGCGCAAGTCTGTTGCCTGACCTTCGATCAGCCGCTGGATTGGGTCGGTTTCGGGGTCTGGTTATCGATGCTGTTAAGATGCCACGGCGAACGTATTCTTCGCGTCAAAGGACTGCTCAACGTGAACGCCAGTAACGCTCCCATCGTCATTCATGGCGTGCAGCATTGCCTGCATGCCCCGGTTCACCTGCCTGCCTGGCCGGGGACCGATCGGCAATCGCGCCTGGTGTTTATCCTGCGCGGGCTTGACCCGGCTCTGCTGCGGCGCTCCTTTGAAGTGTTCTCCAGAAGGTTCGCCGCATGATCACGCTTCGCGTCCTCGGCACCTCGGTGACCTTGCTCGAAACCTTGCGTGTGCGAGCGGAAAAAGAGCTGGGCATTCGCCTGGTGTACCAGGTGCATGATGTCGAGCAGGCCCAGCGCATTGCGGTGATGCAACCTGACAGCTACGACCTCTACGACCAGTGGTTTCACAACGTCGACTTCGTGTGGCCGGCGCGGGCGATCCAGCCGATCGACACCCGGCGCATTGCGCTGTGGCACGAGATCAACGACCTGCCCAAGCGCGGACGCTTGTCCGCCAACGACCGTCTGGGCAGCGGCAGTGTGCCCAGCGAGCGCCTCTTCGTGCAGCACGACGGCAGCCTCGGCAGCACCGTCACCGAACGCATCAGCATGCTGCCCCTGACCCACAACGCCGACAGTTTCGCCTACCGCCCCGAGCGCTTGCCCGAAGGGTTCAACCGCGCCAACGAGAGTTGGGGCTGGTTGCTGGACCCGGCCTGGGGCGCACGCACTGCGTTGCAGAGCGACGCCGCCATCGGCGCCCTGGACGCGGCGCTGGCCGTGCAAGGCGCGGGCCTCGCGACCTTCAAGGACATCGGCAACATGAGCATCGAAGAGATCGATGTACTGGCCGATATCCTGGTGCGTAAACAGAAGGAAGGCCACTTCGCGGCGTTCTGGTCCGATGACAAGGAAGCCGCGCAACTGATGCTCAGCCCGAGCATCGATATCCAGAGCCTGTGGTCACCGACCCTGATGCGCCTGCATCGGGCCGGGGTCAAATACCGCCTGGCGGTGCCCCGTGAAGGCTATCGCGCCTGGTTCGGCGGGTTGTCGCTGTCGCGCCATGCCAAGGGCCCGGTGCTGGATGCGGCCTATGCCTACCTCAACTGGTGGCTGTCCGGCTGGCCGGGTGCGGTGATGGCGCGCCAGGGTTATTACATCGGCAACCCGGCTCGCAGCCGTGATCACCTGAGCAGTGCCGAATGGGACTACTGGTACGCCGGGCTGCCCGCCCGGGAAGAGCTGTTGGGCAGCGATGGCTTGCCGCTGATCGATGTGGGTGACGTGCGCGACGGCGGTTCCTATGAACAGCGCATGGGGCATATCGCGGTGTGGAACTCGGTGATGGATGAGCACAACTATCTCGTGCGGCGTTGGGGGGACTTCATGCGGGCGCGAACGTCGTAACGGCAGCCTGTCGCCAAATTAATGACATATAAACTCCCGTATTTATTGGGTGCACTTCTTCTCTTGCGCAGCTAATCTGGATAATTCAAATATCCCTGTAAAAAGGATATTTATTTGACGCCGGTTCAGCTATCGCGAGGGACGCGTATGACGAAGGGACGTTTCGGCTGGAGGGGGCAGGCGCTGCCAGAGGGCAACAGAATGAGGTGGCGCCATACGTTTCAAACCCGGATTGCCGGGGTGCTGGCGCTGCTGTTGCTGGTGGTCGTGGCGGCGGTGTATTTCGCGGTGAAGACCGCCACCAATCGCGCCGTGGAAAACCAGGCCCAGGTGCAGCTGGAAACCGGCAGCCAGGTGTTCGAACGCCTGCTCGACCTGCGTGGCCGGCGCCTGCAATACGGCTTGAACTGGCTGACGGCGGACCTGCCGTTTCGCCAGGCTGTCGCCGATGGCGAGCCCGACGCGATTCTCGCGACCCTGCGCCGGCATGGCACCGGCCTGAGTTCCAGCGAGGTATTTGTGCTGGGGCTCGACGGCCGCGTGATGGTCAGCACGTTACCGGCGCTGACGTCCGGCCAGGCCTTTCCCTATAACGATGCCTTGCGCCAGGCCCGGCGCAGCGGCCTGCAAATGTTGATCGTGGCCCTGGATGGCCGGCCTTTCCTGCTGGTGCAACAGGAAGTCGTCGACCCCGCACCGATCGCCCGTGTCGCCATGGGCTTTCCGATGGACGAAATCTTTGCCAGTGAATTGCGCTCCATGAGCAACCTGGAAGTGTCGTTCATCAGCGCGCAGCATGGTCAGCCCGGCGAATTGTTCAGTACTCAGCCCGAGGCGCTACAGGCGTCGATTGCCAGCGACCTGCAGGGCGCGTACATCACTCCGGTGGCGCAATTGAACCTGTTCCACGGCCAGCGCTATCTCAGCCAGGTGCTGCCGTTGGGCAACACGGCAGACGGTGGCGAGGTCCGGGTGCTGCTGCAAAGCCCGCTGGACCACGCCCTTGAATCCTTCGCGCCGCTGGACCGGCAATTTCTCGCGATCGCCCTGGTGGTGCTGCTGGTGTCGCTCGCGGGTGCGTTGTTTCTGGCGCGGCGGGTTTCACGCCCACTCAACGCGTTGGTGCAGGCGGCCGAACGCATCGGGGCCGGTGACTACCGCACACCGGTACAGGTGCGCAGCCACGATGAATTCGGCCTGCTGGCCCAGGCCTTCAACGCCATGCAAACCGGGATCGCGGTACGTGAGCGACAACTGGCCCACAACGCCTTGCACGACCCGCTCACCGGCCTGCCTAACCGCGCGCTGGCCATGGAGCGCCTGGGCAGCGCCATCAGCGCTGGCCGGCCGGTGGTGTTGCTGTACCTGGGGATTGAAAACTACCGGGTGATCAACGAAGGCTACGGCCCGGAAGGCGTGGAAGAAATGCTCCGCGAAGCCAGCCGCTGCCTGCTGTCGAGCCTGTCGGCCAGCGACACCGCCGCGCGCATCACCGGCAGCGAGTTTTTGCTGCTGCTGGAAAACACTGCGATCGACCGCGCGGTGGCCCTGGCTGACCGCTTGTATGGGCTGCTCACCGAACCCCAGCGCATTGGTGGCGATGAATTGCGCCACGAAGTGAGCATCGGCATCGCCGCCTACCCGGCCGACGGCCAGCAGGTTGAAGAGCTGATCAGCCGCGCCGCGATTGCCCGCCACGATGCGGCAGCGTTCCCGGGTTACTTACAGATCTACCAGCAGGACCGCGACCTCGCCCATCAACGCCAGATCAGCCTGATTCGTGACCTGCGCCGGGCGCCGACGGAGGGCGAGTTGTACCTGTGTTACCAGCCCAAGCTCGACCTGCACCATGGCCATGTGCGCCAGGCCGAAGCGCTGTTGCGCTGGCAGCACCCGACCCTGGGCCTGGTGTCGCCGGCCGAGTTCATTCCCCTGGCCGAGCGCACCGGCAGCATGGGCAGCCTGACCCAGTGGGTGATCGAAGAAGCCATTCGCCAACTGGCCGAGTGGGCGGTGCGCGGGTTGGAGGTGCAGTTGTCGGTGAACATCTCGGTGGATGACCTGGCCGATGACGGCCTGGCCCCGCGGGTGACCGAGTTGCTGGCGCACTACCGGGTATCGGCCCGGCAACTGATTTTCGAAATCACCGAAAGCGCGATCATGCACAACCCGGCCCAGGCCCTCAGCGTGCTGGAGCAACTGCGCGCTTGTGGCATCAGCCTGTCGGTGGATGACTTCGGCACCGGCTATTCATCCCTGGCGCAACTGCAACGCCTGCCGGTGCAGGAATTGAAGATCGACCAGTCGTTTGTGCGCAACCTCGACAGCACTTCCGGCGACGGCGTGATCGTGCGCTCGACCATCGAAATGAGCCACAACCTGGGGCTCAAGGTGGTGGCCGAAGGGGTGGAATTCGAGCCCAGCCTCAAGCTGCTCAAGCTCTGGAAGTGCGACACGGCCCAGGGCTATCTGATCAGCCGGCCGTTGAATGCCATGGCGTTTGAGATGTGGATGCGCCGCGAGCGCGTGCCGGTCTAGGGCGTCGGTGGCTGCACCGACGCCGGTCTTTCAGTGGTCAACCGTTGCATCGACCAGGGTTTGCAACCGTTCCCACAAGCCTTCGACGTGGTGGCGCTCCGTCCCCAGCGCGCCAATGGACACGCGTACCATCCAGCGCTCGTCGAGCACCGCGGGAGTGACGTAGGCGCTGCCTGAATGGTTGAGCTTTTCCGCCCAGGCCCGGGTGTAGTTATCCAGCGCCTCACCATCAAGGCCTGGTGGCTCGTGGCGAATGCACAAGGTTTGCAGGGTGACGGCGGCTACCAGTTTCCAGTGTTTGCTGCCTTCAATCTGTTCTGCCAGCCAGCGGGCATTCTCCAGGTCACGCCGCAGCCGGGCCTGCAGGCCGCTGACGCCTTGCTCGCGGATCAGGAACCACAGCTTCAGTGCGCGGAACCGGCTGCCCAGGGAGATCCGCCAGTCGCGGTAGTTCCTGACCTGGCCGTCAGCCTTGGACTGTAGATAGCTGGGGTTGGTGGTCATGATGCGAATCAAGTGCTCGGGGTCGCGTACAAAGTACACCGAGCAATCAAACGCCGCCCCCAGCCATTTGTGAGGGTTGAGGACCAGCGAGTCGGCGTTCTCGATGCCGTGCCACAGCGCGCGGCATTCCGGGAGGATCATCGCGGCCCCGGCCATGGCTGAGTCGACATGCAACCACAGGCCGTGGCGTTGCGTCAGGGCGCCGATGGCTTCCAGGGGGTCGATGGCCATGGCTGCCGTTGTGCCGGTGGTCGCAATCACCACACAGGGTCTGTTCCCGGCAGCCAGGTCTTGTTCGATTGCCCGCTCCAATGCATGCGGTGACATTGCATTGTGTTCGTCGGTTGCCACGGTACGGATATTGTTCTGGCCGAACCCCGCCAGGATCGCGGCCTTGTTCACTGAACTATGGGCGTGGGCCGAGGTGTAGACGATCAAGGGGGCGCCGCTGTTTTGCAGGCCATCGTGCATCAGCGCGTAGTGGGAGCTGCGTTCGCGGGCGCTGATCAGCGCCACCAGGGTGGAGGTCGAGGCCGAGTCCTGGATCACTCCGCTCCAGTTGGCGCTCAGGCCGATCATGTCGCGCAGCCAATCGGTGGTGACTTCCTCTATTTCGGTCAGGGCCGGGCTCGATTGCCACGACAATCCCACCACGCCCAGGCCGGTACTCAAGCAATCGCCGAGGACGGAGGACAGTTCCACATTCGACGGGAAGAACCCGAAGAAACTTGGATGCTGCCAATGCAACAGACCGGGCATGATCAGTGTTTCGACGTCGCCCATGATCTGTTCGAACGGTTCGGCTGTCTCAGGCGGGCTGGCCGGCAATGCGGACCTGATTTCGCCCGGGGCCGTGGTGGGTTGCACACCGCGTTGCTCGATGTTTTGTCGATAGTCTGCAATCAGGTCGATCATGGCGTGGCCATGTCGGCGGAATTCTTCAGGTGTCATATCAGGGTGTCCGTCAGGAAGAGAAATAAAGGCGTTAGCACCAGAAGTAAAACGGCTGGCCAGTGGTATAGCCGATAAACGACTGGATGCTGATGCGCTTGCCTGAATCGAAACCGCAAATGGCATGGGGACGGCGAGTATTGATAATCACCAGTTCGTTTTTCTGCGGCTGGATGCGCAGCGGTTTTTGCAAACGATCTTCGGGCAGTTCCGCCCCTTCGAAACGGATGACCTCGTCGTAGGTAAACGCCTCGGTATCCCAAATGACCAGTTCACCTCCCGAAGGTGGTACTTCGAGGTAAATATTCGCGCTGAATTGATGTTCCAGTTCGGCAATCGACAAGGGCAGGCAATCGACATGGGGGACTGTTTCGGAGAGGTGGGCTGTCTCCGGGAACATGGCGCGGATAATGCCGCAGAACATCGGCTGGCCCTGGAACGCCGCGGTTGTCGCACCTTCTGGCCACACCTGCCGGATATGCTCCATCAGTAGATGGATGGGTGGTTTGCGCGGGGCACAGAGGTCATCGATCACGCAGCGCATGTGGGTGGCGTCTGCGTAGTATTTCTGTTGCGAATAGCTGTCTGCGGCCTTGCCGTAGGTGGAGTTGAACGGTGTTCCCCAGCGATGGACACCATAGAAATGCTGGACAACTTTTCCGTGCTCATAGGTCTCGTGGTTATATTCCTGGAGCGTCGCCGTTTCGTTGATATGTTTATTTAGTACTTCGCTGGTTTGTTCATTCGCGTAGTCAGGTACCCGGATGGCAAGTATTTCTCCGCGAATAAGTTTTTCCAGGCTGAGTGTGTCGAGTTGCTCAAGCGCCAGGATCCCGGGCGCCTGGCTATGCGGGACTGCAGGTATTGATTCAACGCTGTTGAGGTCCGTCATGATGAAAACTCCATGTTAGTTACAGCACGTCATATAGATAACGTTTGTTTGGCTGGGGATTTACTGGCGACAGTGAGCGTCGGATGGCGCAGGGCCAAAGTTGAGGGAAAGACTTTTGGGGAGGTATAGGACTTTTCCGAGTAAACTTTTAAATACATCGGCGCTATCGGATCGCTTTATTTCACGCATAAAAAAAGGCGGCTACCCACTTAGGTAGCCGCCTTTTTCTTACTGCCGGTTTTGCTTAATCCGGCAGTTTGAACGCCATCACATAGTCACCCTGCTTGGTGCCCAGGGAACCATGACCGCCGGCCATGACCAGCACGTACTGCTTGCCGTCCTTGCCGGTGTAGGTCATTGGTGTGGTTTGCGCGCCTGCTGGCAGGCGGCCTTCCCACAACTGCTTGCCGTTTTTCACGTCATAGGCACGCAGGTACTGGTCAAGGGTACCGCTGAGGAAGGACACGCCACCGGCGGTGGTAAAAGTCCCGCCCAGGCTTGGCACGCCCATGGTCAGTGGAATCGGAACCGGCGAGCTGTCACGCACGGTGCCGTTCTTGTGCATCCAGATGGTCTGGTGGTTGGTCAGGTCGACCGCGGCCACATAACCCCACGCCGGCGCCTGGCACGGCAGGCCCAGTGGCGACAGCATGGCTTCGAGGATCACACCGTATGGCGCGCCTTTGTTCGGCTGCACGCCTTCGGTTTCGCTGACCCGTGGGCCTTGCTTGGCAATGTCGGCGGCCGGGATCAGTTTCGATTTGAACGCCATGTAGCTTGGGTTCACGAACGCGATCTGGCGAACCGGGTCGACGGAAATGCCACCCCAGTCGAACACGCCGAAGTTACCTGGGTAAACGATCGAGCCCTGCAGCGATGGCGGGGTGAACGGACCGTCGTAGCGCATGGATTTGAAGTCAATCCGGCACAGCATCTGGTCGAACGGCGTCACGCCCCACATGTCACGCTCCTTGAGGGGCGGTGGCATGAAGTTCAGGTCGGACTTCGGTTGGGTCGGTGCGGTGTGATCGCCGGCCACTGCGCCTTGCGGTACAGGGATTTCATTGATCGGCACTACAGGCTGACCGTTCGAGCGGTCGATCACGTAGATGCTGCCTTGCTTGGTCGACGCCATCACCGCTTGCTTCACGCCGTCAGCGGTCTTGATGTCGATCAGCGAAGGCTGGCCGCCCACGTCCATGTCCCACAGGTCATGGTGAGTGAACTGGAAGGTCCACTTCACGTGGCCGCTGTCGATGTCCAGGGCAGTCAGGCCGGCGCTGTACTTCTCGGAGTCCGGAGTCCGGTCGCCGCCGTACTGGTCGGGCATCTGGTTACCCATCGGCAGGTAGAGCATGCCGAGTTTTTCGTCCACCGCGAACATCGACCACATGTTTGGCGAGTTGCGGGTGTAAGTCTTGCCCTCGGCCAACGGGGTGGTGTCGTCCGGGTTGCCGCTGTCCCAATTCCACACCAGCTTGCCGGTGTGCACGTCGAACGCACGGATCACGCCGCTAGGCTCGTCGGTGGAGACGTTGTCGGTCACGTGACCGCCGATTACCACCAGGTTCTTGGTAACGGCCGGTGGCGAGGTGGAGTAGTAACCGCCCGGGGCGAAGGTGCCGATGTTGGCACGCAAGTCGATCTGGCCTTTGTCACCGAAGTCTTCGCACATCTTGCCGGTGTCGGCGTTCAGGGCGATCAGACGGGTGTCGGCGGTAGGGACGAAGATGCGTTTCGGGCAGGCATTCGGCGCGGCGGCCGGGCTGGCGCTGCCAGTCGGGCTCTGTTCCGAGGCATAGACCGCGTCATCGTGATACGACACGCCACGGCAGGTCATGTGCGCCCAACCCTTGAAGTTGGCAGCACCTTCGCTGCTGATCTTCGGGTCGAAACGCCAGATTTCCTTGCCGGTGTCCGGGTCCAGGGCAATCACCTGGCTGTGGGGCGTGCACACGTAGAGCATGCCGTTGACTTTCAGCGGGGTGTTTTCCGCGGTGGTTTCACCGGGATCGCCTGGGCCAGGGATGTCGCCAGTACGGAAGGTCCAGGCTGGAACCAGCTTGTGGGCGTTTTCCGGAGTGATCTGTGCGAGTGGCGAGTAACGATCACCGAAGGCCGAACGGCCGTAGGAGTTCCAGTCACCATCAGCCTGGGCCGGCGCAGTGCTGGCCATGCCCGGTACCGCATCGCGGTCCAGCTGGCCTTTCTTGACCATGGCGCCCGGGTCGGTGAATTGGCTGGCCAATGCAGCGGCGCCGGCCAGTACGACGGCGACGCTCAGCGCGCCAGTGCCCAGCGGCGAGGCTTGGCCACGCAGCAACGGACGGCGGAACCACGGGAGCAGCATGACGATGCCGAGGGCAAACAGCAGGGCCAGGCGCGGTACCAGTTGCCACCAGTCCAGGCCGACTTCCCACAGCGCCCATACGGTGCTGGCAAACAGCACCAGTGCGTACAAGCCCAGCGCCGCACGGCGTGTAGCCAGCAGCAACAGGCCTGTGACGGTGATGCCGAGACCGGCCAGCAGGTAATACAGCGACCCGCCGAGCATGCTCAGCTTGATCCCCCCGGCCAATAAGGCCAGGCCCATTATCAGCAGCAAGATCCCCAGCAGCCTGGGCAGCAGGCGACTTGGACTTGAAGCACCATCAGTGCTCATAGTGTGGTTCTCCGTTACGTTTTGAATTGATTGCGCACAGTTCACTGTAGATGACGTTCCGGCGCAGGCTTGGTTCAGGGCTAATTCGTTTTCTTCAGAATTTACTTACAACGTCAGAATGAGCTTTGCAGCTTGATCCCGCCGATGAGCGCGTCATCCACCTGGGCCACGGCTCCGGGGTGACGGATGTATTGCAGGTTCGGGCGCACCGTCAGCCACTGGGTGACATGGATGCCGTAATAGAGCTCAGCGCTGTATTCCGTGTGTTGAATCGGCAGGTAGGATGGGTCATCGAAGTCGTATACCGCGTGGGCCTGGTTGCTTGCCTCGGCATTCTTGCGGTAGGCCGGGTTGACGTGCACCCGGGCCACGGCGAAACCGATATCGTCCTTGGCGCGGGCGTCGAACAGGCCCTTGTAGACCACGCCGGCTTGCACGTAGTTATCCACAGCGTTGGTTTTCTTGTCGTGCATCGTGCCGTTGGCGAACACGTTCAAGCCCCGCGAATGGTCGCTGGCCAGGCTGGTGACTTGCTGCTGCACCCCCAGCCACACCCCGTGCTTGCTGGAGGCGCTGCGATAGGCCTCGCCGCTGAGGGCTGCCGGCTGGTCGTTGCGGTCTTTATACACATCGCTGGCCTTGGCGCTGCTGTAGTAGTAGCCGGCGCGGTATTCGCCGGGCAGGCCGTTCAGCGTAGGCGTCCATACCAGTTCAACCGGGAGCAGGGCGCCTTGGGTGCCGCTGCCGCTGAGCTTGAAGCCGTTGCCGCGATCGAGGTTGGACGGGTTCTGTTCGTAGGCGCCGACCTGGGCGTACAACTCGGGCGTCAGGTGATATTTGACCCGCAACGCCCACTGGCTCACCGGCCAGTTGTACCAGATGCTGCCAACCCAGTTACCGACCTGCGAGCCGCAGAATGCGAGGTTCTGGAAGTCGCAGGGGAAGCTGTTGAAGTCTTCACCTTCGCCAAAGCGCCCGGCCTTGATGTCGAGCTTTTGGTCGAAGAATTTCTGCTGGTACCACATCTGCGTCAGGCGCCAGGTCTGGCCACGGCCCCAGACTTCCTGGGACGAGGTAAAACCGCCCACACGCGGATCGTTGACCCGGTCATTGGTGATGTTGTTGCCGCTGCGCTCGGTCACCGTCAACTGGAACTCGGCGTCGTGCCAGCCGAGGATCTTCTGCAGATCCAGGTGCGTGCCCAGGCCGAATTGGTCGCTGTAGCGCGCAGTGCGGTCGTGATCCGAGCCGCCGTGCAGGTTGCTGCCCATTTCGCCGGTGTAGTCGAATTTGAAGTCGTAGCCTAGTTGAGACAGCGCTGTCCGAGTGCCGCCGAAATCACCCAGCATCCACGGTGATTCAGCGTCAAAGGCAGGTGCGGCCTGGGCACAGTTGATCAGGCCGAACGGTAACAGCGCAGCGCACAGGCGCAGGTTTGGGAAAGCAGGCATAGGCAAAATGGGGTCTTAATATTTTATGGTTTTGAAACGCAAACAGCGGCCTGGCGCGTTCGCACAAGGGCGTTGAACACGGGCGGTCGATGGTTTGGTGGAATGATGAAACGTTTCAGTTTGTTGCTGACAAGGATAAAGCCCTGGCGCGGGGAGAGAAAGGGCTAAACGGAAGATGGATTCTTTCGGATTTGGTAATAGTGCGCTGGATCGTCGGATTTGGTAGCAATCTGTGCGTTGGTTTGTGTTTGAGGGCGTGGTTATCTGCGTCACCAAAACAGATGGGGGGTCGACATGGAAGGCGACGACAACGTAGGTGAGGCAAAGGCCGTAACAGCCGGGGAACTAGTCATTATTCTCGGTCAGTATCACAGTGCAATTGCTAGGCTCGGCTCCGGCATCATTAGCTTGTCCGGTGCGCTCAAACATAGTGAAGACGTGGATGTAAAACAGGCGGCAGATGAAGCATGGGTGAAGCTGAATGAGTTTATCGACTGCATGGAGGGTGTAGCTGATGGACTGAATGCTTTGACCCAAAAGAAGGAGGCCTGAAATGGCGAATGACCTCAAGGATAATGTGAGCTATCTTCGCCAGGAGTACCGTCAAGGTTCGTCATCAGGCTACGACCGCAAAGGCGGCGCAGGCGGTGGGGGCAACGGAGGAGAAAACGATTTGGAAAAGCGTATTTCACAAGTTGAGGCAAGATTGGAGCGCGTCGAGACGAAGCTGGATGGCATGCAGGAGCACATGGCCACCAAGTCCGATCTGATGCAGACCAAAATAGACCTGCTCGAAGCAACCTCCAGGTTGGATCTCTCAATCGCCAATTTCAGAACGGATATGCAATCGTTGGAAACCCGACTGCTGAAATGGTTTGTCGGAACAGCTGGCGCCTTGTCTGCCATCGCCTTTGGCGTCGCCCGACTCGTCCACTGACGTTTTCCGTTCGAAGCCCGGCTTCCCGCCGGGCTTTTTGGTTTTTAAGCCAACTTCGCCAAACACTCTTCAAGAATATCCAGCCCTTCCTCCAGCACCGCCGCTTCAATCGTCAACGGCGCCAGCAGGCGGATGATATGCCGCGATTTGCCGCTGGGCATCAGCAACAAACCCGCCTCGCGGGCCAGTGCCAGCAGCTGGGTCAGTTGTTGTGGCGCCGGGCTGCCGTCGGCGTTGGCCAGTTCGATGCCACGCATGGCGCCCACGCCGGTCAAGCGGCCGAGGTAGGGGGAGAGCCTTTTCGAACACCATGATTCATAGCGACTGACGATCGCTTCTTCCTGCTGCGTGCCCCAACCTTGCAGGTGCTCGTCCGTCATTTCATCCAGGGTGGCCAAGGCCGCCGCGCAGGCAATCGGGTTACCGGAGTAGGTGCCGCCGAGGCCGCCTTTGGGCAGGTTGTCGAGCAATGTCTTGCGACCCACCACCGCACCCAACGGCACACCGCCGGCGATGCTTTTGCCCAGCAGGATCAGGTCCGGTTCGATGCCCAGGCGTGAGAAGGCGAAGCGCTGGCCGGTGCGGCCGAAGCCGGACTGGATTTCATCGGCAATCAACAGGATGTTTTTTTCATCGCAGAAGCGTCGCAGGGCCTGGGCAAATTCCACGTCCAGCGCCAGGAAACCACCTTCGCCCTGCACCGGTTCGATGATGAAACAGGCCACGTCGTCGACGTCGATTTCCACGCTGAACAGGCGGTCCATCGCCTTGAGTGCTTCGCCGCAGGTCACGCCGTTATCGCGGCTGGGGTAGGGCAGGTGGAACACCGGCCCCGGCAATACGCCGACTTTTTGCTTGTAGGGCGCGACCTTGCCATTGAGGTTGAGCGTCGCCAGCGTGCGCCCGTGAAACGCACCGTCAAAGGCGATGACGGCGGTGCGGCCAGTGGCGCCGCGGACAATTTTCAGGGCGTTTTCCGCCGCTTCCGCGCCACTGTTGGTGAGCATGCCACTGACCGGGTAATCCACCGGGATGAATGCGGTAAGACGGTCCATCAGTTCGATGTAGGGCGCGTGAGGCGCAGCATTGAAGGCGTAGTGGGTGAGCCTGGTGGCCTGGTCGCGGATCGCCTCCACCACACGCGGGTGGCAGTGGCCCAGGTTGAGCACGCCGATGCCGCCGACGAAATCGATGAAGCGCTTGCCGGTGGTGTCCCAGACTTCGGCGTTCCGGCCATGGCTGAGGCTGATGGGGTGGACGATGGAAATCGACTGGCTGATGGTTTGGCGGCTCATGGATCCGGGACTCAAGAATAGGATGCGTCCTTTTATCTAAGCCGTGAGCCGCCTTGCCCCGCAAACGAAATAAAGTCGCCGGGTCATTATTAAAAGTCGGGATGTGCTATGGCGAGGGAGCAAGCTCCTTCGCCACATCCACCATCCAGTTCAGGAACGCCTTCACTTTCGGGATCTCCCCGGCATGTTCGGCATGGGCGATAAAGTGCGCGCCGGCACTCGGCATTCTGTAATCCCAGGGGATCATCAGGCTGGCGTTCGCCAATTCCTCGGCCACCAGATACTGCGGCACCAACGCCACGCCGTACCCCGATTGCGCGGCGCGGATGCACATGTAGAACGTGTCGAAACGCGGCCCGTGGTAGCTGTTTTGCGAGTGCAGGCCCTGTTCCAGAAACCACTCGTGCCAGGCTTCCGGGCGCGAGGTGCATTGCAGCAAGGTGTGGCGGGACGAGGCGTCGCTGCCAGCGGCAACAAACCCGGGGGCACAGACCGGCACCACGGCTTCGCGAAACAACTCGATGCAAGTTGCCCCCGGCCACGCTCCCTGGCCGAAGAAAAACGCGATATCCGCCTTGGCCTGCAACACGTCGAACGGCTCCAGTTCGTTGCGCACGTCCAGATGGATATTGGGATGGCGCGCGGCAAAATCCTTGAGCTTGGGCACCAGCCAGCGGTCACCGAAGGTCGGCTGGGTGGCGATGCGCAGCACTTCGGTCTCGCCACCGTAGGTGAGGATGTAGCGGCTGGAAATATCCACCTGGTTGAGGATCTTGCGTACTTCCTCCAGGTACAGCGAGCCCGCCGGCGACAGGTACAAGCGCTGGCGTACTCGCTGGAACAGCGGGTGGCAGAGCATCTCTTCGAGCTGTGCCACCTGCTTGCTCACCGCGCTCTGGGTCAGGTGCAGTTCTTCGGCAGCGCGGGTGAAACTCAGGTGGCGGGCGGCGGCTTCGAAGCACTGCAGGGCGGTCATCGAAGGGGTCAAGCGTTTCGAGATCATGAGAAGTTCATTCCAAATCGGAAGGAGCCTTTGCCTAAACGTCGTTTGTGGCCAAGGTGTAAAGCCGTTGATACTGACCGGCAACACTATAAACGGCGCGGGTTTGTGGCGCCGAATAATAAAGACCGACAGGGAGCGCCTTGCATGAAGCACATGAAATCCACGTTGGCGGCATTCACCGCCGCAGCATTACTGGGACTGGCAGGGAGCGCCCACGCAGGGGCGACCCTGGATGCGATCCAGAAGAAGGGTTTTATCCAGTGTGGGGTCAGTGATGGGTTGCCGGGTTTTGGCGTGCCGGACGCCAACGGCAAGATGACCGGCATTGATGTGGACGTGTGCCACGCCGTCGCCGCAGCACTCTTTGGTGACGCGTCGAAAGTGAAGTTCAGCCAGTTGACCGCCAAAGAGCGTTTCACTGCGTTGCAATCCGGCGAGATCGATCTGATTTCCCGCAACACCACCTGGACCAGTTCCCGTGACGCGGGCATGGGCATGGTGTTCACCGGCGTGACCTACTACGACGGCATCGGGTTCCTGGTGAACACCAAGCTCGGTGTGAAGAGCGCCAAGGACCTGGACGGCGCGACCATCTGCATCCAGGCCGGCACCACCACCGAGCTGAACGTCTCGGATTACTTCCGCGCCAACGGCCTGAAGTACACGCCGATTACCTTCGACACTGCTGACGAAAGTGCCAAGGGCCTCGAAGCGGGCCGCTGCGACGTGCTCACCACCGACCAGTCGGGGCTGTACGCCCAGCGGATCAAGATGGCTCACCCGGATGAGTTCGTGGTGTTGCCGGAAGTGATTTCCAAGGAGCCATTGGGCCCGCTGGTGCGCAAGGGCGACGACGAGTGGTTCAGCATCGTCAAGTGGACGTTGTTCGCCATGCTCAATGCCGAGGAAATGGGCATCACTTCGCAGAACGTTGAAGAGCAAGCCAAGTCCAGCAAGAACCCGGACGTCGCCCGTTTGCTCGGCGCAGACGGTGACTACGGCAAGGACCTGAAACTGCGCAAGGACTGGGTCGTGCAGATCGTCAAGCAAGTGGGCAACTACAGCGAGGTGTTCGAGCGCAACATCGGCCAGGGCAGCGTGCTGAAGATCAAGCGCGGCCTTAATGCCCTGTGGAGCAACGGCGGGATCCAGTACGCGCCGCCGGTTCGCTGAGGTTTCACGAAGAAACCGTGTCCTTGCCCGCCGCCTTGGAGCGATACAACGCCTGATCGGCCCTGGCCATCAGGCAGGCGGGTGACTCATCGTTGCGTCGCTCTACCACGCCGAGGCTCAACGTCACCTTGAAGCTGCCCACGGCGGGCAAGTCCTTGAGCGCACAGCGCATTCGCTCGGCCAATTCCCGCGCGGTCTCCAACGTGCTTTTGGGCACGATGACCATGAATTCATCGCCGCCCCAGCGGGCCAGCAAGTCGCCGTGGCGAATGCAGGCCTCCAGGCATTCCACCACGCGCACCAGGGTTTCATCGCCTACGGCATGGCCGTGCTGATCGTTGATGGGCTTGAAGTCGTCAATGTCCATGGCGATCAGCGACAGCGGCAGGCGAAACCGTTGGGCGCGAGCGCACTCTTCCAGCAGGACGCGTTCAAGGCGGTAACGATTGGCCACGCGAGTCAAGGCGTCGCGTTCGGCCAGGGAGCGATTCTCGTCCAGTTGCAACTGCAGTTGTTGATTGACCCGCGACAGCTCGCGGGTGCGCTCGGCCACCAGGGCTTCAAGGGATTGATTGCGGCGCTCCAGCTGTTCGATGGACTGTTTGCGCGCCTGGATACTGCGGTGGGCGCCGACCATGCGTGCCACCGAGCCGTCGTCGTTACGTGCGATCACGTAGCCGCGGTCTTCGATCCACAGGTAGGAGCCGTCTTTCTTGCGGCAGCGGTATTCGGCTTGATAGTGAGTGGTGCGGCGGTTGATGTAGTTATCAAACAGCACCATCACTTGGGGATAGTCATCGGGATGAATCACGTTTTCCCAGGTGAATACGCTGTTTTCCAGGGAGTGATGGGCATAGCCGAGCATTTCGTACCAGCCGGGGTTGCGGTAGACGAACCCGGTGTTGGCGTTCCAGTCCCAGATCCCGTCGCTGACCAGCTCCATGATGGCATGCAGCATGTCGGCGTTAAGGTCGCAAAAGTCCTTCCTTGACGGTTCGCTGCCGGATGTATCGTCCATTGCGCACTCCCTGCGTGGACTGGCTCCTGGGGCCAGCCAAAATTGATGCCGATACTCCGTGGCTGGCGGTACTGTACAACGGCGCCTTGGCGCTTAGAAGGGGGTCTTTGGTCTAGTGAGAGTGTGGCTAAAAGCCACTACTTGTTTGGGTTCAGCTTCTGATCAGGCGCCGCCATCCTGGTCCTGGGCGCCCCATTGGCATTGTGCTGATAAATCGCCTCAGGCTGCCCCTGCCGGTTAAAAAACACCTGCCCGATCCCGGCAGAATTCCAGAGCCGTTCGCCCGCTTCAGCGTGTTCCGGAATATGCGGCACTACCTGCATGAGTCGGCGACGGGTGAACCAGTTCAGCGGTGAGCGCGGTGAGTAGAGCCATCGATTGAGACGGTCGAACCATTCCAGCAAGCGCGGCGGGAATTCGTTCTTGATGCCGCTGCTGGTGATCTGCCAGATTTTTGGACCGGCATTGCGGTGGCGAATCAGCACTTCATAGACGAACGAGTAGTGCACGTCTCCCGAGAGGATCACGTAGTTGCCCGGTGTGCGGGAGTGACGAAAGATGTTGAGGATCACCTGTGCCGCGCCGCGGTGGGCCATCCAGTTTTCCGCGTCCACCAACAGCGGGTAGCCGCACCAGCTGAAGGCCTTCTGCACGGTTTCGATCAGCTTGACGCCGAAGATCGGCGCCGGTGAAACGATGATCGCGCAAGGGTGATCCAGCAGCTCCTGTTGCAGTTCGCTCAGTGCTTCCCAGTCCAGCAGGCCGGAGGGTTGCTTGAGGTTGAACTCGCTGCGCCAGCGCCGGGTACGGGTGTCGAGCACTACCAGTGCGGGGGTGGTGGGCAGCACGTAATGCCATTGCTGGAACTTCAGCAGGTCATCCACCAGCTCATCTTGAGCGACAGGCTGCAGGTAGTTGTCGTGGGCCTGTGTGGTGAGCGCCAGGGTTTTGCCGATCACCGTATCGAACGCATCCGGGTTATTGCCCCAGCCCTGGCACAGCATGTAGGCCAGCAGTGCGTTGCCGATGATGCGCTTGGAGAACGGATGCCCGTAGGCGGTTTCTTCCCATTGGGCGCTGAGGTTCCAGTCGTCGGTGATGTCGTGATCGTCGAAGATCATCAGGCAGGAGAGGTGGGCGAACACCCTGGCCACGCCACCCAGGCCGTCACGGAACGTGTCGATCTGCACTTGCTCGTGCCCATAGCGTACGTGCCCTTCGGCGCGCAGTTGCGGCGCTTGCGGTGCGATCAGCTGCCACGGTACGGGCGACCACGCCAGCAGGTACATCGCCATGACTTCGGCAAAAGTCACCAGGTGGTTGTCGGCGCTGCTGCTGGTGAAAATAGGCTTCTTCACCCCGCCAAAAAAACGCTCGCGCAGGGTCTCGTTGCTCTTCAGGGCGGGCAACAGGTCGGCTCGATGGTAGTAGCTGGCGGCATGCTCATAAAGCGCGGCGCTGTTGTCGACGACGGCACCGTCGAGGTGTTCATCGAACAGGCCGAGGCGCGTGATCAGCGCATGAATGGCCCGCAGCATCGGCCCCGCGACATCGTCGGCGTAGACCTGGTCGCCACTCATCATCAACAAGGCCGGGCGTTCCTCCAGGGTGTTCGATTCGGCCAGCAGCCGGTCGACACACAGCAAACCGTCGGCTGCGCTGTGATGGGGCTTGCGGCAGGAACCGTGGACCAATTGGTGGATGCGGCTGTGCAGGACGAAATGCGGGCCTTGTGCGCCCGGGTAGAGCAGGTGCGGCGCCCATTCGGCGATACCGGCACGGTTTACCAGCAGGTCGTAGCTGATGCTCACGTCCTGGGGCAGGGCTTCCGCCAGCGGTACGTCGATCAGGTGGATAAAGGCCTGGCGCCCGACGGGCACCACCTTGCATTGGCTGGCGTCCAACTCGATATCGAGCGCCGCGCCTTGGGCGACTTGCAGCCTCAGGGTCAATGCCAGGGGACGACTTCCCACCAGCCACATCACCAGGCGCCGCGGTTCCAGGCGTCGCAGCAACGGGCCGGCGAGTACAGCGGGAAGTGTGTCGGGGTGAGGCATCAAGGCAACGGCTCTGGGCAAGGTTGGGCCGAAAAGGTAACGCATTGAATGTCAGCGTTTTGTTAAGGCGCGATACCCGGGCGAGCGGCAAATTACCCGGCGCCCACTGGCCCGGGCTATAAACCTTTCATCTCAAATCATGACTGCGTGGCGCAGGTCTCGCCTTCGGCAATCATCCAGCGCAGCAGTTCGGCCAGGGCCACACTGTGCTGGCGCTCGACCCAGCGCACACCCTGCGGGCTGTACCGTTCGACATAGCGGCTCAGCACCAGGCGGCCCTGCTCCGACGACAGGCTCAGGCGGGTCTCCCGGCAGAGCAGGGCGCTGGTCCCGCGTTTACGAACCTGACGTTGCAGGACCAGTGAGCTTGATTCAGAAATCATCGCCGGCTCCCTGTGCACAATTATCGGCCTGAGGCGACGTCGCCCCCTGCTTGCCCTCCAGCACAAAGGCCGCGCGGTGTTCGGCCACCACGTTACGCAAGGCACTGTAGTAGTCCGGCAGCTTTTGCAGGCTGTCGGTCAGCGGCAGCAACGAGGCGCGCGTGTCCACTGTGCCACCCACCAGGCTGATGGTGCCCAGGGTTTGCACGGTATCGCTGTCGCCCAGCGGCGCCACCAGGAAGTTCAGGACCTTGCCCGCCGCATCGCGGCTGTTGCCGGTGCCCAGCAACGGCAGTTCGACAATCGGCCCGTTGCCAATCCCCCACACGCCAAAGGTCTGGCCGAAATCGGCGGTGTGGCGAGGGATGCCCAGCGGGTCCGAGACATCAATCAAGCCGACGATCCCCACGGTGGTGTTCACCGCAAAACGTCCCAGGGTGTTGATCGAACGCCGTGGGTTGCCTTGCAGCAGGTCGTTGATGAAGACCTTGGGCTCGCTGAAGTTGCTGGCGAAGTTATGCACACCCTGCTGGAAAAACTCCGGCATGTATCGGTAGCCTCGGGCTACAGGCGCCAGGGCGTAGTCATCCACCGCGCGGTTGAAGGCGAACACGCCCCGGTTGACTGGTTCGGCGGGGTCATACACCGGGTAGGAAACCTGTGCGCAGCGTGTGGTACTCGTTACGTTGGCCGGGCTCGCGCAGCCTGTGAGGTAAGACACAGTCAGCAACAACACCGCCTGGCGAGCCAGGTGCTGGGGATACGTCAGCGAGCGCATGGGGTCAGTCTCCGGGAAAAGGAAGCCGATGCTGGCAGCCGCAGCTTGCGCAAAGATGTCTGCTTTATTGCGCCGTTGACGCTTTATTGCACGATTGAAATATATGACGGGCCGCGTCGAATGGTTTTAGATGGCGCATCGACAAGACCAAGTGATGCCCATCGGTGAGCCATCTTTTAATCGTGGACGATGACCTCGAGGTCCTCGCCCTGCTGAAGAAATTCTTCCTGCAACATGGCTACACGGTCGAGACCGCCGCCAATGGCGCCGAGCTGTGGGCGGCCATGGAGCGTACACCTGCCGACCTGATCATCCTCGACCTGATGCTGCCGGGGGATAACGGCCTGTTGCTGTGCCAGCGCCTGCGCCAGCAATACGCAACACCGGTGATCATGCTGACCGCCATGGGCGAACTGAGTGATCGCGTGGTGGGCCTGGAAATGGGCGCCGATGATTACCTGAGCAAACCTTTCGATGCCCGTGAATTACTTGCCCGGGTGCGCGCCGTACTGCGTCGGGCGGGTGAAAACCGGCCGACGTTGGGCGACGTGTCGCGCCCGCTGATTCGTTTCGCCGGCTGGCAACTGGACCTGACGCGCCGTGAGTTGCGCTCGCCGGACCAGGTGATGATCCCGTTGTCGTCCGGGGAGTTCGACCTGCTGCTGGTGTTCGTCGAACACCCGCAGCGCGTGCTCACCCGCGAGCAATTGCTGAACCTGGCGCGGGGCCATAGCCACGACGCCTTCGACCGCAGCATCGACGTACAGGTCAGCCGCCTGCGACGCAAGCTGGAGTTCGACACCAAGCGCCCGGCGATGATTCGTACCGTGCGCAACGGTGGTTACCAGTTCACCGTCGCGGTGACCCGCTCATGAGCCGCTTCAAACCTCGGGACACCGTGGCCCGCTGGATTGCCCTGACCATCCTGATTGCGATGCTCACTGCGCTGGCCTTCAATGCGCTGTTTGTGCAACTGGCTGGCGTTTGGGCCAGGCCGCCGTTGGGTGAAACCGGCCTGTTGGAGAAGGTCGCGGTGATCGTGCGGATGATCGAAGCGGCAGAGCCGTCCCAGCGCGCGCAACTGACTCGGGCAGTGGCCGATGACAGCTTCAATGTGAGTTGGTCGGCCACCCGCACAGGCATTGATGTGCCGGTTCTGGAAGACCCGGGGTTTCACTCCGACCAGGTGTTCAAGCAGCTGCTCAAGGGGCCGGAGCGGCGAATGGAAGCCTACGAACCGTCCGACTGGCCTGGCCCCGGCGGGCGCTATGCGCTGGTGGTGCAACTGGTGGATGAATCCTGGCTGATGTTCAGCGCGCCGTCGCGCAGCTGGGGCCTGGCGGAAGGCCCGCGAAGCCTGATCGTGCTGATGCTGGTACTGATTTCCACCGCGCTGGTCACGCTGATCGCCACCCGGCGCCTGGCCCGGCCGCTGCAGTATTTCGCCCAGGGTGTGCGACGTTTCGGCGCCGACTTTCGTGCGCCGCCTATCGAGCCGGTCGGCCCCCAGGAAATCCGCCAGGCGATTCTCGCGTTCAACGGCATGCAGGCGCAGTTGCAGCACTTCATCCAGGACCGCACCCAGATGCTCGCCGCGATTTCCCATGACCTGCGTGCGCCGCTGACCCGCCTGCGCCTGCGGGGGGAATTCATCGAAGATGCCGACCAGCAGCACCGCCTGTTCCGGGATGTCGACGAGATGCAGGCGATGATCAACACCGCGCTGGAATTCTTTCGCGACGATGCGCGCCTGGAACAGGCCACCCAACTGGACCTTGCGGAGTTGCTGCAAACGCTGATTGACGACTACCGCGATCAGTCCATCGACATCGGCTTCAATGGCCCGCCACGGCTGGTGTATTTCGGTCGTCCGCTGGGGCTCAAGCGAGTGATGACCAACCTGATGGACAATGCGATCCACTACGGGCTGGCGCCGCAGATTGAGCTGCAACAGAGCCCGGGAAGGGTGACGGTGCGGGTGCTGGACCGTGGCCCGGGCATCCCGCAGGAGCAGCATGAGCAGGTATTCCTGCCGTTCTTTCGTCTGGAAGGTTCACGCAATAAAAGTACCGGGGGTGTCGGTTTGGGACTCTCCACGGCACGGGCGATCGTCCTGGAACACGGTGGAACGCTGACCCTGGAAAATCGCCCGTGCGGCGGGTTGGCCGCCGTGGTGGTGTTGCCGGTTTAGGAAGGCTTAAACCCTCACGGCAAATTGCCTTTTCCCAGATCAGTCAGATTACCGCTATTCGACTGAAAAATTTGCTGGTTGGAGCTGCTACGCGAGGGCTCATCGTTTGGTTTGAGGGCCGGCTGAACAGGTTGGACGGGTTGAGTGGCTTGAGGCGAATGAGTGGGTTGATTGAAGGATTGGATATGGAAAGCGCTGCCAATGATTGGAAAGGACATAGATGTTGGCTCTCATTAGAAAGGACGTGAAGTGTGCGCATTCACCTCCCTTTGAGTGCGTCCTGATCAGTGGCCCTGGCCCGGTCCGGCGTTCCGGGCCTTTGGGTTTCCATATGCTTCGCCGTCTCGATGAGGCGCCGTTTCAAGCCGGCTTGGGCACCGTAAACCGAAATTCGCTGCCTCGCCCCAACTCACTCTCAGCCTCGATCCGCCCGCCGTGAGCCTGCACGATGCCTTGGGTGATGTACAAGCCCAGGCCGCTGCCGGTGGGATTGTTTTCGGTTTGCGTCCAGTAGCGATCAAACACGTGAGGCAACTGATCAGGGGCGATCCCTTCGCCGGAGTCACGCACCGAAAACACAATCTCTTCGCCATTGCTCAACGCACTGATGCCGATATTGCCCTGGCGCGGGGTGAACTTGATGGCGTTGCCGATCAGGTTCGACAGCACCTGGAACAACCGTTCCGGGTCGGCATGGATTTGCAGCCCGGGTTCGGCATTGAAGGACAGGTCGATGCCCTTTTCCATCGCCAGGGGCGCGAGCAGTGAATAGGCCTCCTCGAACATCTGGCTCACGTCCAGGGCCACCGGCTTGACGGTGTAGCGCCCGGCTTCGATCTTCGAGGTGTCGAGCAAATCTTCCAGCAGCACATTCATGCGCCCAGCGGCTTGTTGCATGGTATCGATGGCCGAGGAAATCCGTCGCGAGGTGTGTGGGCCATCGGAACTGAAGGCCTTTTGCATCATGCCGCAGAGCATCGAGATCACCGTCATCGGGTTGCGCAGGTCGTGGGAAACCACCGCCACCAGTTCATCCCGGGCGCGCACCGCCTGTTGTTCACGCAGCACCTGGCGGGCCAGGTCATTTTCCAGGGCCGAGCGGCGCAGGTCGTTGGCGGCGAAGCGGTCACCGTGGCTCCATTTGGTGGAAATGCCGGCCATCTCCACCTTCCAGATTTCAAACGAGGTGCGTGGGCGAAGGTGCAGGCCCGCGTCGGTGCTTTCCAGGTCCAGGGGTTTGTTCGGGTCGCCGCTCCAGTTGATGTTTTCCTTCACTTCGGGACGAAACCACAACACGCCGTTGTCCACCGGCTTGGGCAAGCTCATGGCCAGCACGCCACTGGCTACGTGCTGGTATTCAGCCGCCGGCGGGTAAACCGAGGCCAGGTTATGGCTGGCAAACACCGGCTGCCCGGTCTCTTGCAGCCACTTGTGCAGGGCGCGAATCTGCGCAGGTTCCGGGCAATTGCCGTAACGGTGCAGTTGCTTGTCTTCGATGATCGCCACACCGCCTGCGAGGGTCAGGTCCATCAGCAATTGCGGACGCTGCGCCAAGCCATCGAAGACGTTTGCGGGCGAGGCCTGCATGGCCTGGCTGAGCAGGGCCAGGGCCTCGACTTTTTCTTCGCGCTGGCGGCTTAGGTCCAGGGCCTCCATGGCGCTGATCTGCAACGACAGCACCTGGCCGATGGTCTGGCACGCGGTGCGCAAATCATTGGGCACCAGCAGCGGCTGGCGGTTGCCGCAACTGATCAGGCCCCAGAGTTTGTCGCCGGCCATCAGGGAGATGCTCATGGACGACAGCACCCCCATGTTTTTCATGTACTGGCAGTGAATCGGCGACACGCTGCGCAGGGTGGCGAAGCTCAGGTCCAGGGGCTGGCCGGTGTCCGGGCGCAACCTGGGCACCAGCGGCACTGCCTCATAATCGGCATTGGGGATGATCCGCAGCCAATTGGTGCGGTACAGCTCCCGGGCTTGTTCGGGGATGTCAGACGCCGGGAAGAACAGGCCGTTGAACAATTCCATCGACGGGGCGGACGCTTCGGCGATCACCTGGCCGTGGCCTTCCTCTTCGAAACGATAAATCAGCACCCGGTCGTAGCCGGTCATGGCCTGGATTTCGTTGACGCTGATTTCATACAACGCTTGCAGGGTTTTCGCCGCCTGCAGGCGTTGAAGCATCTTGCCCAGGTTGCTGGTCCGGCCATTGAGTGCCCGCGGCTGGAAGTCCTTGAGCCGTGGTTCGAACTCCAGCACCAGCACATCCTGATGGCGGTGCAGCAAGCCTTCGAACTCGGCGCCGTTGAGGGTCATGTGCAGCGGTGCGGCGTCGAAAAAGCTGTTTTGCGTGACCATGGCCCGGACGGCTTCGGCATGTTCAATGCCGATCAATGTGTGCAGCGGCTGGCCCAGCAGGGATTCCGGTGAGTGGTTGAACAGTTCGGCTACGTTGGCGCTCACCTGCACGATATGCAGGTCCGGCTCGGACAGGGTCAGCAGCGCACCGTGGGGCTGGATGGCCCCCGGGAAGCGGATGGGTTCGTCTGCACAGTTGGCAAGCAACTCTTCAAAATCTTCGGGTTTCATAGCAGTACCTCCTGGCTGTCGAGCCATTGCTCAAAGCAGCTGAATGTCGAGCGGGCCGCGTTCACGGCGCGCAGTTTGGCGTGCGCATCGAGGGGCACATGGCTCAGGTAGTCGAGAAAGTCTTTCCAGCGCCGACCGGTTTCAGCGCCGTACACGTTGAGAAACGCGCCGCCGTTGTCGGCATCCAGTCCCAGGCGCTGGGCCATTTCCCGGCGCAGGATTTGCCCGCCCAGGGTGGCGCCTTCCAACACATACAGCGCGCCCAGGCAGGCGGCCGGCGTGTCGAGGAGCGGTAGCGACATGCAATGGGGAAGGGCGGCGATGGCTCGGGCGTCCAGGCCCAGAGCGTGAAGATCCGTCAGCAAGGTGGGAGCTTTGCGACGCAGCACCTGATCAAACCCCACGGGTATCAAGCCGCTGTCGTGCAGCGTCGTTTCCAGAGGGTTGTAGAACCCGTAATAGGCCTGGAGCAGGCGTTTATACCGAGTGTGATCGAGCTGCGGGGAGAAAAACGGCAAGCGCTTTTCCAGGGCGACGTGCAGTAAAGCGGTACCCGAGCGCAGGGCTTCAAGTACAGGGGGCGCACCAACGTCATGGGCCTGTGAATGCATTCAGTAAACTCGAACTGGGGGCCTGCTGGCCATGTAAGGTTGCTTAATAACTGACCGCAGGAGTCGCCGTGAAGTTCGCCTTGGCTGATATCGCGATGCTATCAGTGCATGGGCGAACCCTGCACCAGGGCCGACTGCACGCAGTCGATCAGGCGCTTGGTGGTCCACGGCTTGGGCAGGAACCGCACGGTGCTGCCCAACTGCGAGGCCATTGCGGTGTTGCCCGAGGTCAGCACCACCGGCAGCGTCGGCCAGCGATGGGCGACTACTTTGCTCAAGTCGTAGCCATTGAGCAGGCCGGGCATCTGGATATCGCTGACAATCAAGTCTACCGGATCACTGGCTCGTTCAAGAAAAATCATTCCTTCGTCTGCGGACGGGAACGAGGTCACCACCGCGCCGAAATCCTCCAGTACATCTACCATCAACGAGCGAATGATTTCGTCGTCTTCCAGCACCAATATCGATGGCTGAGCCATGATCCTTACTCCACCATCCGGGTTAAGTAAGGTGGAGTGGGGCGCCGTCGATTAGGTTCGATTGGATGTTTTTTTTGCGATGGGTGGTCATTTGGTTGTCTTTGAATTGCGTCAGGGCAGGGCGCTCCACTGGCGAAACCTGCTAGAAGCGTTCATCCAGCAGCGCCGGCAACGTCAGCTCCTTGACGAAACTGGCGCCGGACAGGCTCAAGACCATACGCACCACCTGCACCACGTCATGCACCGGAATCAATTGGCCCTCACCGCGCTGTTCGGCCTGGGTGCGTGAGGTGCTCAAGGAATCTTCGGTATTCAGATAGCCCAGGTTCAGGCAAGTGACGCCCAGGCGCTGCTGGCGATAGCCTTCACGCAGCGCATCGGCGATGCCGCGCAAGGCGAATTTCGAGGCGCCGAACGCCACTTCGGGCCGGCCGCTCTGGGGCAGTCCCGAGGTCGAGCCTGTGAGGATGATGCGCGGCTGTGGGCTCTTCAATAACACCGGCAGCAGCCGCTTGATCAACAACAGCGGTGCGGTGATGTTGCAACTGACGATGGCTTCCAGTTGCGTGTCCTCGTCGGTGAGATAGCTGTACGCCGGATCAAACGCCCGCGCCTCCCAGATGCCCAGGTTATAGATCAGTGTGTCCAGCCCGCCTGCCGCCACCGCCTGCTCGATGACGTGCGCCGCTTGGCCAGGCACGCCAAGGTCTGCTTCCACCCAGCGCACCTCGGCGCCAGTGCTGCACGTCAAGGGATCAGGGCGACTGCGGGACACCCCGATCAGCGTATCCCCAACCCCGCCCAGCCCTTCCATCAAGGCCCTGCCCAATCCTTTGCTTGCACCGACCACCATGGTTTTCATCGCTTGTCTCCTGAACCGCTGTGCCGAGAGGAGCGGGCATGCAAGCAGAGTGGTGGGGTGATATCAATTGAGTGGCTGTTTCCAGATGTTAATCTCAGGTGTTTCAACGATCCCGGGTTGCCTCATGCTCACTGTTATCCGACTTGCCGCCGCACCCGACGCAGTGTGTTTACCTGCAATAGAGCGCAGTGCGGCCCAGTCCTTTCGTGCGATCGAATCCTTGAGCTGGCTGGCCGATGCCGAGGTCATGAGTGTTGAACGTCATCTGCAGTTGATCGCGTGGGGTACGTGTTGGGTGGCGGTGGATGCTGCTGGCCAGGTCCAGGGTTTTCTCAGTGCACAGATGCTTGATGACGACCTGCACATCCATGAACTGTCGGTGGCGCAGGTCATGCAGGGCCGTGGCGCAGGGCGGCAATTGCTTGAGGTCGTGATGAATGAGGCTCGCTCGCGCCGGTTGCGGGCAGTCACCTTGACCACATTTTGCGACGTGCCCTGGAACAGCCCGTTTTATCAGCGGCTGGGATTTGAGCAAGCACATTCGCTGGCGCCGGATCATCGTTTGGCAGAGGCTCTGCGTGAGGAGTATCGTCACGGTTTTGCGCCGGGCAGTCGCTGTGCCATGTCATGGCAAGTCCCCAGCTGAACCGGCACAACGGATGGAAAGTTACCCATGAAGTACGTCGTATTATTCAGCCTCGCCCTGATTGCCGGTCTCGTCAGCCTGCCGGCAGCGGCGGCGGGAGACGCCGAAGCCGGTGGAAAGTTATTCAGCAAAACCTGCGGCGGTTGCCATAGCGTCGGCGAAAATGCCCGGGGCGGTTTCGGGCCGCAGCTCAACGGCATCATTGGCCGCCCGGCCGGCACGACCACTGATTACCAGTATTCAGATGCGATGAAGAATTCAGGCGTGGTCTGGACGCGGGACAAGCTGGCCGCCTACATCGAGGCACCGAAAAAGGTCGTGAGCGGCACTCGGATGATTTTCTGGGGGATCAGCGACCAGGAGAAGATCGATAACCTGCTGGCGTACCTTGCGACGTTCCAGGCGCAGTAATTCACATTGATTGACGGCACGCGTCCCGATAATGCCTCGGGGCCTTTCCTGTCACTCGCTTGAAGGCGTTGCTGAACGCACTTTCAGAACCGTACCCCAACGACTGCGCTAACACGCCCACTGACAGATTCCCCTCGCGCAACGCTCGTTGCGCAAGGCGCATGCGCCACTCGGTCAGGTACGCCAACGGTGGTACCCCGGCAACGCTCTTGAAGTAGTGCGAAAAGGTGGTGCGCGACATCGCAGCCGCCGTAGCCAGGTCTTCCAGTGTCCAGGCACGCCCCGGCTCGCTGTGCATCAAGCGCAGCGCGGGGGCCAGGCGCTTGTCGCTGACCGTGCGCAGCCAGCCTTCGGGTAATACGCCCGAGGTCTCGACATAGGCCCGCAGGATCTGGATAAACATCAACTGCGCCAGTTGCGCCGACGCCAAGCTTGCCCCGAGCAAATTGGCTTGCCCCTCATGTGCCAACTGGCCGAGTAGCCATTGCACGATTGTCGCTTGCGGCGACGTGGCTCGCACGTGGATCAGGGGCGGCAGCGCGTTGGCCAGCAGGCCGCCACTCTCCGGGTCCAGTTGCACGTAGCCGCCGATTTGCACACAGCCCTGGCCGTCACCGATTTGCGGGAAGCGGCCGGCGTCAGCGAATAATTGCCGCGCTTCCAAAGGCGCGACCGACACATCGCCTGCAAGCACAAACGAGCGTTGCGCACACAGCAGGAACACATCGCCCGCCTCAATCAACACCGGCGCCAGTTCGCCATCCATCCACAACCAGCACTGCCCCTTCACCACCCCGAAAAACTTGATCTTGTCCGGCGCGGGAAAACGCAGGGCCCAGGCGCCGCCCGCGCTGAAGCCGCCGGTCATCACCGATTGGGCATTCACGAACGTCAGAATCTCGGAAAACGGGTCGCTGGGCATATTCGTACTTTTACGCATGTAAACGGGATGTTCGAGTATTCAGAGTACGGCTTTCGAGGGGTAGCGTGTTAACCACACGTCCAATGGAGACTCTGTCATGCCCACAGTACAAAAACCGATCCACAGCGGCTATGGAGCAGCAACCACCGTCGCCGAAGTCATCCGGGGCGTCGATCTCTCGGGCAAGGTGGCGATTGTCACGGGCGGCTACTCCGGCATTGGCCTGGTCACCGCCCGTACCCTGACTGCCGCGGGCGCCCGCGTGATCGTCCCGGCCCGTGACCTGGCCAAGGCACGCGCCGTCCTCAAACCTTACCCACAGCTGCAACTTGAACCCCTGGACTTGATGGACGCCCAGTCCATCGAACAGTTTGCCGAGCGCTTTCTGGCGACAGGCTGCCCGCTGCACCTGCTGATCAATAACGCGGGCATCATGGCGCCGCCGCTGAGCCGCAATGCCCAGGGCTACGAATCTCAGTTCGCGACCAACCATCTCGGGCATTTCCTGCTTACCCAGCGCTTGTGGCCGGCCTTGCAGCGCGCCGAAGGTGCACGGGTGGTGACGCTGTCCTCACGGGGGCATGTGCACGGCGCCGTCGACTTTGACGACTGGAATTTCGAGCGCCAGGCCTACGATCCATGGAGGGCCTACGGTCAGTCCAAGACTGCCAATGCGCTGTTCGCCGTGCATCTGGATACGCTCGGTGCGGCGAGTGGGGTAAGGGCTTTTGCGGTGCATCCCGGTGGAATCATTACCGATCTGGTGCGGCACATGAAGCCTGAAGTCTTGCAGGCATCAGGCTATGTCGACGAGCACGGGAAACCGGTGATCGACCCTGAGCGGAACATGAAAACCCCGGAGCAAGGCGCGGCCACCAGTGTGTGGTGCGCGGTGAGTGGGCAGTTGGCGGGAATGGGCGGGGTCTATTGCGAGAACTGTGATGTGGCGGCGGCAGTGAGTGCGGAATCGGAAGAGCAGTTGGGTGTCAGGCCGTGGGCGGTGGATACCGGGTTGGCGCAGCGGCTGTGGATACTTAGCGAGCAGCTTGTCGCAGGGCGATAGGCCGCAGTGTGGGGTCAGCTCACTGACCCCATCGGCCCATCAAGAACCCTGCGGCGTTTCTCCGCGCGCCAAACGCGCATTGATATCGTCGATCACCGCCGGCAGTTCGACGATGGTGTCGATCAGGTAATGCGGCCGCGAGCCCTCGAACATCTGTGTAATGCGCGCACGCTCCAGCGCCAGCTCAGCAGCAGGCAGCGCCTTGTATTGCTCGTAGGTCAAACCCAGTGCGTTGCCGGAACAGGTCAACGCCACCGTCCACATGCCGGCGCTACGGCCTTCCAGGATCCCCGGCCAGGTGTCGTCGACCTTCACGCACGCGGCCACATCGCTGACCCCCAGGGCAATCACGTTGGCCAGTGCCTGCGCCGGATGCGGGCGCCCGTTGGGCACTTCGTCGGTCGCCACCACATGGTCGGCGACGTAGCCGTTCTGTCGCGCCAGCTCGACCACCTTGGCCATCACCACCGCCGGGTACCCGGAGCAGGAGCCAATCTTCAAGCCCTGCGCGCGCAGGGTGTTGATCGCCTCAAGGGCGCCGGGAATGACCGCCGAATGCAGCGCAATTTTCTCGATCTGCAACGGCATGAAGCGCTCATACAGTGCGGTGACATCCTCGTCAGTCGGCAAGCGATCAAATACCGCCCGATAACGCTCGGCAATCTGTGGCAGGTTGCACAAGGTGCGGATGTGATCCCACTTGCCCATGCCCATCGGGCCGCGGGCTTCCTCCAGGGAAACGGCGACGCCGAACTCGCCGAACGCCTCGACAAAAATCTGCGTGGGGGCGAAGGAACCGAAGTCGACGACGGTGCCGGCCCAGTCCAGGACCACGGCTTGCAGCTTGGAAGGTTGTTGGTAGTGCATGGCAAGTCTCCATTTTCAGGTGTGAGCAGGCCGTCCCTCTCTCAAAGAAGAGGTAATCGCCTGGTGAGGGTTTAAACGGTCAAGACGATCAGGTGGCCGGGATCGGGCTGGCCTCGAATAGCTCGGCGATCATCGGTCGGTTGCGGCGGATGCCCAGGCAACACAAGTGGTAGTCGATGAAAAACGGATGGTCGACGAAGGTGATCGGCGTGGTGCCCGGGGTTTCGGCGTATTCCACGGCAGACACAAAGCCGATGCCGATGCCCTTGGTGATCGCGTGCACAATGGCTTCGCGACTGTTCAGCTGCATCACGCAGTTCACGGCGATGCCCTGGCGCTTGCAGCTTTCTTCCACCAGTTGCCGGGTGCGTGAGCTTTTCTCGCGCATCACCCACTTTTCGCGGCTGATCTGTTCCACGTGCACCTCTTTCTGCCGGGCCCACGGGTGGTCATCGCGCACCACCGCAATAATCGGATAGCGCCGGTACAGCTGGGTATCGAAGCGCTGGTCGAACTCCGAAAGGGCCAGGATCGCCACGTCGATATCGAAGTTGAAGAGCCGGTCCAGGGTTTCCTTTTCCGGGGAAAACGAGGTTTCCAGTTCGATGTCCGGGTGGCGCTGCATCAGCTCGTAGGTCAGGTTCATCGCGATCGGCGGCGACACCGCGCCCAGGCGCAGCAGTCCGGTCTTGCGCTGCTTGAAACTCTGCAACAGTTGCATGGCTTCATCCTCCTGGCCGAACAGCCCCTGGGTGATCCCGTAAAGGGTGTGCCCGGCGGCACTCATCTCGATAAACCGCCCGCGACGGTGGAACAGCTCCACCGAGAACTGCTTCTCCAGCCCGTTGACCTGCTCGCTGACCGTCGGCTGGCCGACGCTCAGGTATTCGGCGGCGAGGGTGAAACTGCCGGTCTTCGCCACCGCATGAAACGAGCGCAGCCACTTGTGGTACTGGTACATAACGAGTCCTGTTCCTGAGGTCCGCCGGGCCGGTCATCAACGTCGGATAAACAACGCCACCGCTGCGCTGCACAGGCAGGCCGAGGTCACGACGATGAAGATCAGCGAGGTATTGCCGGTACTGTCGAGCATACTGCCGATCAGCGGTTCCGCCAGGCCGGCGAACAGATAGGATGAGAAATTCATCACGCCCGTGGCCGTACCCGCACGCTTGGCGCCGACCAGGTCCGGGCACAGCGCCCAGAAACTCGACGCCGGGCCATACACGAAGAACCCGCAGAGGAACAACGCTACCAGGCCGATTGCGCTGTGGGGCGGCAAACTCCACATCCACAGGCTGGTGGCGGCGCCGAGGAACATGTAGAGCATGATCGCCAGGTAGCGTTTGGAGCCGAACAGCTTGTCCGAGACCCAGCCGTTGCTCAGGGCGCCGATGGCCATGCCCACCGGCAGGGCCACGGTGATCCACTTGGGGTCGATCATGCTGTCGCCGCTTTTCCAGTTGGCCCCGAGGAAGTGCACCGGCACCCAGACGATCAGGCCGTAGCGGGCGGCGTTCTGGAAACCCAGGGAGATCGCGGCGATGATCAGCCGCGGATTTTTCAGCACCGCCTTGTAGCGCTGCGCCGAGGATTCGACTTCGCCGTGGGCCACTTCATGATTCTTGTCTTCGGCATTCGCCACGCCAGTATCGGCCAGGGGCTCGAAGCCCATGTCTTGAGGCCGCTCGCGGGCCACCAGGTAGAAAATAATGCCGCCCGCCAACATCAACAGCACCGGCAGGCGGAAGATCCAGCGCCATTCCAGTTGGAACACTTCCAGCACCACGATGGAGGTGACGTACGACAGGACCGAGGCGCACCCGGCCGCGAACACATAAAAGCCATACACCTTGCCGCGCTCGCCGGCGCTCCACCAATTGGAAATCAGCCGGCTGCCGGGTGCCCAGCCGAGGGCCTGGAAGTAACCGTTGATGCCCCACGGCAGGATCAGCCCGGCAAAGCCGCTGGCGAAACTGGTGACCCAGTTGGCCGCGCAGGACAGCACCGCGCCCAGGGTCATGATGCGGCGGCCGCCGAACTTGTCGGCGAGGTTGCCGTTGATCGCCTGGCCAATCGCGTAGGCCCAAAGCATCGCCGCGGAGGCCCAGCCGAGGGTTTCCTTGGTCAGGCCGAACTCGGCCTGGATCCCGGGGATGGCAAAGCCGAAGGTCTGGCGGCCGGTGTAGAAAAACAGATAACAAAACATCGCCGCCAGCAGCATGCGCCACTGGGCTACGCGAAACGATGAGGTACGGACGGCAGGAACAGGCAGCACATGTGCACGATTCATGATGTTTTCCTTATTGTTATTCGCCCCGGCGACCGCAGCCGCTGGGGGGCACTCTTGATAGGTGCAACAGGAAACGACTGAATTACGGTGAGTCTAGGCCGCTTGCGCGCCGATGAAATTCTTGCCGCGTGCGCCTTGCAGGGCGAAGCGGATCATCGCCTCGGCCTCGGTGGCATTCACGCCGTAGTCGGCAAATTCGGTCTTCACGTCCAGGCTGTGGAGGAAGTCGCGCAGCTGCGCCTGGGCCTGCTGCAGGTCGGTGCCGAATACCCGTTGCAGGGTGCGGTCCCGCGCGGCGTCGTGCCCCCATGCCAGGCCCAGTACCAGCGGCAAAGTGAAGGAACAGGCGATGCCATGGGGCAGGCCGTGGTGCAGAGTCATCTCATAAGAGATGGAGTGGGCGAGGGCGGTCTTGGTGTTGGAAAAAGCCAGGCCGGCTTTCAGCGCCGCCAAGGCCATGCGCGAGCGCAATTCCTGGTTGCCGAGGTCACGCCGCAAGCGCGGCAGGCATTCCAGGATGTCTTCGATGGCGGAGATGGCGAAGGTGTCCGAGACCGGGTTGGCGTTGACGTTCCAGATCGATTCCAGCGCATGGGACAAGGCATCCAGCCCGGTGGACACCGTGACCCCGGCCGGCACCGTCAGCATCAACTGCGGGTCGATGATCGCCACTGTCGGCCAGGTGCAGTCCAGGTGCAGCGAATACTTCTTGAGGCTGGCGGAGTCCCAGATCGTCGCCCATGGCGTGACTTCGCTGCCGGTGCCGGCGGTGGTCGGTGCGGCAATCAACAGCTTGTGGCGGGCCGGCGCGAAAGGTTTACCGGTGGCCAGCAACGCCAGCAGCTCGTCGAAATCCCCGGACTCGGTCCCGACGATCAGGGCCTTTGCCGTATCAATTGCACTGCCACCGCCGACGGCGACCACCACCTGGCAGTCACCGGCCTGCAGCCAGAAACGCTCGTAGGTGTCGCGCAGTTGGGCCACGTCAGGGTTGGGCTGTACGTCTTCAATGACGTACACCAGGCGCTCACCCAGCAGGGCCTGGATGCGGTCTACCAAACCGAGCCCGCGGGCTTCGGGAAAGGTCACGAGGGCGACGGTCTGGCCTTCGGTAAGAGCGGCGAGTTCTTGCAGGCAGCCCCAGCCGAAGCGGGTGTCTACCGGGTTGTGGAAGCGGGCAGTCATGGCGGGTTCCTGGTTTTTGTTATTGGAAGTGCCGCCATAGTCGGGGAGGGTGAGGTGGACCTCAAATCGATAGATTGTGGGGATGGATTGGCTGGGCCGATAGTACAGCCCAACCGTCAGGTGACTTCAGCGCACGTTCCGGAACAACATCAATCGCGCACTCTCATGCAGGCCACGGGTCAGCCCCTGCAACCGCTCAAACTCCTCGGGATACTGCTGAGCCACATTGTCCCTCGGCGTTTGCGACGCCAGGTCATGCAGGGTCGGCGAGCTGCCGTCGTGCTCCATTTGCAGCAGGAAGTCCTTGGTCACGCCGCCGATCAGCGGGAACGTGCCCTCGCGCAATACCAGCGGCACCACGCGCTCGCCTTCCGGCGCAGGTTGCTGGATATCCCGGCCCATCGCGCCATTGCGGAACGGTATGCCCGCCATGCCGGCCACGGTCGGCAGCAGGTCCGCCAGGCCGACGGCTTCTTCGATCACCCGGGGTTGCAGGCCGGGCGCGTGGATCATCATCGGCACGTTGTTGCTTTCCAGCCCAAGCTGCTCGAATGCCGGCGCCATGTGCGGAATCTGGCTGATTCGGGTGTTGTGGTCGCCGAAAAACACGAAGATGGTGTTGTCGTAGTAACCGCCAGCCTTGGCGATTTCCATCAGGCGGCCGATGTTGAAGTCCAGCAGGCGCACGGCGTTGTACTGCTCGACGCTGCGGCTGCCTGCGGCCTGGACTTGTTCCACGGTGAGGTCATGCACCTTGAAGCCATCGTTGGTCTTGGGGATGGTGAACGGGCGGTGATTGCCGGAGGTTTGCAGGTAGGCGAAGAACGGTTGGTCCTTGGGGATGGCCCGCAGCAGTTCGTCGCCTTCCTTGAACAGGTCCAGATCCGAAACGCCCCACACGTCCACCCGTGGCGAGCGCCAGTGGCTTTCGTCATACAGCTTCACGCCGTCGATGCTCTGGCGGATCAAGGCGTTGATATTCGCCCAGCCGGCATTGCCGCCGATCATGTAGAGCTTCTGGTAGTCCTCGAACGCATTGATCAAGGTGTGTTGCCGGGTGATCAGCGGGTTGCGGGTCGCCGTCTCCTGGCGGGTAACGTCGGGCACGCCGGTGATGCTCGCCCACACGGTTTTGGCGGTGCCGGTGACGGGCACGTAGAAGTGTTTGAAGAACCAGCTTTCCTTCGCCAGCTTGTCGAGGTTCGGCGTGGGGTTCAGCGGGTTGCCATAGGCGCCCACGGCGCTGGTGCCGAGGGACTCGAGCATCACGAAGATCACGTTCGGCGGGCGCTCGCCCTTGAGCCGATAAGGCTGCACGGCTTGTTCACGGGCGAAGTTCAACTGCTCGGGGTCGGGCTGGCTGACCCCCAGATAATTCGCGACTTGCGGGTAATGCTCTCGCACCCGCGCCTCATCGAATTGCGACTGGCCGACCTTGAGGGTGTCGTACAGAAACAGCACCGGGTTGAGGCCCGCGGCGGCGATCTGGTTGTTGCCGGAAAAGAACGCGTCGCTCCAGCGCAGGGGCACGGGATTTTCGATATTGAGGTTGGCGACGCGGCCGAGCAGGGCCAGCAATACCGCGATCACGCCGACGGTGGCCACGGATGCGATGGCCAGCTTGCCAATGGGTTTGCGTTCGCCATCCAGGGTGATGCGTTCAAGGCGAACCAGGGCGTAGGTCCATAGGCCGACGGCGGCAAGCCAACTCAAGGTTATCCACAGCACCGGGTAGGTTTCCCACACCATCTGTTGTGAAATCTGCGCGTCTTCCAGGTAACGCAGCACCGTGGCGTTGATGCGCACACCGAGGTAGGCGTAGTGGCCGAAGTCGATGATGTACACCAGCCCGACGATGGCCAGCGCCAGCAGCAGATAACCCCGTGCCAGCCAGCGCAGGGCGGGGACAGTCACCAGGTTCCAGCGTGGCAGCCAGGCGAGCAGTGCCAGGGGCAACAGGATCAGCACCGCCAGGCGCAGGTCGAAACGCAGGCCGATGCCCACGGTTTCCAGCAGTGCGGGCTCCCTCAGGCCGACCCCGGAAAATCCCCATACAAACACCAGCCGCAGTGCCGCCAGCAACGCAAATACCAAACCGATCGCGCCCACGCCGTAGCGCAGGCGGCGCGAGTGCAACCATCCCATCATTGACCTCTGTGCAATTTTAAAAGAGGGCGCCAGGCAGCCATCGCCAGCATCCACAACCCGGCCACCAGGCAGTAGCCCGTCAGCAGTGGGTCGATCAGATAGTCCCAGTAGTTTTCCGAGGCCTTGAGCCGCAGCGCGAACGCCAGGGTGCCCGCCGCGAGCATCCACACCGCCAGCGTATTACGCAGCCAGAGCATCAACAGTGCTGCCGCGCCTATCAGCACGATCATCGGCCGAGGGTTGAAACCCCAGCGGTAGGGGTCAAAGTACGTCAGGCCCATCGTTGCCGGGTACAGCACCAGGCTCAGGATGCCAAACAGCAGCAGCACCTGGACCTTCAGCGGGCGCTGGAGCGGCTGCACCACACCCAACCGGCACAGGCTGACCCACGCCAGCAACACCAGGGTGCTGATGGCCAGGTCATCGGTGAAGCTGCGCACATACGCCGCCAACGGCAGTTCGTTGACCGGGATAAAACTCACCACCACCAACACCGGCAGCAGCCAGGGGCGCCAGGGTGTTGTGACGCGCAACAGGCTGAGCAGCACAAAACCCAACAGCACAAAACTCAAATGCGCTTGCCATACAGAAACCATCACAGGCGCTCCGACAGCCAGGCTTCGTTGAAGCTGACATGTTTGATAAAGGTGTTATTCCACGAGTACACCAGGTGGTACATGCCGTCCGGGCTGCGGCTGAAGTACGGGTACTCGTATTCGAAATCGCAGCCACGGGGCTTGCACACCCGGTAGTCCAGGTTGCTGAGGAAGCGTTGTTCCAGCGGCAGGCGCAGGGTGCCGCTGGAGGCGCGGAAGCCTTCGCCGATGATTTCCTTGTAGGCCTCGGGGGAGAACGGTTGGCCCAAGGGGTCGGGGGATTGATCCAGTTCCACCACGGTGCGCCACTGATTGAGCTTGGCATCGGTGCCGTACAGGCTGAGCTTGAAGCGGCCGTCCTGCAGGTCGTTGAGGGCCACGAGCAAACCGTCGCCTTCAGTGCTGACGGCTGCCAGCGAGGAGTTGGGATTGGACGGTTCCAATGGGTAAGGCTCGCTCCAGGTTTGGCCGGCGTCTTCGGTGCGACTGGCGAGGACTCGGTGATGGGTTTCGCCGGCGTAACGCAACATGGCGATGGCGCGTTGGCCGTCCTGCGGGACGATGGTCGGCTGCAGCGAGTTCTTCCCACGGCTGATACGGAATTTGTCGACCACCGCACCGTCGGGGCTCAAGTACAGGTACTCGGCGAATTTGCCCATGAACTCGTGGTACACCGGCAGGCCGATGGAACCGTCAGCGTGGAATACCGGTGCGGCGCGCACCAGCGTGCTGATATTGAAGAAAGGCGAGGTGATCAGTTGCCGAGGGGCCGACCAGTTCGTCCCGAGGTCATCCGAGACCATCACGTTGATCGCGCTGGTGGCCCAGCCGCCTACCGACACCGAAACGTAGAACATCCACAGGCGATTGTCCGGTGCCAGGGCGATCACCGGGTTGCCCAGCTTGCGGATGTAGCGGTGCGTGCCGTCGCGCGTGCTTTCGCGGGTGGCCAATACGTGCTCCGGGCCCCACTCGGCACTTTTCGCGTCAAAGCGCGCGGTGCGCACCTGCACATCGGCGGCGCCCTCGCGGGAACCGGCAAACCACACGGCCATCAGGTCGCCGCCGGGCAGGGCGGTGACCGAGGAGGAATGCACAAAGTCATTGAGCTGCGAGGAGACAAAGCGGCTGCTGTATTGCGGGGCGGCCTCTGTTGGCGAGCTGTCCTTGGGGCCTTGGGCAAACGGCGCCAATACGTGGGGCGGATGACTTTGCCAGGCAGCGAAAAACACCACCAGCAGACTGCAGATCATTAAAAGCGGGCGCATAGAGAACCTGTCGGGAAAAAGGATTACTGCGCACGGTCATCCGGCAGGCGCCTCCTGCGGCCGGTGAGCATGGATAACGGCAGGTTGTCCCGCACCTGGATACTTTCAAACAACGCCGCCAGCACATGCACGCCTACCAGGCCGGCCAGTACATTGGCGGCAGTTTCGTGCAACAGCAGCGGCCAATCGGCGCCCCACAGGGCGTCGACTTCCTGCATCAAAAAGCCACTGGCACCGATAGCCAGCAGCGCCAGCAACATCAGAATCATCACCAGCGCGCCAATGGGCGAATGGCCCAGGCGGTGCTGCGGCCGGCGGTTGAGCAGTGAACGCACATGGCCCATGAGCCGTTCCGGCGTTGGCCAGAAGTCCGCCCAGCGCGCGCTGCGCGGACCGACAAATCCCCACACCAACCGCACCAGCAACCAGGCCATGGCGTAATAGCCCAGCCATACGTGCCAGTCGTCGCCTGCTTCGTTGAAGAAGTAATTGGCCACAAAGACGCCGGCGATGGAGAGGTGAAACACCCTCACCACCGGGTCCCAGAGGCGCAGGGAGGTTGCTGGCATCAGCCCTTGATCTCTGTCTTCACGGCCTTGCCGGTGACTGGATCGTGGTAGATCTCGACCTTGCGCTTGTCCTTGTCAAAGCCATAGATCTCGTAGCAGTTGCCGTCAGTAACCTTGAACTTGCTGATCTCGTAGCCCTGGGCCTTGAGTTGCTCCTGAAAGGCCTTCTGGTCCTGCCATTGCGAGCGCTCGGCAGTGGTGCATTGCGGGCCGGCGAAGGCCATGGGGCTGGCGATAATCAGCGACAGCAAGAGAATTTTGCGCATGGAAGCACTCTCAGCAGATGTGGGAGATTTCACTGTGCAAAACCAACCTTAGCGAAAGCTTAGTTGGCAACGGCCCGTAACATCTTTCCCGAAATAGCCTCGACGGTTACACGGCATCATGCCGCCGGTTACTCCAGAGAATCAGTTATGCGCCTGCTCCTTGTCGAAGATGATCGTGCCCTTGGCCAAGGGATCCGCGTGGCCCTGGGCGCCGAAGGCTACACCCTGGACTGGTTGCAGGATGGCGTCAGCGCCTTGCACGCGTTGCGCACCGAAAGCTTCGACCTGCTGCTGCTCGACCTCGGCCTGCCGCGCCTTGACGGCCTCACACTCCTGCAAACCCTGCGCGCCGAGCAATACGACCTGCCGGTGCTGATCCTTACCGCCCGCGACGGCACCGCCGAGCGCATCGCCGGCCTGGACGCCGGCGCCGACGACTACCTGGTCAAACCCTTCGACGTCGAAGAGTTCAAGGCCCGTGTGCGCGCCCTGTTGCGCCGCAGCCAGGGCCGCGCGCAACCATTGCTGGAGCATGCGGGCGTGAGCCTGGACCCGGTGACCCAACAGGTCAGTTATCAAGGCGAGGACGTTGTGGTCACGCCGATGGAATACCAACTGCTGCACCAACTGATGGTGCGCCCCGGCAAAGTCGTCACCCGCGAGCGGTTGTCCCGCGCGCTGTACGGCTGGCAGGACCGCGTCGAAAGCAACACCCTCGAAGTCCTTATCCACAACCTGCGCAAAAAACTCTCCACCGAACTGATCCGCACCGTGCGTGGCGTGGGCTACATGGTGGAACTCAAACCATGAATTCGGTCCGCGCGCGCATCCTCATTCCGGTACTGATGCTGATCCTGCTGGGTGATGGCCTGATCAGTTGGCTCGTGCTGCGGGACAGCCACCACGAAATCGAAGAAGTCTACGACGCCCAACTCGCCCAAAGCGCCCGTTTGCTGCAAGGCGTACTGCGCCAGCGCGATCCCGGCGATGCCGACTGGGACCGCCTCTACCAGGCTTTCGATCAAGCCATGAGCCGTGTCGGCGAAGACGGCGCCGCGCACCCCTACGAAACCCGCCTGACCTTCCAGGTATGGCGCGCCGACGGCCAACTGCTGGTGCGCTCCACCGACGCGCCGATCCTCAACGCACCGCCCACCACCCTCGGGCCTCACGACCTGATGGAAAACGGCAATGACTGGTGCGCGTTCATGCTCGCCGACATGCAACAAGGCCTGCTGATCTGGGTGGGCGAGCGCGACGACATTCGCCAGGACGTGATCCAGCGCATCATCCGCCACACCCTCTGGCCCATCCTGATTGGCGTGCCGCTGCTGGCGTTGTTGATCTGGCTGACCATCGGCTGGGGCCTCAAGCCCCTGCGCGCCATGGCCCAGGCCATTCGCGGGCGGGACAGCAATACGTTGCGACCGCTGCAACTTGAACCGTTGCCGGCGGACCTGGAACCGATGCAAACCGCGCTGAACCGCCTGCTGGTGCAGGTGGATGACCTGCTGGAGCGGGAGCGTCGGTTTATCGCGGACGCGGCGCATGAACTGCGCACGCCGTTGGCGATATTGCGCATTCACGCGCAGAACGCCCAGAGCGCGGAAACCGAGGAGCAGCGGCGAGAGGCGTTGGACTTCCTGGTGAATGGCGTGGACCGGGCGACGCGTATTGGCAGCCAACTGCTGACCATGGCGCGCATCGAGCCGCAGTTGAACAACACCGTACGAGTGCGTGTGCCGTTGACGGAGTTGGTGCGCGAAGAACTTGCGGAACTGACGCCCCTGGCGATGGAGAAAGGCGTTGAGTTGGTGCTGGAAGGGGATGAGGAATGCTGGATTGAAACGGACCCCGTGGCGTTGGCGATTGCGCTGCAGAACCTGGTGACCAATGCGCTGAATTTCTCGCCGGCGGGGAGTGAGGTGAGGGTGATGGTGCGGGGGACGGATTCAGGAGGGGTGCAGCTGTGTGTGGAGGATGCGGGGCCGGGGATTGATGAGGGGGAGATTGGGCGGTTGTTCGAGCGGTTTTATAGCCGCGGGAATGCAAATGGGGCCGGGTTGGGGTTGGCGATTGTGCAGATGATCGTGGGGAAGATTGGGGGGCGGTTGGAGTTGTATAACCGGGAGGTGGGTGGGTTGTGTGCGCGGTTGAGTTTTAGCGAGGGGGCTGCTTGAAAAGGCCGTCGTTATAACCACGGCTTTCATTGCAAGGCTACGGTGCTGTGCTGAATAAATGCGGATGTTCTGCCTGAAATGCTTTGAAAGTCTTGTACTTCCAGCGGTCGCCGCCCGGGTCTTCATCCGATGAACTGACCTCGCCGAAATACCAATGCTCTGACTCGAACTGTTCTCCGTCCTCATCTTCGTGGATGAAGTGAAAACCCACCTCGTGTAGGCCTGGGGGGATGATCAACCCCCATTCGTTTGCAAGGCTTCTGCCCGTTATTCGGGTTTGACGAAAGTAGTCGTAGTCGAAGGGCAGAATAGCGCCGAGGTAGCGGCTTTTATCGATGTAGACGCAGACTTCGCTTGAGAACATGTCGGGCACCAGAATGGCTGCTACGATCCAGCATTCAGGTGTTTCATCGGGCCGGGCTTGAATCAGGTGCGCGGCCGCGTTGATCAATTGCTGAGCGCAGTGTGCCTGGATCGCCGGGGTTGTTTGCTTGCCTTCGACCAACGTTTCTATGACGGGGATTTTGAAATTTTCAAATCCTCGCCTCACTGGGAAGTCTTCTAAAAACCAGCCTTCGAAACTATCTGCCCATCGGCTTATTGCGCGCAAGCGCCTGGGGATGTTGCGGAGTTTTTTGTCTGAAAGTGCAAGACGACGCATAGGGTATGAATACTCTTGGTTTGCTTCTGTTTGTGAGGCCCGGGCTTATTCTTAATCACCAGGACTTTCTATAATCGAGAGCGAGAAAGTAGTCACTTTCCGACGAAATAATTTTGTGACTGAAGAGCGGCTGTATAGTTAATAGCCATTCTTCACGCAGCTGGAACATTCCGTTGTTAATGTCGTCTTCAACGGACAGTCTGAGCGAGTCGACAACGGTATAGTCCTCGCCCAAGTCTGCGGAGCGCTCTATTCCTAAACCAAGCTCTGTCGACTTATCGAACCATTCCAGTCTTAATTTCAGTCCCATATGCCCTCACAAAAATTTTTTGATATTTCGTTTTTTCTTAGGCTTTTTCAGCCGTTCACCAGTTATGTGGTTGAACGCCCCCAAGTGACTGCCATCGCTTGCTCTCTACGCCTCTAGTTCGCCGTGCTGCGAGTCCCACTCGTAAATTATCCGTCCTTTGTCATCAATCCAGCGCTCTCTAAGCCCTGCCCCACCTTGCTTTGGGGTCTTGGGTTTTGCCTTGCTCAGGTTTAGGAAACCGGTGATTTCGTCTGTGCCAGGAGCGGAATGGTATTTGTGATCGCCCGCCCTAACGCTAACCACCACATACAGCGGCCGAACCCCCGACTCCACCGGAAACACCAGAATAAAATCCCGATACTCCGGCGGATAAATCGGGTTAACCAGAATCTGCTCGGCAGCCTCCGTCGGCGGATAAATCCACATCACCGGAGCTTGCGGTGCAGCTTCCAATGCCGGAATGCCAAGGGTGTCGCCAGGATCAATGGCCGGCGTCCAAATCAGCTCCACACCCTCGCCAAGATCCGCCACGAACTGACTGTCACGACTCTGAAACTGCACCACATCGATCATCTGCCAGTCGGTATTTTTACCGGTGTAAAACCCATACCCCTTGAGCGTCCCGTCGTCGCGTTGCTCGATATGCAAGCGCATCCGCGAGCGGGCTTTTTGCAGGTTACGAAGCTGCTCTTCGCTATAGAGCGCACTGTCGCCAAGCTCCGATGGCCAAGCCAGCGCCACCAGCCCTGCAAGCAAGCTCCCCGCTGCGGCGCCGACCGCCGCAGCCGAGGACTCCAATGCCGCTGTGCGCAATACAAGCTGGCCAAGCCCTACGGGCAGGGCACTACCACTGATTTTCCTGAGGGACACGCCGCCGTGGCTGTCCATCTCCCGCCCGCCTAACAGCGTGAAGTGGCCGTAGTCCTTGATCAGCTCAAGCGGCACATAGCCGGTGGGATTGTTGTAGCTGATGATCCCGTCGGGCAACTGGCACGACTTGGCGAATACGTGGCCTGGAATCCTCGCGGGTTCAGGCGATGGCGGGGGAGGCGCTTCATACAAATCAATGAACGGTGAATTCGAAATCTGCTTAGGCTGCGGAGTCAGGATTCGCCGCTTCAGCTGCTCTTCTTCGGTAATTGGATACGCGCGCTCTGTCATGACGACTCACTTCCCTGTGCAAGGAAGCGAGCCTATGAGAGCGGAGAAGAACCTGAAATTCTCGCTGTTCGATGGGAGGTGTGGGAAATGTCATCAGATCAACAGCGACAATCGCGTCCCACGCTGCAGGCCGCAAAGTACGACGAGTAAGTAGATTCGTCCCCTGTGCTCCTTACTGACGAACAGCTCACTGACTAGCGGTCGTTTCGTTTATTGCGATTTTCGTTTATTTCGTCTAGCGTTGGTCTCACTCAGTTGAGTACTTGCCGGAGCGAAATCATGATTGCCAGCCATCTCCCCAAAACCGTCCTGCCGTTGGAAAAGGAAGTCGAAGCCGCCGTACAAGGCCAGCGAGCGTTGGCGTCTCTACTATCGACCAAGTTTGAGACCCAGCGTATCGACATTTTCGACAAGGAAGACAAGCCTCATACGCTGGTGCTACCTACCTCAGCGCTGCGCCTGCTGGTCGATATTTTGGGTGAGTTGGCCATTGGTAATGCCGTAAAGGTTGTGCCGGTCCACGCTGAACTGACTTCCCAGGAAGCTGCCGACATGCTCAATGTGTCGCGACCGCATTTGGTCAAGATGCTGGAAGAGGGCGCTATTCCATTCACCAAAACCGGACGGCATCGGCGGATACGGTTTTCTGATTTGATGGCGTTCAAGCAGCGGCGTGAGGATGAAAGTCAGGAGGCGATGGATGCGTTGGCGCAGCAGGCGCAGGAGTTGGGAGTGGGGTATGAGGGATGAGGTGTTCGCCTTTTACTGCGGTATACGACGCCTGTGTTCTCTACCCTGCGCCACTCAGGGACTTGCTTATGTGGCTTGGCCTTTCGGGGCTTTTTCGAGCGCGATGGACTAATCAGATTCATGAAGAGTGGAAGCGAAATGTGCTCAAGAATCGACCTGACTTAACGGTAGCTCAAATGGATTGCACTTCGGCGCTGATGGACATGGCGATACCGGATGCTCTGGTGACGGGGTACGAGGATCTTTGTTCGAGCCTGGATTTGCCTGATCCTGATGATCGTCATGTGCTCGCGGCGGCGATCAGGAGTAAGGCCGAGGTTATCGTGACCTTCAACTTGAGGGATTTTCCAGCGCGGGTGTTGGACGCTTACGACATTGAAGCGATGCATCCGGATGACTTTGTTTCGGATCTTTGGGATTTGGATCAGGCAGCTGTGTTGGCTGCGGCGCAGAAGCAAAGGCGATCGCTGAAGAGGCCGCCGATGGATGCGGGGAATTACCTGGAGATGTTGATGCGGCAGGGGTTGGTGCAGACGACTAAGTTTCTTGGGCCTTATGAGGTGATGTTGTAGAGATTGTGTCAGATGGGCTGCATCTGCCGGTCAGATGTTTCTTGGCATATCTGGAGTAAATAGATCTGCCCCCCTAAGTTTCTGACCCCTAAGTTTCTAATGTTGAGATTGATTTCACTCGTCACAGGCGAGGTAGAGCGACGCATTTTTTGGAAGAACCTGTGACGTGAGGTTTTCAATGACCTTGATCTGATTTGCTGTAAGCAGATAGTCGTAGACGCCGTCACTCTCTGTCTGCCAACCCATGATGGTGCGCAAATCTTCAGCTTTCACATTGAGGGAGATTTCAGCTGAAATGTTGTCGCTACTTATAGGCACAACGTATATCAAGTGCTTCACGGCTTTACTCTTTTCAAGTCATCTGTGTCTTTAGTTTCTTCACCCGTTATCGGATCGAAATTCGCCGCTTCAGCTGTTCTTCTTCGCTAATTGGATACGCGCGCTCTGTCATGGCTGCTCACTTCCCTGTACAAGGAAGCGAGCCTATGAGGGCGGAGGCGAACCTGAAATTCCCGTTGTTCGATGGTGTGCGTGGGAAAACTCACTTTCTGAATGGGTGCTCACCTCCTAATCAGGTGTAGGAAGCTTCCAGTTCGCGTGCAGGCGTCGAAAAACCGGTGTGTCGATATGCTAGGGTCATGCGCCATAACCGATAGGGATAAGGCGAGTGCCTGCCCTCAGTGGAAATTGGACAGGACGCCAGTTGATGATTTATGAAGATGTAGACCCGCAACTACTTGCCTTTTTGCATGACCCTATGGCGAACACGACTGCCCTCCCGCCAGCTGGCAAACGTCTCACCTGGCGCAGTCGAATGCTTTACAAAATACCCGCACTGCGTCGGCTGATTTGTCCCGAACAGGTTCAGGCAATACTCTGGGAGAAACTTAAGGCAAACCTGGAACAGGCCCGACAATCGCTGCCGCAGTATCTCTTCGAAGACAACACACCGCTCAACCCTAATACGGTTAACCGGTTCACAGATCAACTGGGTAGCTATTTCAGGATTGAGGTGGCGTCTGCAGGTCATGGTGCGTCATCAGCGTCGGGAAGTGATACGTACGCTGATTTTAGTAAAGCCTACACATGGGCGGCGCTTGAATATACGTGCAACAGGATTGCCGAAAACCTGCAGCTGCGAGCCGTACATAACTTATCCATCCTGAAGAATGCTAACTTGTGGTTGTGTTATTACCTCAGTGAAATCTATTTTCTCATGGGGCATGGGCTTCTGACTGCCAGGTTGGTTGGGAGCACTCTTCACATTGTACCTACCGCGAAACTACAGCGACGGATCAAGGGGTATTGGTTGGCGGAGGTTACTGAGGCTAATTCTAAAATCAGTGATACACGCACATTGTATGACATGGCGGAACTGTTGCAGAAATATGGCCGTTTGAATCCGGATTTGCGTGGGCTTCTGGTGGATCAGACTCTCGATAAATGCCTGTCTATACATTCGGAGTACTTGTCCGCCGCCATGACACGGCATCCCAAGTATCATTACTTGCGAGAAATAGTCGATTTTGCCGTTCACCTGGAGCTGCGTGTGATGTCGGGCGAACGTACAACCGATGAAGCTTACCTGAGGACTATTGTCAGTCCTGCCACGGTGGATATGATCAACAGTGCCTTGGCCGGACGCGCACCAACGTTGGACTCCGCCAGCAGTTTCATAGAATACAAGGGCGGCGTTTATGTGCGGGGAGCGCTGAACTTTAAGTATGGGTTGAGAAAATTCGTCAGGTACTTGCTAGGTACCGCAACCATCAATGGGAAAGAGGCGGACTTTGGCCAACTGCTCGGAGCCGGCTTCGAAAAAGATTACGTTTTAAATTACATTAAAAAACTCAACGATCCACGCCTGGAGGTGTTTGGGGAATTCAAGCCGGGCAATAATGCGAAAATCAAGGGGTATGATATTGATTTGGTGGTTCGGGACCTAGAGGATGATATTTATTACTTTATTCAGGTTAAATATCAATTATCGGAAATTCCAACCTATCTTTCGGAGCAGTGCCAGCTATTTCTTAATGCTAATTTTCGTACCGGCTTTGTCAGGCAGTTGGCCGTGCTAAGGGACACTATTTCCGATGAAAGTATTCGCCAGAAACTGAGCCAGCATGGCCTGGCCGGTGCTCACGCAGGTAATAGTCACTTTGTATTGTTGCACAATATCCCCTTCCTGAACTTTTATGAACTGGATGGTATTTTCTTTTATGAGTGGAATCTGCTTCGGAATATTCTACGTGATGGGCGGGTGCAGGTTCGAAAAGATCAACACATTACCGAAGAGCGAGTGTTGAGCAAACCACGGATGCATCGGCCTCAGGAGATGGTAGACGCTTACTTCAACCAGTCGCAGAGCGGAAGGCAGATGACCGAGCACTATGATGTCTATTGCAGGGCTAATACGCGCTTTGTTTTCGATGAGCTGGACGTGATCTGCAAACTGTTATGACGTCCAGTGGTTTGCCCCTGAGCGGGCGTGATTGTTTAGGTCCGATCACGGGCAAGGCTGGCTTCTTCAATGGTTTTTTCAGGTAGTCCTGAGCAGCGCATTGGTTCAAAGCATATGCCGGGAAATCACCCTCGATATCTCAACAATCGACGTCTTCCCCGTGAACTCAAACTTCACTTTCCCCACCGCCGAAAAGTAAATCTCCAACTCCGAATCCAGGTCAAAGGTCCCCGAGGTTTCCACCGAATACGCGACGATATTTTTATACGGCAGGGACGTGAAATCCTTTTTGCTGCCGGTAATTCCCTGCACGTTCACGGCGATGATGCGCTTGGTGGTGAACACCACCCCATCGCGCATGGCCTTATAGGAATCGATGACCTGCTCATCATCCAGCAGCAATGACGAAACGCGCTCGGCGTATTCGTTGTTCTGCTTGAGCTTGAAGAAGCCTTTGTTGTTGAAGTCGATCATGTGCCTTTCCTTGGGTGAGTGGTGCAGCGGATGCCGGTACCGGTGTATGACGTTTTGCTCGCGGATCTGTATCTAACGGCGTTCCTTTTATCGACCTACCATGGCGCCAACAACCCGCCGGCCATCACAAGGTTTTACGTCGTCAAGGAGCCACACCATGCCCGAACTCTCCAGCCTGCTTGCCTACGGCCTGATCTCGCTCGGCATGGTACTGACGCCCGGCCCGAACATGATTTACCTCATTTCGCGGTCGATCTGCCAGGGGCGATTGGCCGGGCTGATTTCCCTGGGCGGCGTTGCGATGGGTTTTGTCGTCTATATGTTCTGCGCGGCATTGGGTATCACCGCGTTGGTGATGGCGGTTCCCTATGCCTACGACGCGCTGCGGCTCGGCGGGGCGCTGTATCTGGTTTACCTGGCCTGGCAGGCGGTGAAGCCGGGTGGCCGGTCGCCCTTCCAGGTGCGGGACTTGCCCAAGGACAGCCCGCGCAAGCTGTTCATGATGGGCTTTGTCACCAACCTGCTGAATCCCAAAGTGGCAGTGATGTATCTGTCGTTGCTGCCCCAGTTTATCGACCCCAACGGGCACGCCAGTGTGCTCTCGCAATCGCTGGTACTGGGCTTTACGCAGATCATGATCAGCGTGAGCGTCAACGGGCTGATCGCTCTGATGGCGGGCTCGATCGCGGGGTTCTTCATCCGCAAACCGGTCTGGCAAACCGTACAGCGCTGGTTGATGGGCTCGGTGCTGATGGGCCTGGCTGTACGCATGGCGGTCGAAGGCAGGCGTTAAAGGATCGCCTTCAGGTAATCCTTGAGTGCGTTGAGCGGGGCATTGAGTTCTTCGAGTGTCGTCGCTTGGCGCGCATCCACCGCAAGCCGTTGCAGCTCGCGGCCCATCACGGTGTGTGCACCGCCCAGGGATTCGAGGGCCAATGCCAGGCACTCGTCGATCTTATGCTGGATGGCATTGATATCGCCCTTGCGCACCAGCAAGCCAAACACCTCCCGCTCATAGCCGTCCATGACCAGGTCGTCCCGCAGAATCGGGCTCGCGCCTTCGGTCTCATGCACCAGCTTGAGCGCAAAAAGCGCTACAGCTTCCAGCGTCTGTTCCATGGCCAAGGTTCCTCTTTTCTCGCGTTCGCCCGCCCATCATCACTTTCCTGCAGGCGAAAAAAAAGACCTTGAATTTCAAGGTCTTTTTTTAAGATGGTGCCCCGAGGGAGACTCGAACTCCCACTCCTTTCGAAAACGGATTTTGAATCCGCCGCGTCTACCAATTCCGCCATCAGGGCTCAATGGCGGCGAAGTATAGAGATGAGATTACCGTTGGTCAATCACGTTTCATGGTCAATTTTCACTATTTCCGCTAGACTTCCCGGCCCTGCTAGACGAACCCCATCATGCGCGTTGCTGACTTTACTTTTGAGCTCCCTGATTCGCTGATCGCTCGCCATCCTTTGGCCGAGCGTCGCGCCAGTCGACTGCTGACCCTGGACGGGGTCAGCGGTGCCCTCGCACACCGTCAATTCACTGATTTGCTTGAGCATTTACGCCCAGGCGACTTGATGGTTTTCAACAATACCCGGGTGATTCCGGCTCGCCTTTTTGGCCAGAAAGCATCCGGCGGCAAGCTGGAAATTCTGGTGGAGCGGGTGCTGGACAGCCATCGCGTGCTGGCCCATGTGCGCTCCAGCAAGTCGCCGAAACCGGGTTCGAAGATCCTTATCGATGGCGGTGGCGAAGCAGAAATGCTGGCCCGTCATGATGCGTTGTTCGAGCTTTGGTTTGCCGAGGAAGTGTTGCCGCTGCTGGAACGCGTCGGCCATATGCCGTTGCCTCCTTATATAGACCGCCCGGATGAAGACTCGGACCGCGAGCGTTATCAGACGGTGTATTCCCAGCGACTGGGCGCGGTGGCTGCACCGACGGCGGGGCTGCATTTCGACCAGCCGCTGCTGGATGCGATTGCCGCCAAAGGCGTTGAAACGGCCTATGTGACCCTGCACGTGGGGGCCGGCACGTTTCAGCCGGTGCGTGTGGATAACATCGAAGACCACCATATGCACAGCGAGTGGCTGGAAGTCAGCCAGGACGTCGTGGATGCGGTTGAAGCGTGCAAGGCGCGCGGCGGGCGGGTGGTGGCGGTCGGTACGACCAGCGTGCGCTCGCTGGAAAGCGCGGCGCGCGATGGCGTGCTCAAGCCGTTCAGTGGCGACACAGACATCTTTATCTACCCGGGCCGGCCGTTTCATGTGGTCGATGCCCTGGTGACCAATTTCCATTTGCCGGAATCCACGCTGTTGATGCTGGTGTCGGCATTTGCCGGTTATCCCGAGACCATGGCCGCTTATCAAGCCGCCATCGATAACGGATACCGTTTTTTCAGCTACGGTGATGCGATGTTTATCACCCGTAATCCGGCGCCGCGCGGCCCAGAGGAACAATCATGAGTCGTATGTCGTTTGAATTGCTGGCCACGGATGGTAAAGCTCGCCGCGGCCGTTTGACTTTCCCTCGCGGTACCGTCGAGACCCCGGCCTTTATGCCGGTCGGTACCTACGGCACGGTAAAAGGCATGCTGCCGCGTGACATCGTCGCCACGGGCGCCGAGATCATCCTCGGCAACACCTTCCACCTGTGGCTGCGCCCGGGCACCGAAGTGATCAAGAAGCATGGCGACCTGCATGACTTCATGAAGTGGCAAGGCCCGATCCTCACTGACTCCGGTGGTTTCCAGGTGTTCAGCCTGGGCGCCATGCGCAAGATCAAGGAGGAGGGCGTGACCTTCGCCTCCCCGGTGGACGGCGCCAAAGTGTTCATGGGCCCGGAAGAGTCGATGCAGGTGCAACGTGACCTGGGCTCCGACATCGTGATGATTTTCGACGAGTGCACGCCGTACCCGGCCGATGAAGACGTCGCGCGGATTTCCATGGAACTGTCGTTGCGTTGGGCCCAGCGCTCGAAAAACGCCCATGGCGATAACACCGCTGCCCTGTTCGGTATTGTGCAGGGCGGCATGCATGAAAGCTTGCGCAAGCGCTCGCTCGAAGGCCTGGACAAGATCGGCTTCGACGGCCTGGCCATCGGCGGCCTGTCAGTGGGCGAGCCCAAGCACGAGATGATCAAGGTGCTGGATTACCTGCCGGGCCTGATGCCGGCTGACAAACCTCGTTACCTTATGGGCGTTGGCAAACCGGAAGATCTCGTAGAGGGTGTGCGCCGCGGTGTGGACATGTTCGATTGCGTGATGCCAACCCGTAATGCCCGCAATGGGCATCTGTTCATCGATACAGGCGTGCTGAAGATCCGTAACGCGTTCCATCGCCATGATGAATCGCCGCTGGATCCTACCTGTGACTGCTACACCTGCCAGAACTTCTCGCGCGCTTATCTGCACCATCTGGACAAGTGTGGGGAAATGCTGGGTAGCATGTTGAATACCATCCACAATTTGCGTCACTACCAAGTCCTGATGGCTGGTTTGCGCGAGGCTATTCAACAGGGTACATTGGCCGCCTTCGTCGATGCCTTCTATGCCAAGCGCGGGCTGCCTGTGCCGCCCTTGGACTGAGTTTTCCGACCCTAAGATTCACTATTTGCAACTGGAGTGCTAAATGAGCTTTTTTATCTCTAATGCCATGGCTGATGCCGCTGCACCGGCCGCTGCCGGTCCTATGGGCGGTGGTTTTGAGTGGATTTTCCTGGTCGGCTTCCTGGTCATCTTCTACCTGATGATCTGGCGTCCACAGGCCAAGCGCGCCAAAGAGCAGAAGAACCTGCTGGGCAGCTTGCAGAAAGGCGACGAAGTCGTGACCACTGGCGGCATCGCCGGCAAGATCACTAAAGTGTCCGACGCTTTCGTGGTTCTGGAAGTCTCCGACACCGTAGAAATGAAGTTCCAGAAGGGCGCCATCGCTGCCACGCTGCCAAAAGGCACGCTCAAAGCGATCTAAGTAACAACCTTTACCAATCGACGGGGCGCGCAAGGCGCCCCGCGTTATAAGCGGGCGGCGTGATGCTGAACAAATACCCTCTGTGGAAATACGTACTGATCCTGGCGGTGCTGGCGATCGGTTTTATTTATTCCGCTCCCAATCTCTATCCTGATGACCCGGCTATCCAGATCACTGGCGCCAGCACTGCGCTGCAGGTCAATCAGGCTGATCTGGACCGTGCGAGCAAAGCGCTCACCGACGCGGGTATCCAGGTTAAAGCGGCAAGTTTGGCTGCTGATGCGAAGGGCGGCTTGTTGCGCCTGACCAAGCAAGAAGACCAATTGCCGGCAAAAGACGTTGTGCGCAAGGTCATGGGTGATGACTACGTCGTCGCACTGAACCTGGCACAGACCACGCCAAAATGGCTGCGCGCGATCGGCGCACACCCGATGAAGCTGGGTCTGGACTTGTCCGGTGGTGTGCACTTCCTGCTGGAAGTGGACATGGATAAGGCCCTCGACGCTCGCCTGAAAGTCTACGAAGGCGATGTGAAGAGCCTGCTGCGTAAAGAGCGCCTGCGTTATCGCAGCCTGCCGCAGCTCAACGGTGCCATCCAGCTGGGCTTTGCTGACGAAGCAACCCGCGAACAGGCCCGTGCGCTGATCCGCAAGAACTTCAACGATTTCGACATTGTTCCGGCCGACCTCAATGGTCAGGCGGTACTGCGTCTGGCGATGACCCCGGCCAAGCTGGCGGAAATCCGTGAATACTCGATCAAGCAGAACTTGACCACGGTACGTAACCGCGTCAACGAGCTGGGTGTGGCCGAGCCGATCGTTCAGCGCCAGGGTGCCAACCGCATCGTGGTTGAACTGCCGGGCGTGCAGGACACCGCTGAAGCCAAGCGTATCCTGGGTAAAACAGCCAACCTGGAATTCCGCCTGGCGGCTGAGCCGGGTGCTACCCGTGCTACTGCAGAAGAGTTCGAGTTCCGTGAAGGCAATCGTCCACCTGCACTGATCGAGCGTGGCTTGATCATTACGGGTGACCAGGTGACCGACGCCAAGGCTGGTTTCGGCGAGCACGGTACGCCTGAAGTGAACATCCGCCTGGATGGCCACGGCGGCGAACTGATGAGCCGCGCAACCCGCAGCAACGTCGGTCGCAGCATGGCGGTGATCTTCATCGAGCAGCGTCCTGTCACCACCTACACCAAGCAAGTGGTCGACGGCGTCGAGAAAGACGTACCGGTACAGACCTTTAAAGAAGAGAAGAAGATCATCAGCCTGGCGACCATCCAGTCGCCGCTGGGTGCTCAATTCCGCATCACCGGCCTGAACGGCCAGGGTGAGTCGTCCGAACTGGCGCTGCTGCTGCGTGCCGGTGGCCTGGCCGCCCCGATGTACTTCGCTGAAGAACGTACCATCGGCCCGAGCCTGGGTGCTGACAACATCACCAAGGGTATCGACGCTGCACTGTGGGGCATGCTGTTCGTCTCCCTGTTCATCATCGCCATCTATCGCTTCTTCGGCGTCATCGCCACCGTCGCGCTGGCGGGCAACATGGTGATGCTGCTGGCCCTGATGTCGCTGCTGGGTGCAACGCTGACCCTGCCAGGTATCGCCGGTATCGTACTCACCATGGGTATGGCGGTTGACGCCAACGTACTGATCTTCTCGCGGATTCGTGAAGAGATTGCTGCGGGCATGACCGTGCAACGGGCAATCAACGAAGGCTTCGGCCGGGCATTTACTGCAATTCTCGACTCCAACCTGACCACCCTGTTGGTCGGCGGGATTCTCTTTGCCATGGGCACCGGCCCGGTCAAAGGTTTTGCGGTGACCATGTCCCTCGGTATCTTTACCTCGATGTTCACGGCCATCATGGTGACCCGCGCAATGGTCAACCTGATCTTTGGCGGACGTGACTTCAAGAAGTTGTGGATTTAAGGGGCTGCCATGTTACGTACAATCAACTTCATGGGCGTTCGCAACGTTGCGTTCGGCTTCACCATGCTCCTTACCGTTCTGGCGTTGTTCAGCTGGTTCCATAAGGGCCTGAACTACGGTCTGGACTTCACCGGCGGTACGCTCATCGAGCTGACCTACGAGAAGCCGGCCGACGTTAGCCTGGTGCGCAACGAGCTGGTCAAGGCCGGCTATCACGAAGCTATCGTGCAGAGCTTTGGTGCCACCACTGACCTGCTGGTGCGTATGCCCGGCGAAGACCCGCAACTGGGTCACCAGGTAGCCGAGGCCTTGCAGAAGGTCGGCGGCGACAACCCGGCGTCGGTCAAGCGCGTCGAGTTCGTGGGCCCGCAGGTAGGTGAAGAGCTGCGCGACCAGGGCGGCCTCGGCATGCTGATGGCGCTGGTCGGCATCATGATCTACCTGGCTTTCCGCTTTCAGTGGAAGTTCGGTGTCGGCGCCATTGTGTCGCTGATCCACGACGTGATCGTGACCGTGGGCATCCTGGCCTACTTCCAGATCACCTTCGACCTGACGGTATTGGCGGCGGTGCTGGCAATCATTGGCTACTCCCTCAACGACACCATCGTGGTATTCGACCGGGTTCGTGAGAACTTCCGGGTGCTGCGCAAGGCGACGTTGATCGAGAACATCAACATCTCCACCACCCAGACCCTGCTGCGCACCATGGCGACTTCGATCTCCACCTTGCTGGCGATTGCCGCACTGATGGTGTTCGGTGGCGACAACCTGTGGGGCTTCTCGCTGTCGCTGTTCATCGGCGTGCTGGCGGGTACCTACTCGTCGATCTACATCGCCAACGTGGTACTGATCTGGCTGAACCTCAACAGCGAAGACTTGATCCCTCCTGCCAGCACCGGCAAGGAGGTCGACGACCGCCCTTGATGGGTGATTGTTGATCTGCTGTTACAAATAAGGCGCGAGTATTGAACTCGCGCCTTTTTTTTTGCTCCAAGGCTGGGTATAGCGCGGATCGTTCGGTCCGTTTGTGATGGTCAGGAGGTTCACGTGAACAAGTCGTTACTGGTTGGTGCGGTATTGGGTGCTGTCGGTGTGACTGCCGGGGGTGCTGTTGCCACCTACAGCCTGGTAAAAAGCGGCCCTGAGTATGCGCAAGTGCTGGCTGTGCAGCCGGTGAAAACCCAGATTAAAACCCCGCGTGAAGTCTGCAAGGATGTTGCCGTAACCCGGCAGAAACCTGTGCAGGATCAGCATCAGATCGTCGGTACGGTGGTCGGTGCGCTGGCGGGCGGCCTGTTGGGTAATCAGGTCGGCGGCGGTAATGGCAAGAAGCTGGCCACCGTGGCCGGGGCGGTCGGTGGTGGTTACGCTGGTAACAAGGTTCAGGAAGGCATGCAGAACCGCGATACCTACACCACCACGCAAACTCGTTGTAATACCGTTAATGACATCAGCGACAAGGTTGTCGGGTACGACGTACGTTACACCCTGGACGGCAAGGAAGGCTCCGTGCGCATGGATCGTGATCCAGGCAACCAGATCCCCGTCGACAAGGAAGGGCGCCTGGTTATCGGTCAGAACCAGCCGCAGCAGTAATCCCAGGTATAAAAAAAGCACCCCGAGGGGTGCTTTTTTGTGCTCTCTCGCTTAGCGCTTCAGCGAAGCCGGCAGATGCGGCTGGATCGCCGTCAGGACTGCCTTGAAGCATTTGGTGTTGCCGGCAACCACGTGACCCTTCTCCAGGAAGTCGTGACCACCGGTGAAGTCGCTCACCAGGCCGCCCGCTTCTTGAATCAGCAGTGCGCCTGCAGCCATGTCCCACTCGGACAGGCCCGACTCCCAGAACGCATCAAAACGGCCGGCAGCGACATATGCCAGGTCCAGGCTGGCTGCGCCGGCGCGACGGATGCCGGCGGTCTGGCCAACCAGGGCGCGGAACATGCCCAGGTAGTTTTCCAGGTTGTCCATCTGGTCGTCACGGAACGGGAAGCCGGTACCCAGCAGGGCGCCGTCGAGGCTGGTGCGACCGCTGACACGCAGGCGGCGACCGTTCAACTGGGCGCCACGGCCACGGCTGGCGGTGAATTCTTCCTGGCGAACCGGGTCCAGCACAACGGCGTGTTCCAGGCGGCCACGGTATTTGCAGGCAATGCTCACGGCAAAGTGCGGGATACCGCGCAGGAAGTTGGTGGTGCCATCCAGTGGGTCGATGATCCACAGGTAGTCTTCGCCTTCGCCGCTACCTTTGTGCAAACCGGTTTCTTCACCGAGGATGCCGTGGGTAGGGTAGGCCTTGCGCAGCGCGTCGATGATTTTCTGCTCGGCGGCGCGATCCACCTCGGATACGTAATCCTTGGCGTCTTTTTCGTCGACCTTGATGGTATCCAGGCGCTCGATGGAGCGGAAGATCAATTCACTGGCGCTGCGGGCGGCGCGCAGCGCGATATTCAGCATGGGCTGCATGGATGTGTCACCTAAGGTTGTTAAAGAAAGCCGAGCATTCTAGCAGAAACTTTCTTCAGGTGAAGGACGACGTTACCTTTCATGGCATAACCTTAGGCTGTTCTGTAAGATTTGCTCCCCTTTCCCGTGTCCGAGAGCGCCTCCCTTGCTGCAAAACATCCGTGTCGTCCTCGTCAATACCAGTCATCCCGGCAATATCGGCGGCGTGGCGCGAGCCATGAAGAACATGGGGCTGACGCGCCTGGTGCTGGTGGAGCCGCGGGTGTTCCCGCACCACGAGGCCGATGCGCGCGCGTCCGGCGCCAATGACATCCTCGAAAAAGCCCAGGTCGTTGCCACTCTGGAAGACGCCCTGGTCGGCTGCAACCTCGTGCTCGGCACCAGCGCTCGCGACCGTCGCATCCCCTGGCCGCTGCTGGATCCTCGCGAATGCGGGACCAAAGTCGTGGAAGAGGCCGCCGGCGGCGCTGAAATCGCCTTGGTATTCGGCCGTGAAGACTCCGGCCTGACCAATGAAGAGCTGCAGCGATGTCATTATCACGTGCACATTCCATCAGACCCTGAGTTCAGTTCGCTGAACCTCGGGGCAGCGGTGCAGGTGTTGAGCTATGAAGTGCGCATGGCCTGGCTGGCTGCTGAAGGCCAGCCAAGCAAGGTTGAAAAGGATGAGGTTGCATCGACCAAGAGTGGCGAACTGGCCACCATGGACGAGCTGGAGCGATTCTATGAGCACCTGGAGCAAACCCTGGTGGCCATCGAGTTCCTCGATCCGGAAAAACCGCGGCACTTGATGGCGCGTCTGCGCCGGCTATACGGACGCAGCTCGGTCAGCCGGGCAGAAATGAATATATTGCGTGGCATCCTCACGGAAACCCAGAAAGCGGCCCGTGGCGAGCTTCTTAAGCGGAAGGATTAAAAATGTTCGAGCGTTTGCGAGAAGATATCCAGAGTGTTTTCCACCGTGACCCGGCGGCGCGCAACGCCTTTGAAGTGCTGACCTGCTACCCGGGCATGCACGCGATCTGGATCCATCGCCTGTCCGGCGCCTTGTGGGGCATGGGCTGGAAATGGCTGGCGCGGCTGGTGTCGAACTTCGGCCGTTGGTTGACCGGGATTGAGATTCATCCGGGCGCCAAGGTCGGCCGTCGTTTCTTTATCGACCACGGCATGGGCATCGTTATTGGCGAGACCGCCGAGATTGGTGATGACGTGACCCTGTACCAGGGCGTGACCCTGGGTGGCACAACCTGGAACAAAGGCAAGCGCCACCCTACGCTGGAAGATGGCGTTGTAGTCGGGGCGGGCGCGAAGGTGCTCGGTCCGTTTACCGTCGGTGCGGGCGCCAAGGTCGGCTCCAATGCTGTGGTGACCAAGGCTGTACCGCCTGGCGCAACGGTTGTCGGCATTCCCGGGCGGATCATCGTCAAGCCGGAAGTGGGTGATGAGCAGGAAGCCAAGCGCAAGGCCATGGCCGAGAAGATCGGCTTCGATGCCTATGGCGTCAGCGAAGACATGCCTGACCCGGTAGCGCGTGCCATCGGTCAGTTGCTGGATCACCTGCAAGCGGTGGACGGCAAGCTGGACGGTATGTGCGGTGCCCTGAAAGACCTCGGCAGCAGCTACTGCGCCAAGGATCTGCCTGAGCTGCGCAAGGAAGACTTCGCCGAGATCAAGGACGAAAGTGCCGCCACCAAGGCTGGCTGAAGTCTCGCAATCACTGCAAAACCCATGTGGGAGCGGGCTTGCTCGCGAAAGCTGCGCGTCAGTCACCGAATATATTGACTGAATCACCGCATTCGCGAGCAAGCCCGCTCCCACATTTTGACCTTCATTAGCCCCGAATTCCCGCTTGGCCCTGTTCCCGCTGGTCCATCCCGTCCCGCCCTGCTATGATTTGCGCGCCCTTTTTACGGGTATTCCTGACTAAAGTACTAGGTCTTATAGTTGACTTAAATACTCGGGAATCGCATACTTGCTCCCATTCTGAAACACCTTGGTACTTGTCCATGAGACTGACTACAAAAGGCCGATACGCGGTGACCGCCATGCTTGACCTGGCCTTGCACGCGCAAAATGGGCCGGTGTCCCTGGCCGATATCTCCGAGCGCCAAGGCATTTCCCTGTCCTACCTCGAGCAGTTGTTCGCCAAGTTGCGCCGCAGCAATCTGGTTTCCAGCGTTCGTGGTCCAGGCGGCGGCTATCAACTGTCCCGCGACATGCAGGGCATCCAGGTCGCCCAGGTGATCGACGCGGTGAACGAATCCGTCGATGCCACCAAATGCCAGGGGTTGGGTGATTGCCACGCTGGTGACACCTGCCTCACGCACCACTTGTGGTGTGACCTGAGCCTGCAGATCCATGAGTTTTTGAGTGGTATCAGCTTGGCTGATCTTGTGACTCGCCGTGAGGTGCAAGAAGTAGCCCAGCGTCAGGACCAGCGCCGTTGCAACACCAAGGCGCCGCGTCTGGACAAGATTGAAGCGTCCGCCGTCGAGTGACAGCCGAAGAGCTAACGGCACGCCAGCCAGCCTGATTTAGGAGAAAGTCCATGAAATTGCCGATTTACCTTGATTACTCAGCGACCACCCCGGTTGATCCGCGTGTCGCGCAAAAGATGAGCGAATGCCTGCTGGTTGACGGAAACTTCGGTAACCCGGCGTCCCGTTCCCACGTTTTCGGCTGGAAAGCTGAAGAGGCAGTGGAAAACGCTCGTCGCCAGGTCGCTGACCTGGTGAATGCCGACCCACGTGAAATCGTCTGGACCTCCGGTGCCACCGAGTCCGACAACCTGGCAATCAAGGGTGCGGCGCATTTCTACGCGACCAAAGGCAAACACCTGATCACCACCAAGATTGAGCACAAGGCTGTCCTCGACACCATGCGCCAACTGGAGCGTGAAGGTTTTGAGGTGACCTACCTCGAGCCAACCACCGACGGTATCGTGACCCCGGCGATGATCGAAGCCGCGATGCGTGAAGACACCATCCTGGTTTCCGTGATCCACGTGAACAACGAAATCGGCACCATCAACGACATCGCCGCCATCGGCGAGCTGACCCGCTCCAAGGGCGTGTTGCTGCACGTCGACGCTGCTCAGTCCACCGGCAAGGTCGATATCGACCTGTCGAAACTGAAAGTCGACCTGATGTCGTTCTCTGCCCACAAGACCTACGGCCCTAAAGGCATTGGCGCGCTCTACGTCAGCCGCAAGCCTCGCGTACGTATCGAAGCCACCATGCACGGCGGCGGTCACGAGCGCGGCATGCGTTCGGGCACCCTGGCGACCCACCAGATCGTCGGCATCGGCGAAGCGTTCCGTGTGGCCAAGGAAGACATGGCTGCCGAAAACGTGCGCATCAAGGCCCTGAGCGATCGCTTCTACAAGCAGGTCGAGCACCTTGAAGAGCTGTACATCAACGGCAGCATGACCGCCCGTGTACCGCACAACCTGAATTTGAGCTTCAACTACGTCGAAGGCGAGTCGCTGATCATGGCGCTCAAGGACCTGGCGGTTTCGTCCGGCTCGGCTTGCACCTCGGCTTCCCTTGAGCCGTCTTACGTCCTGCGCGCCCTGGGCCGCAACGACGAACTGGCTCACAGCTCGATCCGCTTTACATTCGGCCGTTTCACCACCGAAGAAGAAGTCGACTACGCCGCGCAGAAAGTCTGCGAGGCCGTCACCAAGCTGCGTACCTTGTCCCCGCTGTGGGACATGTACAAGGACGGTGTCGACATTTCCAAGATCGAGTGGGCGGCACACTAAATATAGAAGCCGCCACCCAAAAGGCTCTGTAAAGACGTGGCGGAAAACGCAGGCGTGTTTGCAGGGTTCCAGAGCGGCCCTGATGAGTGAGGATTCAGTACCATGGCTTACAGCGAAAAGGTCATCGACCACTACGAAAACCCGCGCAACGTCGGCAAGATGAACGCGGAAGACCCTGATGTCGGCACCGGCATGGTCGGCGCTCCGGCGTGCGGCGACGTTATGCGCCTGCAGATCAAGGTCAACGAAGCTGGCGTTATCGAAGACGCCAAGTTCAAGACCTACGGTTGCGGTTCGGCCATCGCCTCCAGCTCCCTGGCGACCGAATGGATGAAAGGCAAGACCCTGGATGAGGCTGTGACTATCAGCAACACCCAGCTGGCCGAAGAACTGGCCTTGCCGCCAGTGAAAATCCACTGCTCGGTACTCGCAGAAGACGCCATCAAGGCGGCCGTTCGCGACTACAAGCAGAAGAAAGGCTTGATCTAAGCAATTTGGCGACGAGTAAGGAGTCACGATGGCTATCAGCATGACAGAAGCGGCTGCGCAGCACATTCGCCGCTCCCTGAATGGGCGCGGTAAAGGTGAGGGGATTCGTCTGGGTGTTCGCACCACAGGCTGTTCCGGCCTTGCCTACGTGCTGGAGTTTGTCGACGAGGTGGTCGAGGAAGATCAGGTGTTCGAGAGTCACGGCGAAAAAGTGATCATCGACCCGAAAAGCCTGACCTACCTGGACGGCACCGAACTCGATTTCGTCAAGGAAGGGTTGAACGAAGGCTTCAAGTTCAACAACCCCAACGTGCGCGGTGAATGTGGCTGCGGCGAAAGCTTCAACATCTGAGGCTGATCGTGGGTACTCCTTGTCATTTCGCTTTGTTCGAGCTGCAGCCGAGTTTTCGACTGGACCTTGAACAGCTTGCCACGCGCTACCGTGAATTGGCGCGTGGGGTGCATCCGGACCGCTTCGCTGACGCTTCCGAGCGTGAGCAACGCCTGGCGCTGGAGCAATCAGCCAGCCTCAACGAAGCCTATCAGACGCTCAAGAACCCTCCCAAACGCGCGCGCTACCTGCTCGCGATGGGCGGTCGCGAGCTGCCGCTTGAAGTCACGGTCCAGGACCCTGATTTCCTGATGCAGCAGATGCAATGGCGCGAGGAGCTTGAAGAACTGCAGGACGAGGCTGATCTGGCCGGAGTCGCAGTGTTCAAGCGCCGTCTGAAAGTGGCCCAGGATGAACTCAACGAAAGCTTCGCAGCCTGTTGGGATGATGCAGCGCAACGTGAACAGGCCGAACGCCTGATGCGGCGCATGCAGTTCCTCGACAAGCTCACCTACGAAGTGCGCCAGTTAGAAGAGCGCCTCGACGATTAACCCAGTGCCGCCCAGGTTGCACGCCTGATATACAGATAAGTCCTGATTACCATGGCCCTACTGCAGATCGCCGAACCCGGTCAAAGTCCTCAACCGCACCAGCGTCGTCTGGCGGTCGGGATTGACTTGGGCACTACCAATTCGCTGGTCGCTGCATTGCGCAGCGGTCTTTCCGAGCCGCTGCCCGACGCGGATGGCCAGGTCATCCTGCCGTCTGCCGTGCGTTATCACGCTGACCGCACCGAAGTGGGCGAGTCGGCCAAGCTGGCGGCGTCTACCGATCCTTTGAATACCGTGCTGTCGGTCAAGCGCTTGATGGGTCGTGGTTTGTCCGACGTCAAGCAACTGGGCGACCAGCTTCCCTACCGCTTTGTCGGCGGCGAATCACATATGCCGTTCATCGACACGATCCAGGGCCCGAAAAGCCCGGTGGAAGTGTCGGCCGATATCCTCAAGGTCTTGCGCCAGCGCGCCGAGACCACCTTGGGTGGCGAACTGGTAGGTGCGGTGATTACTGTTCCAGCATATTTCGATGACGCTCAGCGCCAGGCCACCAAGGATGCGGCGAAACTTGCCGGCCTGAACGTGCTGCGCCTGCTCAACGAGCCGACCGCAGCCGCTGTGGCTTACGGCCTGGATCAGCACGCCGAAGGCCTGGTGGCTATTTACGACCTGGGCGGCGGTACCTTTGATATTTCGATCCTGCGCCTGACCGGCGGTGTCTTCGAAGTGCTGGCTACCGGTGGCGATACCGCCCTGGGTGGCGATGACTTCGATCACGCCATTGCTGGCTGGATCATCACCAGTGCCGGCTTGTCTGCCGACCTGGACCCGGGTGCGCAACGTAATTTGCTGCAAACTGCCTGTGCCGCCAAAGAAGCGCTGACTGACGCTGCGTCGGTTGAAGTTTCCTACGGTAGCTGGTCGGCTCAACTGACCCGCGAAGCGTTCGATTCGTTGATCGAACCGATGGTCGCCCGCAGCCTGAAAGCCTGCCGCCGCGCCGTGCGTGATTCCGGTGTCGAGCTGGAAGACGTGGTCGCCGTGGTCATGGTGGGTGGTTCGACCCGCGTGCCGCGTGTTCGTGAGGCGGTCGCTGAAGCCTTCGGCCGTCAGCCGCTGACTGAAATCGACCCGGATCAAGTGGTGGCTATCGGTGCCGCGATCCAGGCCGATACCCTCGCCGGTAACAAGCGTGATGGTGGCGAACTGCTTCTGCTTGACGTGATCCCGTTGTCCCTGGGGCTGGAAACCATGGGCGGCCTGATGGAGAAGGTGATTCCACGCAACACCACCATCCCCGTTGCCCGCGCCCAGGACTTCACCACGTACAAAGATGGTCAGACGGCCATGATGATTCATGTGCTGCAGGGCGAGCGTGAGCTGATCAGCGACTGCCGTTCCCTGGCGCGCTTCGAATTGCGCGGCATTCCGGCGATGGTGGCTGGTGCGGCGAAGATTCGCGTGACCTTCCAGGTCGACGCCGACGGCTTGCTCAGCGTTGCCGCTCGCGAACTGGCCTCCGGCGTTGAAGCCAGCATCCAGGTCAAGCCGTCCTACGGCCTGACCGACGGTGAAATCGCCAAGATGCTCAAGGATTCGTTCCAGTACGCCGGTGACGACAAGGTCGCCCGCGTGCTGCGTGAGCAGCAAGTCGACGCCCAGCGCCTGCTTGAAGCCGTGCAGGGCGCCCTGGAAGCTGACGGCGAACGTCTGCTGGATGCCGAAGAGCGCATGGTTATCGACCTGCAAATGCAGGAACTGGCTGAATTGATGAAAGGCACCGATGGTTACGCCATCGAGCAACAGACCAAGCGCCTGTCGCAAGTGACCGATGCCTTTGCCGCCCGTCGTATGGACCAGACGGTAAAAGCCGCCCTGGCGGGCCGCAACTTGAATGAACTTGAGGATTAACTGATGCCGCAGATCATTTTTCTGCCACACGCCGAGCATTGCCCGGACGGTATGGTTGTGGAGGCTGAGACCGGCAAGTCCATTCTCGAAGTCGCTCACGATAACCACATCGAGATCGAAAGCGCCTGCGGCGGCGTTAACGCCTGTACCACGTGCCATTGCATCATCCGCGAAGGTTTCAATAGCCTGGAAGAGGCTGATGAGCTGGAAGAGGACTATCTTGATAGGGCGTGGGGCCTTGAGCCGACGTCGCGATTGAGCTGTCAGGCAAAAGTGGGAACAGAAGACCTCACCGTCGAGATTCCGAAGTATTCGCTCAACCATGCCGCCGAAGCGCCGCATTGATTCAAGGAAATGTCATGAGCCTGAAATGGGTTGATGTACAAGAAATCGCTATACAACTTGCTGAAGCTCACCCGGATGTCGATCCTCTGTCGGTGAACTTCGTCAAGTTGCGCAACCTGGTGATGCAGCTGCCGGAATTTGACGACATCCCGGATCGGGGTGGCGAAAAGGTTCTTGAGGCGATACAAGGCCTGTGGATCGAAGAAGCAGACTGAATCGCCTTTTTACGCAGTTAGGCAATACCCAAGAACCCGCGTATAATTCGCGGGTTTAATTTTTCGCAAATTACCGTTTCTGGAGTTACACCATGGCTGTTCAACGTACTTTCTCCATCATCAAGCCTGACGCTGTTGCAAAAAACGTCATCGGCGAGATCACCACTCGTTTCGAAAAAGCCGGCCTGAAGGTTGTAGCTTCGAAACTCAAGCAACTGTCCAAGGCTGAAGCTGAAGGCTTCTACGCTGAGCACAGCGCTCGTGGTTTCTTCGGCGACCTGGTTGCCTTCATGATCTCCGGCCCTGTTGTTGTTCAGGTTCTGGAAGGCGAAAACGCTATCGCTCTGAACCGTGAGCTGATGGGCGCTACCAACCCTAAAGAAGCTGCTGCCGGCACCATCCGTGCTGACTTCGCTGAATCGATCGACGCCAACGCCGTTCACGGTTCGGACTCCGAAGCCGCTGCTGCCCGCGAAATCTCGTACTTTTTCGCTGCTACTGAAGTAACCGCTCGCTAAGCATTGGCTTAAAAGAGCGAAGGTGAATCCATGACTACATTGACTGCAAAAACCAACCTGCTGGGTCTGACTCAACAGGAAATGGAAAAATTCTTCGACTCAATCGGGGAGAAGCGTTTTCGTGCCGCTCAGGTAATGAAGTGGATTCACCATCTTGGCGTCGATGATTTCGACGCCATGACGAACGTCAGCAAGGCCCTGCGCGACAAGCTCAAGGCCATTGCCGAAGTTCGCGGCCCCGAAGTGGTCAGCGAGGACATTTCCACCGACGGCACCCGTAAGTGGGTGGTGCGCGTGGCGTCCGGCAGCTGCGTCGAGACCGTGTACATTCCCCAGGGCAAACGCGGCACTCTGTGCGTTTCGTCCCAGGCAGGCTGTGCCCTGGACTGCAGTTTCTGCTCCACCGGCAAGCAAGGTTTCAACAGCAACCTCACCGCCGCCGAAGTCATCGGCCAGGTGTGGATTGCCAATAAATCGTTCGGCAGCATCCCGGCGACCGCCGACCGTGCCATCACCAACGTGGTGATGATGGGCATGGGCGAGCCGCTGCTGAACTTCGACAACGTTGTCGCGGCCATGCACCTGATGATGGACGACCTGGGCTACGGTATCTCCAAGCGCCGCGTGACCCTGTCGACCTCCGGCGTGGTACCGATGATCGATGAGCTGGCCAAGCACATCGACGTCTCCCTGGCGTTGTCGCTGCACGCACCGAATGACGCATTGCGTAACCAATTGGTGCCGATCAACAAGAAGTATCCGCTTAAGATGCTGCTCGAATCTTGCCAGCGCTACATGGCGACCTTGGGCGAAAAGCGTGTGTTGACCATTGAGTACACCATGCTCAAGGACATCAACGACAAGGTCGAGCACGCGGTCGAGATGATCGAGTTGCTCAAGAACGTACCGTGCAAGATCAACCTGATTCCGTTTAACCCGTTTCCCCATTCTGGCTATGAGCGGCCGAGCAACAACGCCATCCGCCGTTTCCAGGATCAACTGCACCATGCAGGCTTCAATGTCACCGTGCGCACCACCCGCGGCGAAGACATCGATGCGGCATGTGGCCAATTGGTAGGACAGGTGCTGGATCGCACCCGTCGCAGCGAACGTTATATCGCCGTGCGTGAATTGAGTGCCGCCGACGATATGCCGCAAAGCGCCGCGACTCGAACCTGAGAGAGGATCTCTATGCCCTTGCGCCTTGCGCTGCTTTTGCTTGTTGCCAGCCTCGCGGCTGGCTGTGTTTCATCGGGCCATGACAGCCCGTTGCAAACCGGCAAGGGCCGTGACGAAGCGCGCGCTGCCTATGTGCAGCTGGGCTTGGGGTACTTGCAGCAAGGGATGACCGAACAGGCCAAGGTGCCGCTGAAGAAGGCCCTTGAGCTGGATGGCAGCGACGCTGACGCCAATGCTGCGCTGGCTTTGGTGTTCCAGGCCCAGGCCGAGCCTGAATTGGCCGATCAATATTTCCACAAGGCCCTGGCCACACGCCCTGGCGACCCAAGACTGCTGAATAACTACGGCAGTTTTTTGTTTGCGCAGAAACGTTATGCCCAGGCATCCGAATATTTCCAGCAGGCTGCGGCCGATACCCTCTATCCTGAGCGTTCGCGGGTTTTCGAGAACCTGGGGGTGACCTCAATGCTTCTCGGCCAGCGCGACACCGCACGCCAGCAACTGGAAAAAGCCCTGCACCTGAACCAGCGCCAGCCACGGGCCTTGCTCGAAATGGCTGAGTTGTCCTTCGAAGACAGGCATTATGTGCCGGCACGTGACTATTACGAGCGTTTTAGCCTGCTGAGCGGGCAAAATGCACGTAGTCTATTGCTCGGTGTGCGCCTGGCGACGGTTCATGAAGAACGCGACAAGGCCGCACGTTTTGGCCAGCAACTCGAACGACTCTATCCCGGTACGCCGGAATATCAGCAATACCTGTCGGAGCAATGATGAAAGCGGCGCACCCGGAAGTTGTAGCAGCTAATCGTGGAAACCCAGGCGAGACCTTGCGTCAGGCCCGCGAAAGCAATGGTTGGTCGCTGGCAGAAGTGGCCCTCAAGCTCAATTTGACCACGACTTCATTGGGCAACCTTGAAGCTGGCGCATTCGACAAGCTGCCAGGGCATACCTTTGCCCGCGGCTATATCCGCGCCTACGCGAAGTTGCTGGGTATCGACCAGGCTGCATTGGTCCAGGAATTCGACCAAATCACCGGTACCGATTCCCAGGGCAGCAATGTCCATGGTCTTGGCCGCATTGAAGAGCCTGTGCGGGTTTCCCACACCATTTTGCGCATTGTCAGCCTGTTGCTGCTCATCGCCGTGATCGGCGGTGGTTTTGTATGGTGGCAGGATCAGACCGCCCAGCGTGGCAAGGACTTGTCCAGCAACGCCATGGAGCACGTCGAAGTCGAAAGCGCCGACGGCACCACCCAGATTCATCCGTTGGATGAGCCGGAAGACCAGGCCGTGGCCCAGAGTCAGGCGGCGCCTGAGGCAGAGCCAAGCGCCGAGCAGCCTGCGCCCGAAGCAGGTACTGCCGCCGCAGTGGCACCCGTCGCACCCGCTCCAGCGGTTGCAGTGACGCCTGCTGCTCCAGCTCATACGCCAGCAACGCCAGCAGTACCGGCGCAGGCTCCGGCAACAACGGCTCCCGTCGCCCCGGCGATTTCCGCGCCAACCACCCCGGTACTGATCGCCGGTGATGGCCGAGTACAAATTACCTACGTCGCTGACTGCTGGACGCAAGTCTCCGATGGCAACGGCAAGGTGCTGTTCAGTGGTCTGAAGCGTAAGGGAGATACACTTGACCAGGGCGGCAAGCCTCCTTTGACGCTGCGTCTGGGCTTTGCCCGTGGCGCGCAAGTGGCCTACAACGGCCAGCCTGTGGACGTGGCGCCGTTCACCAGTGGCGAGACTGCTCGCCTCAAGTTGGGACAATAAAGTCATGCACGGCGAATCTCCAATCAAACGTCGCGTATCGCGCAAGATCTGGGTCGGCTCGGTGCCGGTGGGCGGCGATGCCCCCATCGCAGTACAGAGCATGACCAACAGCGACACCAATGATGTGGCGGCCACTGTCGCCCAGATCAACCGCCTGGAAGCGGCGGGCGTCGACATCGTGCGGGTTTCCGTACCGGACATGGACGCTGCCGAAGCCTTTGGCCGCATCAAGCAACTGGTCAAGGTGCCGCTGGTCGCCGATATTCACTTCGACTACAAGATCGCGTTGCGCGTGGCCGAGTTGGGCGTCGATTGCCTGCGGATCAACCCGGGCAACATCGGCCGTGAAGACCGGGTTCGCGCCGTGGTGGATGCCGCCCGTGATCGCGGGATTCCAATCCGCATCGGCGTCAACGCCGGCTCCCTGGAAAAAGACCTGCAAAAGAAGTACGGCGAGCCGACGCCGGCCGCACTGGTCGAGTCCGCGCTGCGCCACGTAGAACACCTTGAACGCCTGAATTTCCAGGACTTCAAGGTCAGCGTAAAGGCTTCCGACGTGTTCATGGCGGTAGAAGCGTACCGCCTGCTGGCCAAGGAAATCGTCCAGCCGCTGCACCTGGGTATCACTGAAGCCGGCGGTTTACGCTCAGGCACAGTGAAATCTGCGGTGGGTCTCGGTATGCTGCTGGCCGACGGGATTGGCGATACTATTCGCATCTCCCTCGCGGCAGACCCGGTAGAGGAAGTGAAAGTCGGTTACGACATTCTCAAATCCCTGCATTTGCGTTCCCGTGGCATCAACTTCATTGCCTGCCCGAGCTGCTCGCGGCAGAACTTCGACGTGGTGAAAACCATGAACGAACTGGAAGTACGCCTCGAAGACCTGCTGGTGCCGCTGGATGTCGCGGTGATCGGCTGTGTGGTCAACGGGCCGGGTGAGGCCAAAGAGGCCCATGTGGGCCTGACCGGTGGTACGCCAAACCTGATTTACATCGACGGCAAGCCGTCGCAGAAATTGACGAATGACAATCTGGTGGATGAGCTGGAACGGCTGATCCGCCAGAAAGCGGCCGAAAAGGTCGAAGCTGACGCAGCGGTTATCGCGCGCGGCTGATCGAACGAATTTAAGGATTTGATGTGAGCAAGTCTCTGCAAGCCATTCGTGGCATGAACGACATCCTGCCTGAGCAGACGCCCCTGTGGCGCTACTTCGAGGGCACTGTCGCGCGCCTGCTGGATAACTACGGTTACAAGCAGATCCGCATGCCGATCGTCGAGTTCACCGAGCTGTTCAAGCGCTCCATCGGTGAAGTGACCGACATCGTCGAAAAAGAGATGTACACCTTCGAAGACCGCAACGGTGACTCCCTGACCCTGCGTCCGGAAGGTACTGCCGCGTGTGTGCGTGCGGTGCTCGAACATGGCCTCACCGGCGGTGGCCAGCCGCAGAAGCTCTGGTACATCGGCCCGATGTTCCGCCACGAGCGTCCGCAGAAAGGCCGTTATCGCCAGTTTCACCAGATCGGCCTGGAAGTCTTCAACCTCGACGGTCCGGACATCGACGCCGAGCTGATCGTGCTGACCTGGCGCCTGTGGGGCATGCTGGGCATCCGCGATGCGGTCAAGCTTGAACTCAACAGCCTGGGCACCAGCGAATCCCGGGGCCGCTACCGCGAAGCCCTGGTGGAATTCCTGTCGGCCCACCTGGACAAGCTGGACGAAGACAGCCAGCGCCGCCTGAAAACCAACCCGCTGCGGGTACTGGACACCAAGAACGGCGAGACCCAGGCCGTACTGGTGGACGCGCCGAAAATGGCCGACTACCTGGACGACGAGTCCCGTATCCACTTCGAGGGCCTCAAGGCTCGCCTGGATGCAGCCGGTATTCCTTACGTCATCAACCCGAAACTGGTGCGTGGCCTCGATTACTACAGCAAGACCGTGTTCGAGTGGGTCACCGACAAGCTCGGCGCCCAGGGCACGGTGTGTGCCGGTGGTCGTTACGACGGCCTGGTCGAGCAGATGGGCGGCAAGCCGACCACCGGCGTAGGTTTTGCCATGGGCATCGAGCGGCTGATCCTGCTGCTGGAAACCCTGGAGCAGGTTCCCGAAGAAATCTCCCGTCAGGTGGACGTGTACTTCTGTGCCTTTGGCGAGGCGGCCGAACTGGCTGCCCTGGCCCTGAGCGAGAAACTGCGCGACCAACTGCCGAACCTGCGCCTGCAAGTCAATGCCGGCGCCGGCAGCTTCAAAAGCCAGTTCAAGAAAGCCGACAAGAGCGGTGCGTTGTATGCACTGATCCTGGGTGATGATGAGTTGGCCCAGCAAGTGGTAAGTTTCAAACCCCTGCGTGGTCAGGGTGAACAACAAAGCATTGCCTTTGATGCGCTTGCAGCGCACCTGGCCACCTGCATCGTGCAGGGTTGAAGCTGTCAAACAGCCGATTTAGCGATTAAGGAGTATTGGGGTGTCGAGTACTGATGATGACCAGCTGGCCGAGTTCAAAGACTGGTGGCAGCGCAACGGTAAGCCCCTGGTCACTGGCGGCTTGCTGGCTTTAGTAGTGGTGTTCGGCTGGCAAGCCTGGCACAAGTATCAGGCTAACCAGTCGCAAGGCGCCTCGATTATCTATCAGCAACTGCTGGAAACCACGCTGACGCCAAACGGCAAGCCTGACCTGGCCCAGGTTGCAGACCTGGCCGGCAAGCTGAAGAGCGAATTCGGCGGTAGCACCTACGCGCAATACGGCAGCCTGTTCGTCGCAAAAGTTGCGGTCGACAACGGCAAGCTGGATGACGCAGCCTCCGAGCTGAAAGCCATCACCGACAAGCCGGCCAACCCGACACTGGGTGAAATCGCACGTCAGCGTCTGGCTCAGGTACTGGCGGCACAGAACAAGGCCGACGAAGCACTGAAACTGCTCGACGGCGATGCTGACAAGGCATTCCTGGCCACTCGTGAAGAGCTCAAGGGCGACCTTCTGGTCCAATTGGGTCGTACCGACGAAGCCAATGCTGCGTACCAAAAAGCCAAGGCGGCGCTGTCTGATGAAGCGGCGGTCGGTGGCTTACAAATCAAGCTCGACGACTTGGCCAAAGGGGATGCGTGACGTGATCCGTTGGAAACATGCAGCATTGCTGGCTCTGGCCGTTTTGGCCGCGGGTTGCAGCAGCAACAGCAAAAAAGAACTGCCTCCGGCCGAGCTGACCAGCTTCAAGGAAGAAGTGGTCCTGCAAAAGCAGTGGAGCCGCTCCATTGGTGACGGTCAGGGCGATCTGTACAACCTGATGGTCCCGGCGATCGACGGTGACACTATCTACGCCGCTGATTCCACCGGTGTTGTGGTCTCCATGGATCGCATGAACGGCGACGTCAAGTGGAAGAAAGACCTCGAACTGCCTGTGTCCGGCGCCGTTGGCGTGGGTTCTGGCCTGGTGATGCTCGGTACGCTGAAAGGCGACGTCGTGGCACTGGATTCGAGCACCGGTGAAGAGAAATGGCGCGCTCGCGTGACCAGTGAAGTGCTCTCGCCACCGGCTACCAACGGTGACGTGGTTGTCGTGCAGACCCAGGATGACCGTGTGATCGGCCTTGACGCCGCCACCGGTAACCAGCGCTGGTTGTATGACAGTACGCCGGCGGTCCTGACCTTGCGCGGTACCAGCGGTCCGGTTGTGACCAGCAACCTGGCACTGGCAGGCCTGTCGACCGGTAAAGTGGTCGCCCTGGACACCCAGAACGGCGTCCCGGCCTGGGAAACCCGGGTCGCGATTCCTCAAGGTCGTTCGGAACTGGACCGCGTAGTGGACATCGACGGTGGCTTGCTGCTGTCGGGTGATACCCTTTACGTCGCTACTTATCAGGGCCGTGTTGCGGCGCTGGACGTGCAGAGCGGCCGGATCAACTGGCAGCGTGATGCTTCCAGCTACGCCGGTGTCGCCCAAGGGTTTGGCAGCGTCTACGTAAGCCTGGCGTCCGGCACCGTTGAAAGTGTCGACGAGCGTTCCACCACTGCATTGTGGAGCAACGACTCCCTGGCCCGCCGTCAGTTGTCGGCACCGGAAGTGTTCTCCAGCTACGTGGCGGTAGGCGACTTTGAAGGTTACCTGCACCTGCTGAGCCAGGTGGACGGTCGCTTCGTGGGTCGCGAACGTATCGACAGCGACGGCCTGCGTGCCCGTCCGCTGGTGGTAGGTAACATGCTTTACGTGTATGGCAACAGCGGCAAACTGGAAGCGCTGACCATCAAGTAATGGTTTGACTATGCTTGGGGTAATTCCCAGGCGGCCCTGCTTCGGCAGGGCATGCGGCGCTTTCGAGCGCTGCCCCGAGCACCAGCCGCTGCCTTGCAGCGGCTTTTGTATTTTCTGAAATAACGAAGTGGAGAGCCGCATGGTTCCCGTAATCGCCCTGGTGGGCCGACCGAACGTCGGCAAGTCCACCTTGTTCAACCGCCTGACCAGGACTCGCGACGCCATCGTCGGCGACTTGTCCGGTCTGACCCGTGATCGCCAATACGGTGAGGCAAAGTGGCAAGGGCGCTCCTACATTATTGTCGACACCGGTGGTATCTCCGGTGACGAGCATGGCATGGACGAAAAGATGGCCGAGCAGTCGCTGCTGGCCATTGAAGAAGCTGATGTCGTGTTGTTCCTGGTGGACGCCCGCGCGGGCTACACCGCTGCAGACCAGATGATTGGCGAGCACCTGCGCAAGCGCAACAAGCGTTCCTACGTGGTGGCCAACAAGATCGACAATATCGATCCTGAAATGGCCCGCGCCGAGTTCAGCCCGATGGGCCTGGGCGATGCGATCCCGATCGCCGGTGCCCACGGTCGCGGCATCACCCAGATGCTGGAAATCGCCCTGCGCGACTTCCCGCGTGATGACGTGGATGAAGTCGAAGGCGAAGAAGAAATCGTTGCCGAAGGCGAGGAAGCCAAGCGCATTCCTGGCCCAAGCGAAAAAGACGGTATCAAGATCGCGATCATCGGCCGTCCGAACGTCGGCAAGTCGACCCTGGTCAACCGCATGCTCGGTGAAGACCGGGTAATCGTCTATGACGAGCCGGGCACCACTCGCGACAGCATCTACATCCCGTTCGAGCGTAACGACGAGAAGTACACGCTGATCGACACTGCCGGTGTGCGCAAGCGCGGCAAGATCCACGAAGAAGTTGAAAAGTTCTCCGTGGTGAAAACCCTGCAGGCGATCAAAGACGCCAACGTAGTGATCTTCGTCATGGACGCCCGCGAAGGCGTGGTAGACCACGACCTGAACTTGCTGGGCTTTGCCCTGGAAGCCGGTCGCGCCCTGGTGATTGCGATCAACAAGTGGGACGGCATGACGCCGAGCGAGCGCGACTACGTCAAGGTCGAGCTGCAGCGTCGCCTGTTCTTCGTCGAGTTTGCCGATATCCACTTTATATCGGCACTGCACGGTACCGGCGTGGGTAACCTCTACGCCTCGGTGCAGAACTCGTTCAAGTCCGCGGTTACCCGCTGGCCGACCAACCGCCTGACCCAGATTCTTGAAGATGCGGTCAGCGAGCACGCGCCGCCGATGGTCAACAACCGTCGGATCAAGCTGCGCTACGCTCACTTGGGTGGTGCCAACCCGCCGATTATCGTGATTCACGGTAACCAGCTGGAGAAGGTGCCGAAGTCCTACGTGCGTTACCTGGAAAATACCTACCGCCGCGTCTTGAAACTGGTCGGTACGCCGATCCGTATCGAGTTCAAGGGTGGCGAGAACCCGTACGAAGGTAACAAGAACAGCCTCACCGACCGCCAGGTCAACAAAAAGCGCCGGATGATGACGCACCACAAGAAGGCCGACAAAAAGCGCCGCGACAAGCGCTGATCCTGATCGGTTGAAAAAGGGCTCTTTCGGAGCCCTTTTTTTGTGCCTGGCGGTTGACCCTTCGCGGCATGCAGCTTAAAACTTGGGGCTCACCGCAAGGGGCGCACCGATGATCACCAGCAAGCTGCCGAATGTCGGCACCACCATCTTCACCACCATGTCGCAACTCGCTGCCGAAACCGGTGCGCTCAACCTGTCCCAGGGCTTTCCCGACTTTAACGGGCCCCAGGAGTTGCTCGATGGAGTGGGCAGACACATTGCCCTGGGCCATAACCAATACGCCCCCATGACCGGCCTGCCGGTACTGCGCCAGCAAGTGGCGGCCAAGATCGCCCGCAGCTATGGCGCAACGGTGAATGCCGACAGCGAAGTGACCATCACCCCAGGCGCCACTGAAGCGATCTTCTGTGCGATCCAGGCGGTGATCCGCAGCGGTGATGAAGTCATCGTGTTCGATCCGGCCTACGACAGCTACGAGCCTTCTGTGGAACTGGCAGGCGGTCGCTGCGTACACGTGCAACTGGGCCTGGATGATTTCGCCCTGGACTTCGAGCAACTGCGCGCTGCGCTGTCGCCGCGCACCCGCATGATCATCCTCAACAGCCCGCATAACCCCACCGGTGCCCTGATCAGCCGTGCCGAGCTGGACCAGTTGGCCGAGTTGATCCGCGACCGCGACATCTACCTGGTCAGCGACGAGGTCTACGAGCATCTGGTATTCGACGGAGTGCCCCATGTCAGCGTGTTGGCCCACGAAGAGCTGTATCAGCGTGCGTTTGTGGTCAGTTCGTTCGGCAAGACCTACCACGTCACCGGCTGGAAAACCGGCTACGTGGTCGCGCCGCCAGCCCTCAGCGCCGAGCTGCGCAAGGTGCATCAATATGTCAACTTTTGCGGCGTGACCCCGTTGCAGTACGCTTTGGCAGACTTCATGGCCGAACACCCGGAACACGTCGAGGAGCTGCCGGCTTTTTATCAAGCCAAGCGCGACCTGTTCTGCGACCTGCTGGAACCGTCGCGTTTCAGCTTTACCCGGGTGGCCGGTACCTACTTTCAATTGGTGGATTACTCACAGATTCGCCCGGACCTGGATGACGTCGCCATGTCGCTGTGGATGACCCGCGAACACGGCGTTGCGACCATCCCGGTCTCGGTGTTCTACCGGAACCCACCGCAAGGCCAGCGCCTGGTGCGACTGTGCTTTGCCAAACGCGAGGAGACGCTGCGTCAAGCAGCCGAGAAACTATGCGTGATCTGAGTGCACTGCCCAACCTGAACATCGCCCTGGTGCAAACCACCCTGGCCTGGCACGACCGCCAGGCCAACCTGGAGCATTTTGAACTGTTGCTGGAACAGGCCAAGGGTGCCGACCTGATCGTGCTACCGGAGATGTTCACCACCGGTTTCTCGATGGAATCGGAAACCCTCGCCGAGCCTGAAAACGGCCCCACCCATCAATGGCTGCAGGCCCAGGCGAAGAAGTACAACGCGGTGATCACCGGCAGCGTGATCATCCAGGCCGCCGATGGCAGCCACCGCAACCGCCTGCTGTGGGCGCGACCGGATGGTGAGGTGTTGCACTACGACAAGCGTCACCTGTTCCGTATGGCCGGTGAACACGACCACTACACCCCCGGCGAGCGCCAGGTGCAGTTCGAACTCAAGGGGTGGCGGATTCGTCCGTTGATCTGCTACGACCTGCGATTCCCGGTGTGGAGTCGTGACGCCCAGGACACTGACTTGCTGCTGTACACCGCCAACTGGCCGGGCGCACGTCGCCAGCACTGGAACCGTCTGCTGCCGGCACGGGCCATTGAAAACCTGTGCTACGTGGCGGCGGTGAATCGGGTGGGCACCGACGGCAAGGGCTTTGCCTACACCGGCGACAGCCAGGTCCTGGACTTCCAGGGCGAAAGCCTGCTGAGCGCAGGGGAGGCGGACGGGGTGTTCCAGGTGTGCCTGGACGCAGCGGAATTGGCGGAGTACCGCACGCGCTTCCCGGCGAACCTGGATGCGGACAGCTTCGAGTTCGTATAAATCGTTCCCACGCTCTGCGTGGGCACGCCTCTTGTGACGCTCCGCGTCACGCTTCGGGACGCGGAGCGTCCGAGCTGCATTCCCACGCGGAGCGTGGGAACGATCATAAAAAAGGCCCCTGGATTCTCATCCCGGGGCCTTTTGCATTTCAGCGGTCAGTGTTTATGCCGCTTTCGCTTCCAGCTGGCTCAACGAGCGGTTCAGCGCGCTGAACACCGCCTTGAAGCTCGCCGTGGTGATGTTTTCATCAATGCCCACGCCATGCACCGGACGCTCACCGTTCACTCGCAGCTCGATGTAGGCCGCCGCCTTGGCATTGGTGCCGGCGCCAATCGCATGTTCGTTGTAATCCATGATCTCCACACCAATCGGCAGCCCGGCCACCAGCGCTTCCAGGGCGCCGTTGCCTTTGCCGTGCCAGCGCAGGTTGGTTTCGCCCTGGCCCTTGCCGGAGACTTCAACTTCCACCGAGCTGTTGCCGTTCTCTTCCTGCAAGCGATGGCTGACCAGCGCGTAAGGAATGTTGGCTTGCAGGTATTCACGCTGCAACAAGCTGTAGATCTGCGCGGCGGTCATCTCCAGGCCCACGCGGTCGGTTTCGGCCTGTACCACCTGGCTGAACTCGATCTGCATGCGGCGCGGCAAGCTGATGCCGTATTCCTGCTCCAGCAGGTAGGCGATGCCGCCTTTGCCCGACTGGCTGTTGACGCGGATCACCGCCTCGTAGCTGCGGCCGATGTCGGCCGGGTCGATCGGCAAGTACGGCACTTCCCACAAGGCGTCGTCTTTCTGCTGGGTGAAGCCCTTGCGGATCGCGTCCTGGTGGGAGCCGGAGAAGGCGGTGTGAACCAGGTCGCCGACGTACGGGTGACGCGGGTGCACCGGGATCTGGTTGCACTCTTCGACGACTTTGCGAATACCGTCGATGTCGGAGAAGTCCAGCTGAGGGTCGAGGCCCTGGGTGTACATGTTCAAGGCCACGGTGACCAGGTCGACGTTACCGGTACGCTCGCCGTTGCCGAACAGGCAGCCTTCGACACGGTCGGCGCCGGCCATCAGGCCCAACTCGGTGGCGGCTACGCCGGTGCCACGGTCGTTGTGGGTGTGCAGGCTGATGATCACGCTGTCGCGACGGTTGATATGACGACCGAACCACTCGATCTGGTCGGCATAGATGTTCGGGGTGGCGCACTCGACGGTGGCTGGCAGGTTGAGGATCACCTTGTGCTCAGGCGTCGGGTTCCAGACCTCGATCACCGCGTCACAGACTTCCTTGGCGAACTCAAGCTCAGTGGCGCTGAACGTCTCTGGCGAGTATTCGAAGGTCCACTGGGTTTCCGGCTGCTGGGCGGCGTATTTGACGAACAGCTTGGCCGCGTTGACCGCGATCGCCTTGATGCCATCCTTGTCCTGGTTGAACACGATGCGGCGGAACGACGGCGAGGTGGCGTTGTACAAGTGAACGATGGCTTTCTTCGCCCCGCGCAGGGATTCGAAGGTGCGTGCGATCAAGTCTTCACGGCCCTGGGTCAGCACCTGGATGGTGGTGTCCTCGGGGATGTGATTGTCTTCGATCAGGGTGCGCACGAAGTCGAAATCGGTTTGCGACGCAGCCGGGAAGGAGGCTTCGATTTCCTTCACACCGACGGCCACCAGGGTCTTCCAGAAACGCAGCTTTTTCACCGCGTCCATCGGTTCGATCAGCGACTGGTTGCCGTCGCGCAGGTCGGAACTGCACCAGATCGGCGCGGTGGTGATGGTTTTCGAAGGCCAGGTGCGGTCCGGGATATCAATGGTCGGGAACGCGCGGTACTTCGAAGACGGGTCTTTGAGCATGCTCATCGGGAAATCCTTTGTCTAGGGGCCGAGAAAAGGCGGCCTGCCGTAAAACTGTTATTGGGGATGAAGCAGAAGACGAGGCAGATCGATTCAGCCTGGCAGTCGTGCGCTGACTAGGCACAGGCTGCGGTGCTGGCGGAGCTGAATGAGGGTGTGAGAGGTTTTCATAGGTCCAACCCTAACCGCCGGGGTGAAAGATGGCAAGCAGTCGGAAAAAATTGAGAGAAGTTCTGCTATTGCTGAGGAAAACGAGATTTTATGGTTGAGAATTGTGCGCGGGGTTGTTTTGTTTGCGCACCCTTTGCCGGGTGCGCAATTGAGCATCAGGGCTGAAACGCGCCGATAAAGATCGCCGGATCCACCCGTGCGTCGTTCAGGCTGATGTTCCAATGCATATGCGGCCCGGTCGCCCTGCCAGTGGAACCGACCTTGCCCACCACCGCACCACGAGCCAGTTGCTGGCCCACGCTCACATCAATCTTCGACATATGGCAGAACATGCTGATAAAGCCCTGGCCATGGTCGACAAACACGGTGTTGCCGTTGAAGAAGTAGTTGCCGGTCAGGATCACCTTGCCCGCTGCCGGGGTCTTGATCGGCGTGCCGGCGCCCACGGCAAAGTCCAGGCCGGAATGCGGATTCCGCTCCTCGCCATTGAAGAAACGTCGTACGCCGAACTTGCTCGACAGCGGCCCGTTCACCGGCTTGTCCAGCAGCAGGTTGCTCGGCGTGTTCGGGCTGAAACTGCGATACGCCTTGAGCTGGACCGCCAGCTCGCCTTCGATGCGCTTGAGTTGCGCCGGGTCCGGGTTCACCTGGCTCTTGTTCTTCAGGGTGATGTGCTGCTCGGGGTATTTCTTGAAGCCCACGACAAACGGCAGGTTCTGGCTGCCGCTGGTAATGCGTTGGGTGCCGGGCTTGACCGTCAGCGGGATGCCCACAATCGCCAGCCAGTTGTTTTGCTCCTTCACCACCAGCACTGGGCGGTTCATGTAGGTGGCTTTGGGCGCCGTGGCCGAAGTGCCGAGGTCGACCACCGCCACGCCACCGGGCACCGGCTTGTTCAGCAGGCGGGTGATGTAGCTGTCGGCATGGGCGTTAAAGGTCAGGCACAGCAGCATCAACAAACTTAAAAAGCGTGGCATCAATCAATCCAGTAACGAGAGGGTGACGGGCGTCAGGTGGTTGTCTTCCACCCGTACCTGCAATTGGCCTTCACCGAGGCGCGCGGTCAGGCGCTGGCCGGTGTGGGTTTGCGCGGCGTTGCGAATCGCCTGGCCGCGTTCGTCGAGCAAGATGCTGTAGCCGCGTCCAAGCGTCGCCAGCGGGCTGACCACGTGCAGCGTCTGCACCTGGCTTTGCAGTTGCAGGCGACGGGCCTTGAGGCCTTCGCGCATGGCACGGGGCAAGCGTTCGGCAAGGCTGTCCAGGCGTTGGCGCAACAGCGCCAGTTGGCGGCCGGGGTGTTGGCCGGCGAGGCGGGTTTCCAGGCGGATCAAACGCTCGCGACGGGTGTTGAGGCTGCGCTCGAAGGCACGCCGCAGGCGCATGTCCAGGTCATCCAGGCGCTGGGCCTGTTGGCGCAGGCGCTCGCCCGGGTGACGCAGGCGACGAGCCATACCTTCCAGGCGCAGGCGGTCGTGGGTCAGGCGGTTGCGCATCAGCATCACCAGGCGGCGGTGCAGGTTCTCTACCTGGCGAGTCAGGTGGCTGGAGTCCGGCGCCAACAGCTCGGCAGCGGCGGAAGGCGTTGGGGCGCGTACGTCGGCGACAAAGTCGCTGATCGACACATCGGTCTCATGGCCAACGGCGCTGACGATGGGCGTTACGCAGGCATCCACCGCACGCGCCACGGCTTCTTCGTTGAAGCACCAGAGGTCTTCCAGCGACCCGCCGCCACGGGCCAGGATCAGCGCGTCGAAGCCGCGTGCATCGGCCAGCTTCAGTGCGCGGACGATTTGCGCCACGGCTTCACGACCTTGTACGGCTGTCGGGATCAACGTCAGTTCCACGTTGGGTGCCCGGCGGCGGAACACGCTGACGATGTCGCGAATCACCGCGCCGGTGGGCGAGCTGATAATCCCGATGCGCCGTGGGTGGGCGGGCAGCGGCACCTTGCGCTCGGCACTGAACAGGCCTTCGGCGCTGAGTTTTTCCTTCAGCGCGTCGAAGGCCAGGCGCAGTGCGCCGTCACCGGCCGGCTCCACCGTGTCGAGAATCAGCTGATAGTCGCCACGGCCCTCAAACAGCGAGACCTTGCCCCGCACCTTCACCGCCAGGCCGTCTTTCAACGCCTGGCGCACCCGTGCGGCGTTCTGCCGGAACAGCGCACAACGCACCTGGGCGCCACTGTCCTTGAGGGTGAAATACACGTGGCCGGAGGCCGGGCGGGCGAGGTTGGAGATCTCGCCTTCGACCCAGATATTGGTGAACACGTCTTCCAGCAACACCCGCGCGCGGCCGTTGAGCTGGCTGACAGTCAGGACTTCGCGGTCCAGGCCCAGACGGGCAAAGGGATCTTTAATCATGGGCGGCAGTTTATAGGCATTCGTGCAGGGTTTGACAGAACTGCTCCACCAGCGCGTTCGGCGTTTGCTGGCAGGCGAGGGCGACGGTGCTTTGGCAATCGGGATCGGCCAGGGGTAAAAAATGGATGTTGGCCGGCGCAATGTCCTGCATCGACTCCGGCAGCAAGGCGATGCCGAATCCGGCCTGGATCAGCTGTAACTGCGTGGTCTTGCGCGACATCACCCGCGCCGCCTTGGGGAAAAATCCTGCACGCATGCACAACTCGGCTGACAGGTAACTCAGCCCTCCGCGCTGGGGGTGAGGGATCGAGATAAACGCTTCGTTCTTCAGTTGCGCCAAATCGATACCGGATGTGTGCCCGGCCAACCGGTGGTTCGGCGGCACGGCCAGCAACAGTCGCTCGCTATATAAAGGGACGATGCGCACGCCTTCGCGCTGGCGCAACACCGGTAAGCGCAACAGCCCGACCTCCAGTCGGCCGTCGGCGATTTCTTCCAACTGGGCTTCGGAGGACAGTTTGGCGATGTCCATCGACACGCCCGGGCATCGTTCCAGCCAGGCACCGATGCCGCGCAGCAGGCGGCCACTCATCGGCACCGTGCTCGAATGGCTCATCCGCAGCGTGCCGAGCTGTCCATTGCCCACTTGCGTCGCCATCTCACTGGCCTTGAGCAATTCGCCCAGCAGGTTGCGTGCCCGCGGATAGAAAGCCTCTCCCGCAGCCGTCAGTCTTGGCTGGCGCGCGGTACGCTCGAACAATGGCGTTTGCAGCAGGTTTTCCAGCTCCTTGATCTGCCGACTCAGTGCCGATTGCGCCACAAACAGCCGCTTGGCCGCTGCGCTGAAGCTGCCGCTCTCGGCGATTTCGACGAAGTAACGCAATTGCCGGGTGGAAATCACAAGTCATGCCTTTTCGAGATGAGTGAAGGGCTTTGAAGATATTAGTCGCAACGCTTGCCAATGGCTAAAGTGATGGCCATCTCTAATAAGGAATACGTCATGAGTCCGGTCGAGCTGTTGAGTCATTGGTCGTTTGGCGGTGTGGACTGGCTGGTGATCGGCGTGGCGATTGCCCTGGCGTATATCGTGTTCGGCATTGCAGGCTTTGGTACCGCATTGGTGGCGGGGCCGATCCTGATTCTGTTCATGCCGCTGTCGAAGATCATCCCCTTGCTGGTGCTGCTGGATTTTGTCGCGGCCTTCGGCAACCTTCTGCAATCGCGCCGGGATGTGGTGAAACCGGAGTTGTTCAGGCTACTGCCGTGCATGGCGATTGGCTGCACCCTTGGGGTGATCTTCCTGCTCAACCTGCACTCTGATTTATTGCTGCTGTTGATGGGGCTGTTTATCAGCGCCTATGCGATCTACAGCCTGGCGGTGAAGGCCAAGCCCACGCAGATGGCAGCCGGCTGGGCGATTCCCATGGGGGTTGTCGGCGGGCTGTTTGGCGCGTTGTTTGGCAGTGGCGGCTTTCTGTATGCGATCTACCTCAACAGCCGATTGCCCAAGGATGGCGCGCGGGCGACCCAGAGTGCGTTGATCAGTTGCAGCACGGTGGTGCGCCTGAGCCTGTTTCTGATCGCGGGCGTGTATGCCGAGCTACCCTTGTTGATGTTGGCGGTGTGCCTGTTGCCGGCCATGGCGCTCGGGCTGTGGGCGGGGCGGCGGTTGACCCTGCGCATGTCCCGCGAGGCGTTTGTGCGGTTGGTGACCTGGCTGGTGCTGGCCAGTGGCATTGCCTTGATTGCCCGTTACTTGAGTACTTGACCTGATTGTTTCAGGGATTAAGCTGCCAGCCTTCAGGGCCTCTTCGCGAGCAAGCCCGCTCCCACATTTGGAACGCATTCCCCCTGTGGGAGCGGGCTTGCTCGCGAAGGCGCCAGTAGCCACGCCGCAGGACTCCCATGAATTCCCAAAGCATCCTTGTCCCGAAAATCTCCACGCTACCCGTCCACGAACCCCGCGCCCGGGCGATCGTGCGCTGGCTGGTGCGCAAGAACATCGTCAAGGAAGAACTCACCACCTGCGGGCGCACCGGCAACCGCATGGGCTATGCCCTGGCCGACGGTGCCCGCGCCGTGGTGCTGCACCCCGACGCGCTGCCGTTCAACGAGCCGATCAACGGCCTGGAGATCATCTACAAGCGCTGCATCTACACCCCGGCCAAAGGCTTCCTGGAAGAGGCCGGCTGTCCCGAGTGCCTCAAGGAAGTCGGCGAAGCCCTGTTCGAAAGCCTGGAAGACTGGATGCCCGGCCACACCGATAACTTCACCTGCCCGCTGTGTGGGCATGAGGACGACATCAACGGTTTCCTGTTCCTGCAGGAATGCGGCTTTTCCAACCTGGGATTCATCTTCAATAACTGGGCGGAGGCGGGGTTCAAGCAGAGTTTTATCGACGAATTTGCCGACTGGCTGGACCAGAAGATGAGTTGGGTCAAAGTCGAACTTTAATCCGATGTGAGCGTTCCCACGCAGAGCGTGGGAACGCTCAGTGCTGCAAAAATCATCCATCTATCAGTATTACCAAGTTTGTCAGAGTTTTACATTGAACCCGAGGGGGTGTCTGACTATAATGGCGCGCTTCCATTTTCCCGCTCGGGAGCCCCCGCGATGCTGCGTATCAGCCAAGAAGCTCTGACATTCGACGACATTCTCCTAGTGCCCGGTTATTCCGAGGTGCTTCCTAACGAAGTCAGTCTCAAGACCCGCCTAACCCGTGGCATCGAGCTGAATATTCCTCTGGTTTCCGCTGCCATGGACACCGTCACTGAAGCCCGTTTGGCAATCGCCATGGCTCAGGAAGGCGGCATCGGCATCATCCACAAGAACATGACCATCGAGCAGCAAGCTGCCGAAGTTCGCAAGGTCAAGCGTTACGAAGCCGGTGTGGTCAAGGACCCGATCACCATCGAGGCCGATGCCACCGTTCGTGACCTGTTCGACCTGACCCGCCTGCACAACATCTCCGGCGTTCCGGTGCTGCACGATGGCGACCTGGTCGGCATCGTCACTTCCCGTGACGTGCGTTTCGAGAACCGTCTTGAAGTCACCGTCCGTGAAGTGATGACGCCTAAAGAGCGCCTTGTTACTGTCAAGGAAGGCGCCGACAAGAACGATGTGCGCGAGCTGCTGCACAAGCACCGCATCGAACGCGTACTGATCGTCGACGACAAATTCGCCCTCAAGGGCATGATGACCGTCAACGACATCGAAAAAGCCAAGGCTTACCCGCTGGCCAGCAAGGACGATCAAGGTCGTCTGCGCGTAGGCGCTGCGGTCGGTACCGGCAAAGACACCGGTGACCGTGTAGCGGCCCTGGTGGCTGCCGGTGTTGACGTGGTGGTGGTCGACACTGCCCACGGTCACTCCAAAGGCGTGATCGACCGCGTTCGCTGGGTCAAACAGAATTTCCCTGACGTGCAAGTGATCGGCGGCAACATTGCCACCGGCGCTGCTGCCAAGGCCCTGGCCGAAGCCGGTGCTGATGCGGTCAAGGTCGGTATCGGCCCTGGCTCGATCTGCACCACCCGTATCGTGGCCGGTGTAGGCGTGCCGCAAATCAGCGCCATCGCCAACGTCGCCGCTGCCCTTGAAGGCACTGGCGTACCGTTGATCGCCGACGGCGGCATCCGTTTCTCCGGTGACCTGTCCAAGGCCATCGTCGCCGGTGCTTCCTGCGTGATGATGGGCTCGATGTTCGCCGGTACTGAAGAAGCGCCGGGCGAGATCGAACTGTTCCAGGGTCGTTCGTACAAGGCTTACCGTGGCATGGGTTCCCTGGGCGCCATGTCCCAGGCTCAAGGCTCTTCCGACCGCTACTTCCAGGACTCCTCCGCGGGCGCCGAGAAGCTGGTACCGGAAGGCATTGAAGGGCGTGTTCCGTACAAGGGCACCCTGAGCGCCATCATCCATCAACTGATGGGCGGCCTGCGTTCCTCGATGGGCTACACCGGCAGCGCCGACATCGAAGAAATGCGCACCAAGCCTGAGTTCGTGCGGATCACCGGTGCCGGCATGGCCGAGTCCCACGTCCACGACGTACAGATCACCAAGGAAGCGCCAAACTACCGCGTAGGTTGATGCTTCCAGCAAATAGTTAAGTAACCGGGGCTGTCTTATTCAGCCCCGAGTTGTTTCTGATTCATTAGACGAGACTGATCTCATGGCCCTCGACATTCACGCCCACCGCATCCTGATCCTCGACTTCGGTTCCCAGTACACCCAGCTGATCGCCCGCCGCGTGCGTGAAATCGGCGTGTACTGCGAACTGCATCCGTTCGACATGGACGACGAAGCGATTCGCGAATTCGCTCCAAAAGGCGTCATTCTCGCCGGCGGCCCCGAGTCCGTGCATGAAGCCAACAGCCCGCGTTGCCCGCAGGCGGTGTTTGACCTGGGCGTGCCGGTCTTCGGTATCTGCTACGGCATGCAGACCATGGCCGAGCAACTGGGCGGCAAGGTTGAAGGTTCCGAGCTGCGTGAATTCGGTTACGCCCGTGTCGACGTAGTCGGCAAGAGCCGCCTGCTGGACGGCATCGAAGACCACATCGACGCCGACGGCCTGTTTGGCCTCGACGTATGGATGAGCCACGGTGACAAGGTCACCCGGATGCCGGAAGACTTCCACATCCTGGCCAGCACCCCGAGCTGCCCGATTGCCGGCATGTTCAACGACGAGCGCGGCTACTACGGCGTGCAGTTCCACCCGGAAGTGACCCACACCAAGCAAGGCGGTCGCATCCTGTCGCGCTTCATCCTCGACATCTGCCAGTGCGAAGCCCTGTGGACCCCGTCGAAGATCGCTGAAGACGCCATCGCCAACGTACGTGCCCAGGTCGGCACCGACAACGTCCTGCTGGGCCTGTCCGGCGGTGTTGACTCCTCCGTGGTTGCGGCGCTGCTGCACAAGGCCATCGGCGACCAACTGACCTGCGTCTTCGTCGACAACGGCCTGCTGCGCCTGCACGAAGGCGAGCAAGTGATGGCCATGTTCGCCGAGAACATGGGCGTCAAGGTGATCCGCGCCAACGCTGAAGATCAGTTCCTGAACAACCTGGCCGGCGAGTCCGACCCGGAGAAGAAGCGCAAGATCATCGGTCGCACCTTCATCGACGTATTCGATGCCCAGTCCAACAAACTGGACAACATCAAGTACCTCGCCCAGGGCACCATCTACCCGGACGTGATCGAATCGGCCGGCGCCAAGAGCGGCAAGGCCCACGTGATCAAGTCCCACCACAACGTGGGCGGCCTGCCTGAGGAAATGAACCTCAAGCTGGTAGAGCCACTGCGCGAACTGTTCAAGGACGAAGTCCGTCGTCTGGGCCTGGAACTCGGCCTGCCGTACGACATGGTCTATCGCCACCCCTTCCCGGGCCCGGGCCTGGGCGTGCGGATCCTCGGTGAAGTGAAGAAGGAATACGCCGACCTGCTGCGTCGCGCCGACCACATCTTCATCGAAGAACTGCGCAAGGCCGACTGGTATCACAAGGTCAGCCAGGCATTCGTGGTGTTCCAGCCGGTGAAATCGGTTGGCGTGGTCGGCGATGGCCGTCGTTACGCATGGGTTGTTGCCCTGCGTGCGGTGGAAACCATCGACTTCATGACCGCCCGTTGGGCACACCTGCCGTACGAACTGCTGGAGACTGTCAGCGGTCGTATCATCAATGAGATCGAAGGTATTTCGCGCGTGACTTATGACGTGTCGAGCAAGCCGCCGGCGACCATTGAGTGGGAATGATCCTGCCGTAGCAGGTGAGCGCTGAATAACAAAACCCCGGCCTGGTGCCGGGGTTTTGTGTTTCTGGCGTTTGTCTACCGCCGCGCAATATCCGAAAAGTAAAACTTATCCAGCGTATGCCGCGACTCGGTGTACTCGAACTGCCGTCCATCCTGCAAAAACGTCTGGTTGCTCACCACGATCACATGGCTCTGACCTTCGAGGTCCAGGTGTGTCTGGTCGTCCTTTCCCCGTGGCAGCGCTTCGATGGTGCGCTGGGCATAGCTGATCTGCAGCTGCAAGGTCTGTTCGATAAACGCATAGATCGACTGCTCGGCAATCTCCCGATCCAGCCCCGGTATCAGGTCGGCGACGAAGTGGTTGATGTCGAGGATCACCCGTTTGCCGTCGATCCGCCGCACCCGTTTGACCCGGGTGATGAGGCTGCCAGCTTCGGCCTCAATGTGCTGCATCAACGGGCCTTCCAGCGGGAACTGGCTGAACTCCACCACTTCGGTACTGACGTCGTCGCCGAGGGCGGCGTGGGTCTCGCGAAAGCTGACGATACCGCCGAGCTGGAACTCGATGGGGTTGGGTGACAGCACGAAGGTGCCCTTGCCGTGGATCTTTTGCGCGAAGCCGCGCTCCTGCAATTGCTCGATCGCCCGGCGTACCGTGCCACGGCTGGCCTGGTAGGCGTCCATCAATTCGGTTTCGGAGGGCAGGCGCGTGCCGCGTTGCAGGCGTTCGGTGGTGATGCTGGCAAGCAGATCGGTATAGATCTGGTTGTATTTACTCATGGGGAAGGGCTCTGTGCCGCGTTGGCGTTCAAGGCAGGAACCTTAGTGGCAGCGATGGGGTTTGTCCATGCAACCCATTGTAGAACTCGGAAATTTCTGACTCAAAAAACAGAAAATTAATCATTTTCAAGCTCGTACATACGAGTTATTGCTTTAACTCGTACAGACGAGTACTTTTGGCTTCGGCGTGCTGCCTATGACCGCCCAATAAAAAAAACCAGAGTGGATACCAAGCATGAGCCACGACTATCCGAATATTGCCCGCGAGATTCTCAAGAACCTTGGCGGCAGCGACAACCTTGAGCAAGCTGCCCACTGCGTGACCCGCTTGCGCCTGGCCCTCAAGGACCCGAGCCTGGCCAACAGCAGCGAGCTGAACCAGGTCGACCTGGTCAAGGGTTCGTTCTTCACCGGCGGCCTGTTCCAGATCGTGATCGGCCCCGGCGAAGTGGAAAAGGTCTACGCCGCCCTGCGTGAGCAAACGGGCCTCGCCGCGTCGACCATCGCGGACGTGAAACAGAAAAGCGCCGACAAGATAAACCCGATGCAGCGCCTGGTGCGGGTGTTCTCCGATGTGTTCATGCCGATTTTGCCGGCGCTGATCATTGCCGGTTTGCTCATGGGGGTGAACAACCTGATGGGCGCCAAGGGCATGTTCATCGCGGACAAGACCTTGCTCGACGCCTATCCGAACCTGGATGGCCTGTGGAGCCTGATCAACCTGATGGCCAACACCTCGTTCGTGTTCCTGCCGGCACTGGTGGGCTGGTCGGCGGCCAAGCGCTTTGGTGGCAGTGAAATCCTCGGCATTGTCCTCGGCCTGATGCTGGTGCACCCCGATCTGCTCAACGCCTGGAACTACGGCAAGGCGGTCGCCGGCCTCGACGGCCAGAGCCTGCCGTACTTCGATATTTTCGGCTGGTTCAAGATCGAGAAGGTCGGCTACCAGGGCCAGATCCTGCCGATCCTGCTGGCCGCCTACGTGATGAGCGTGATTGAGAAATGGCTGCGGGCACGGGTGCCGAATGCCATTCAGTTGCTGGTGGTGCCGATCACTACCATCGTCGTCACCGGCGTACTGGCGCTGGCGATCATCGGCCCGGTGACCCGCCACCTCGGCATCCTGATCACCGAAGGCGTGGTCACCCTGTTTGACCTGGCGCCGATGGTCGGCGGCGCAATCTTCGGCCTGCTGTATGCACCGCTGGTGATCACCGGCATGCACCACATGTTCCTCGCCGTGGACCTGCAACTGATCTCCACCCAGGGCGGCACCTTTATCTGGCCGATGATCGTCATGTCCAACCTGGCCCAGGGCAGCGCGGCGCTCGGCGTGTTCTACATGAGCCGCAATGCACGGGACAAGAGCATGGCGTCCACCTCGGCGATTTCCGCCTACTTCGGCATCACCGAGCCGGCGATGTTCGGGGTCAACCTGCGCTTCAAGTTTCCGTTCTACGCGGCGCTGACCGGCTCGGCGCTGGGCAGTATTTTCCTCTCGCTGAACAAGGTGCAGGCCTCGGCGATTGGCGTGGGTGGCTTGCCCGGGTTCATCTCGATCATCCCGCAGTACATCCCAAGTTTTGTCATCGGCATGGTCGTCGCGATTGTCGTGCCGTTTGTTTTGACCTGTGTGTTGAGCATGAAAATTGTCCGGCCTGGCTACCGGGTCGCCTGATCTACCGCTATCGCAGGCAAGCCAGCTCCCACAGTTGATCGCATTTCCAGATTGAAGGAACCCGTCATGCAAAACTGGCAACATTCGGTGATCTACCAGATCTACCCCAAAAGCTTCCACAGCCACGCGGGTAACGCCACCGGTGACCTGCTGGGCATCGTGGACAAGCTCGATTACCTGAAGTGGCTGGGCGTCGACTGCCTGTGGATCACCCCGTTCCTGCGCTCGCCCCAGCGCGACAACGGCTACGACATCAGTGACTACTACGCCATCGACCCGAGCTACGGGACCATGGGCGATTGCGACCTGCTGATCAGCGAAGCCGCCAAGCGCGGCATCACGCTGATGCTCGACATCGTGGTCAACCACACCTCCATCGAACACGAGTGGTTCCAGCAGGCCCGCAGCAGCCTCGACAACCCGTACCGCGACTTCTACATCTGGCGCGACCAGCCGAACAACTGGGAATCCAAGTTCGGCGGCTCGGCCTGGGAATACGAGGCGCAGACCGGCCAGTACTTCCTCCACCTGTTCGACCACACCCAGGCCGACCTGAACTGGGACAACCCCAAGGTGCGCGCCGAAGTGTTCAAGCTGATGCGCTTCTGGCGCGACAAGGGCGTGGGCGGTTTCCGCCTGGACGTGATCAACCTGATCTCCAAGCCGGCGGATTTTCCGGAAGACAACAGCGACGGTCGGCGCTTCTACACCGACGGCCCGAACGTGCATGAATACCTGAAGGAAATGCACCGCGAAGTGTTCGAGGGGCATGACCTGATCAACGTCGGTGAGATGTCGTCCACCAGCCTTGAGCACTGCATTCGTTATTCGAATCCACAGTCGAAAGAGCTGTCGATGACCTTCAACTTTCACCACCTGAAAGTCGACTATCCGAACCTGCAGAAGTGGGTCGCGGCCGACTTCGACTTCCTGCAACTCAAGCAGATTCTGTCCGACTGGCAACTCGGCATGCAGGCCGGTGGCGGCTGGAATGCGCTGTTCTGGTGTAACCACGACCAGCCGCGGGTGGTCTCGCGTTTTGGTGACGACGGCGAGCACCGCGTGGTCTCGGCGAAGATGCTCGCCACTGCGCTGCACTTCCTCCAGGGCACGCCTTTCGTGTACCAGGGCGAAGAGCTGGGGATGACCAATCCGGGCTTCGACACCATCGACCAATACCGAGATGTCGAGACGCTGAACATCTATCGGCTCAAGCGTGAGGCCGGTGAGTCCGAGGCATCGAGCATGGCGGCGATCATGCAGAAGTCCCGCGATAACAGCCGCACACCGATGCAATGGAATGCCGAGCAAAACGCCGGCTTCAGTCGCGGCGAACCGTGGATCGGCATCCCGGCCAACGCGGCGCAGATCAACGTGCAAAGCGAGCTGGATGACCCGCAATCGGTACTGCATCACTACCGTGCGCTGATCAAGCTGCGTCGGCATGAGCCGCTGATTCAGGAAGGCGTTTACCGCCAACTGCTGCCACAGCACACCCAGGTCTGGGCGTACCTGCGCGAAGGCCACGGCGAACGCCTGCTGGTGCTGAACAACTTCTACGGCACGCCATGCCAGATCGAACTGCCCGATGGCCTGCTGACGGCGGCGAGTGAGCAACGCCTGCTGATCAGCAACTACGACGACTGCCCACAGCGCTCGAGCCAGGTCTCGCTGCGCCCGTATGAATCGTTTGTGCTGCATCTCAAGGACTGAGACCCGCTTTACCCCCGGCGTGGGAGAGCCGGGGCGCTTAAAAAAACATAATAAAAATATCGGAGTGCTTCATGAAAACAACAATAAAGCTGGGCCTCGTTGCATCCTGCCTGACCTTGCCGATGGCAGCCCAGGCGTTGGAATTTGCCGGCTACTTGCGTAGCGGTGCGGGGACTTCAACCGGCAGTGGCAAGCAGCAGTGCTTCCAGTTGCCGGGTGCACAATCCAAATACCGCCTGGGCAACGAGTGCGAGCAGTACGCCGAACTCGAATTGCGCCAGGACCTGCTGACCCTCGACGACGGCTCGGTGTTCAGCGTCGACGCCATGGCTTCGCTGTACAACAAGTACGACCGGGCGCTGAAGTTCCAGGGCGAAGACAACGGCTCGGCACGCATGCCGCAGATGTATGCGCAGTGGTCGAACATCCCCAGCCTCAACGGCGGTTCGCTGTGGGCCGGCCGGCGCTACTACAAACGAAACGATATCCATATCTCCGACTTCTACTACTGGAACCAGAGCGCCACGGGCGGCGGTATCGAGGACGTGAAAATCGGCGACCTGAAATACAGCTACGCGCTTTCCCGCAAGGACAACCTGTACCAGAAGGAATACGCCACCCGTCACGACTTCAACGTGGCCGGCTTCAAGACCAATCCCGGCGGCGAGCTGGAACTGGGCTTGAGCTACATCGAAAAAGCCGGTGGCCGTGACACCAACAGCGGCTGGGCCATTACCGCCCAGCATGTGCAGAAACCCTTCCTCGGCGGGCGCAACAAATTTGCCCTGCAGTACGGCGAAGGCCCCGGCACCGGCCTCGGCTACACCGGCGATACCTTCCTCGATAAAAGCAGCAAGAGCTACCGCGCAGTGGAGTTCTTCGACTGGCAAGTGACGCCACGGTTTGGCGGGCAGATCGAGGCCGTGTACCAGAAGGATATTCGCCCGGGCAACCAGGATCAGACCTGGATGTCGCTGGGCGTGCGCCCGGCCTATGCGATTTCCGAACAGTTCAAGCTGGTCACCGAACTCGGTCATGATCAGGTCGAGGCTACCGGTGGCACGCGCAAGCTGAGCAAATTTACGTTCGCCCCGACCTGGTCGCCCAAAGGCCCGGATTTCTGGGCACGACCGGAAGTGCGCTTGTATTACACCTACGCGACCTGGAACGAAGCGGCCAAGCGTGCGGCCAATGAACTGGCGGCAGGTTCGGCGTTGTCCGACACCGGCAGTTATGGCTCGGCGTTGCATGGCTCCAACTTTGGTGTGCAGGTTGAGTACTGGTGGAAATAAGCCGTCGATGCCCAATGATTTTTACAGAACCAAACAGCAGGTGAAGTCATGACCACAACCCAATCCCTGGAATTGCTGGCGCCATTGTCCGGGGTGCTGCTCGCCCTGGACCAGGTGCCTGATCCGGTGTTCTCCAGTCGCCTGATCGGCGATGGCCTGTGCATCGATCCGACCTCGCAGACCCTCTGCGCGCCACTGGCCGGGGTGATCAGCAATATCCAGGACAGTGGTCATGCGGTGAGCATCACCGATGACAACGGCGTCCAGGTGCTGATGCACATCGGCCTGGACACCGTGAACCTGGCGGGCAAGGGTTTCACCCGATTGGTCGAGGAAGGCCAGCGGGTGGAAGCCGGGCAACCGCTGATTGAATTCGATGCCGACTACGTGGCGCTCAATGCCCGTAGTTTGCTGACCCTGATGCTGGTGGTCAGTGGCGAGCCCTTCAAGCTGCTGACGCCCGAGCAGGGCCTGGTGGACGTGGGGCAGCCACTGCTGCGAGTCACGCCGCAAGCCGTTGCCGACGAGGTGAAAGACGAGGAGGGTGACGCTCTGTTCTCCAGGCCACTGACCTTGCCCAACGCCAACGGCCTGCATGCGCGCCCGGCGGCGGTGCTGGCGCAGGCGGCCAAAGGCTTCAAGGCGAGTATTTACCTGCACAAGCAAACCGAGAGCGCCAACGCCAAGTCGCTGGTACGGATCATGGCATTGCAAACGGTGCAGGGTGACACCTTGCAAGTCAGCGCGGCCGGCGAGGATGCCGAAGCGGCGATCCAGGCGCTGGTGACCTTGCTGGCCGAAGGCTGCGGCGAAACCGTCGCGGCTCCTCAACCTGGCGCTGCACCCGTGGCGCCTGATTCATCGGCGACCTTGCTGCGCGGCGTGTGCGCCTCGCCCGGTTCGGCGTTCGGCCAGGTGGTGCAGGTCAAGGAGCCGGCACTGACGTTCGTAGAGACCGGCAAAGGTGAAGCGCTGGAACGTGCGGCCCTGACCCATGCCCTGAACAACGCCAATCAGGCGCTGCAAGCCCTACAGGAAAAGGCCGTCGGCACTGCCCAGTCCGAGATCTTCCGCGCCCATCAGGAGTTGCTGGACGATCCGGCCCTGCTGGAACAAACCCGCGACCTGCTGGACCAGGGCAAGAGCGCGGCCTTCGCCTGGAACAGCGCCACCGAGGCCACCGCCACGCTCTTCCAGGGCCTGGGCAACGCCTTGCTTGCCGAGCGCGCTGCCGACCTGGCAGACGTTGGCCAGCGGGTGCTGAAATTGATCCTCGGGGTTCAGGACAGCGCCTGGGATTTGCCGGAGCAGGCAATCCTGATTGCCGAACAACTGACTCCCTCGCAAACCGCCAGCCTCGACACGCGCAAGGTGCTGGGTTTTGTGACGGTGGGCGGCGGCGCTACCAGCCACGTCGCAATTCTCGCCCGCGCCCTTGGCTTGCCGGCCATCTGCGGGGTGCCGGCGCAGGTGCTGGAACTGGCCAACGGCAAGCAAGTGCTGCTGGATGCCGACAAGGGCGAGTTGCACCTGGACCCGGACCTGGCCGAGATCGAACACTTGCAAGCCAGCCGCCAACAACAAGTGCTGCGCCGCCAGCGGGAAGTGGAGCAGGCGTCGTTGCCCGCCACGACCCGCGACGGTCATCACGTCGAAGTGACGGCCAACGTCGCATCGTTGCAGGAGGTGGAGCAGGCATTGTCCCTGGGGGGCGAAGGCGTTGGTTTGCTGCGTTCCGAGTTCCTCTACCTGGACCGCAACCGCGCGCCGAGCCCCGAGGAGCAGGCGGGCACCTACAGCGCCATCGCCCGTGCATTGGGGCCGCAGCGCAATCTGGTGGTGCGCACTCTCGACGTTGGTGGCGACAAGCCGTTGGCCTATGTGCCGATGGACAGCGAGACCAACCCGTTCCTTGGCCTGCGCGGGATTCGCCTGTGCCTGGAGCGCCCGGAACTGTTGCGTGAACAATTCCGTGCGATTCTCGCCAGTGCCGGTTTCGCCCGGCTGCACATCATGTTGCCGATGGTCAGCCTGCTCTCGGAGCTGCGCCTGGCGCGGCAGATTCTTGAAGAGGAAGCGCTGGCCCTGGGGCTGACGGAACTGCCGAAGCTGGGAATCATGATCGAAGTGCCATCGGCGGCATTGATGGCCGATCTGTTTGCGCCGGAGGTGGATTTCTTCTCCATCGGCACCAACGACCTGACCCAATACACCCTGGCCATGGACCGCGATCACCCGCGCCTCGCCAGCCAGGCCGACAGCTTTCACCCGGCGGTACTGCGCCTGATCGCCACCACCGTCAAGGCGGCCCATGCCCATGGCAAGTGGGTCGGCGTATGTGGGGCGTTGGCGTCTGAAGCGCTGGCAGTGCCGGTGCTGATCGGGCTGGGGGTGGATGAGTTGTCGGTCAGCGTGCCGCTGATCCCGACCATCAAGGCTACCGTGCGCGAGCTGGACCTGGCGGATTGCCAATCCATCGCCCGCCAGGTGCTGGGCCTGGAAGAAGCGGCGCAGGTTCGCGAGGCGTTGCGCCTGTACCACGCGGCTACCGTTGAAACCTCATTGGTTGTGGAGAACTGACATGTTCGAGAAATTTCAGCGGGCGTTCTGGAAGGCCCTGACGCCGGATCTGGTGCTTGAAACGCCGCAGGCAGCTCCAGTGAGCGAAACACTGTTGGCCCCGGCAGTGCTGAATGCGCTGGGCGGGGCGGAGAATCTCAAGTCGCAGCAGCGGGTAGCACTGACCCGGGTGCGGGTGCAGTTGCAGGATGCGGGGCGGTTGGATGCGCAGGCGCTCAAGGCGGCAGGCGTGCCGGGCGTGATGGTGTTGGCGGGTGGGGTGGTGCACCTGCTTACCGGCCTGAACACCGCTCTATAAGACGACGAAGATCAAATGTGGGAGCGGGCTTGCTCGCGAAGGCGGTGTGTCAGTCAATCCATGTGCTGGTTGAACCACCGCCTTCGCGAGCAAGCCCGCTCCCACATTGGTTTTGTGGTGTTTGGAGAATCGGGGGATTACAGCGGCGGGGTTTCTTCCGTCGGCTTGGTCTTGTCCACACCCGGCACATGCAGGTTGCCTTCGACCACCTGGTTGCCTTCCAGCTGCGGCTGCGTCACCCACGTCAGAATGTCGTAGTAACGCCGGATGTTCGCCACAAAATGCACGGGCTCACCGCCACGGGCATAGCCATACCGCGTCTTGCTGTACCACTGCTTCTGCGACAGGCGCGGCAGCATCTTCTTCACATCCAGCCACTTGTTCGGGTTCAGGCCTTCTTTTTCGGCCAGCTTGCGCGCGTCGTCCAAATGGCCGGTGCCGACGTTGTACGCCGCCAGGGCAAACCAGGTGCGGTCCGGCTCGGCAATCTTGCCGTCCAGCTCATCCTTGATCTTGGCCAGGTACTTGGCGCCGCCCATGATGCTCTGCTTGGCGTCCAGGCGGTTGGACACGCCCATGGCCTGCGCCGTGTTCTGGGTCAGCATCATCAGGCCGCGCACGCCGGTCTTGGAGGTCACCGCCGGCTGCCAGAGTGATTCCTGATAGCCGATGGCCGCCAGCAGGCGCCAGTCGACCTTTTCTTCCTTGGCATAGGCCCGGAAGTGTTTCTCGTATTTGGGCAGGCGCTGCTGCAGATGCTGGGCGAAGGTGTAGGCGCCCATGTAGCCGAGTACGTCGACGTGCCCGTAATAGCGATCTTTCAGGCGTTGCAGCGTGCCGTTCTTTTCCACCTTGTCGAGGTAGTTGTTGACCTCGTTGAGCAGGCTGTTGTCTTCACCGGCGGCGACCGCCCAGGCTTGATGGCTGGCGTCACCGAGGTCAAAGGCCACCCGCACGTTGGGGAAGTACACCTGGTTCATCGCCACTTCGTTGGAGTCCACCAGGGTCAGGTCGATCTGGCCCTCATCCACCATGCGCAGCAGGTCGACCACCTCAACGGCGTCGGACTCTTCGTATTCAATCCCGGGAAACTGTTTTTTCAGCTGCGCCAGTTGCTCGGCGTGGGTGCTGCCCTTGAGCACCATGATCTTCTTGCCCACCAGGTCTGCCGCGGTGGTCGGCCGGGACTGGCCGTTGCGGTAGATGATCTGCGGGGTGACTTCCAGATAAGGGTGGGAGAAACGCACTTGCTGGCGACGCTGCTCACTGCTGACCAGGCCGGCGGCGGCCAGTACCGGGCCGTTGGGCTTGCCGATCTGCGAGAACAGGTCATCCAGGTTGTCGGCCGCCTCGATCTCGAGCTTTACCCCCAACTCGTCGGCAAAACGTTTCACCAGTTCGTATTCGAAGCCGGTTTCGCCGTTACGGTCCTGGAAATAAGTGGCCGGACTGTTTCGGGTGACCACCCGCAATACGCCATCCTCCTTGATTCGCTCGAGCGTGTTGGGTTTATCCACACACGCACTGAGCAGCAGGAAGAGTCCGGTAACGAAGAGCCATTTGGCGCATCGCGGGCGTAAAGCAGTAGGGGAGAACATCTGCGCAGTATACGCAAAGGACCCTCGGCGCCATATCTCGACAGCGGGGCACTTGTCTGCTAGCGCCCGTAAACCTTGGCTGCAGCCCGCAGAAACGGGGCTTGGCAGCCGATTGTGACGGTTAAAATAACTGCCCGGAATCGCCTGTATGGCCATATGATATCGTGCGATTTATGCCAACTGACGTCCGGCTGCGGCCACTGGTGCCGTTTCGGGTGCCGTTGGCGACGGTTTACGCTAGAATGCACGGCCTCAAAGCACACCCCCTTCCCGAGGCTGTCCCGAAGATGTTGATCCTGCGCGGCGCTCCTGCCCTTTCTGCCTTTCGCCACAGCAAACTCCTTGAGCAACTGAGCCAGAAGGTACCTTCTGTCAGTGGCTTGTATGCTGAATTTGCTCACTTCGCCGACGTTACTGGCGTTTTGACCGCCGACGAACAGCAAGTGCTGGCGCGCCTTCTGAAGTACGGTCCCAGCGTTCCTGTTCAAGAGCCTAACGGCCGCTTGTTCCTGGTCCTGCCACGGTTCGGCACCATCTCGCCCTGGTCGAGCAAGGCCAGCGACATCGCCCGCAACTGCGGACTGGACAAAATCCAGCGCCTGGAGCGCGGGATTGCCTTCTATGTAGCAGGCCAGTTCAGCGAGGCCGAGGCCGAGCTGATCGCCAGCAGCCTGCACGACCGCATGACCCAGATCATCGTCAGCCAGCTGGAACAGGCCGCCGGTCTGTTCAGCCACGCCGAACCCAAGCCGCTGACCGCGATTGACGTGCTCGGTGGTGGCCGTGCCGCCCTGGAAACCGCCAACACCGAGCTGGGCCTGGCCCTGGCCGAAGACGAAATTGACTACCTGGTCAACGCCTTCATCGGCCTGAAGCGCAACCCGCACGACATCGAACTGATGATGTTCGCCCAGGCGAACTCCGAGCACTGCCGCCACAAGATCTTCAACGCCAGTTGGGACATCGACGGCCAGAGCCAGGAAAAAAGCCTGTTCGGCATGATCAAGAACACCTACGTGATGCACAGCGAAGGCGTTCTGTCGGCTTATAAGGACAACGCCTCGGTCATCGTCGGCTCTGTCGCCGGCCGTTTCTTCCCGGACCCTGAAACCCGCCAGTACGGCGCGGTGCAGGAGCCGGTACACATCCTGATGAAAGTCGAGACCCACAACCACCCGACCGCGATTGCCCCGTTCCCGGGCGCAGCCACCGGTTCCGGCGGCGAGATTCGCGACGAAGGTGCAACCGGTCGTGGCGCCAAGCCAAAGGCCGGCCTCACCGGCTTCACCGTGTCCAACCTGCAGATCCCGGGCTTCGAACAGCCGTGGGAAGTGCCGTACGGCAAGCCTGAGCGCATCGTCACCGCGCTGGACATCATGATCGAAGGCCCGCTGGGCGGCGCCGCGTTCAACAACGAATTCGGGCGTCCGGCCCTGACCGGTTACTTCCGTACTTTCGAGCAATCCATCACCACCCCGCGTGGCGATGAAGTGCGCGGTTACCACAAGCCAATCATGTTGGCCGGCGGCATGGGCAACATCCGCGCCGAACACGTACAGAAAGGCGAGATTCTGGTCGGCTCCAAGCTGATCGTCCTCGGTGGCCCGGCGATGCTGATCGGCCTGGGTGGCGGCGCCGCTTCCTCCATGGCCACCGGCACCAGCTCGGCCGACCTGGACTTCGCTTCCGTACAGCGTGAAAACCCTGAGATGGAACGCCGTTGCCAGGAAGTCATCGACCGTTGCTGGCAACTGGGTGACAAAAACCCCATCAGCTTCATCCACGACGTCGGCGCAGGTGGCTTGTCCAACGCCTTCCCGGAACTGGTCAACGATGGCGACCGTGGCGGCCGTTTCGAACTGCGCAACATTCCAAACGACGAGCCGGGCATGGCCCCGCACGAAATCTGGAGCAACGAATCCCAGGAACGCTACGTGTTGGCGGTAGGTCCTGCAGACTTCGAACGCTTCCAGGCGATTTGCGAGCGCGAGCGCTGCCCGTTTGCGGTAGTCGGCGAAGCCACTGCCGAGCCGCAACTGACGGTCACCGACAGCCACTTCGGCAACAGCCCGGTGGACATGCCGCTGGAAGTGCTGCTGGGCAAAGCCCCGCGCATGCACCGTTCGGCCGTGCGTGAAAACGAACTGGGCGACGATTTTGACCCGTCGACCCTGGCCATCGCCGACTGCGTGGAGCGCGTCCTGCACCACCCGGCCGTTGCCAGCAAAAGCTTCCTGATCACCATCGGCGACCGCACCATCACCGGTCTGGTTGCCCGTGATCAAATGGTCGGCCCGTGGCAGGTCCCGGTGGCTGACGTTGCCGTCACCGCTACCAGCTTCGACGTGTACACCGGTGAAGCCATGGCCATGGGCGAGCGGACTCCGCTGGCGCTGCTGGACGCCCCGGCGTCGGGCCGCATGGCCATCGGCGAAACCCTGACCAACATCGCGGCTTCGCGTATCGCCAAGATCTCCGACATCAAGCTGTCGGCCAACTGGATGTCCGCTGCCGGTCACCCGGGTGAAGATGCGCGCCTGTACGACACCGTGAAAGCGGTCGGCATGGAGCTGTGCCCTGAGCTGGGCATCACCATTCCGGTGGGCAAGGACTCCATGTCCATGGCCACCCGCTGGAACGATGAAGGCGTGGACAAGAGCGTCACCTCGCCGCTGTCGCTGATCGTTACCGGCTTTGCGCCCGTCACCGACATTCGCCAGACCCTGACCCCGCAACTGCGCATGGACAAGGGCACCACCGACCTGATCCTGATCGACCTCGGTCGCGGTCAGAACCGCATGGGCGCCTCGATCCTTGCCCAGGTGCACGGCAAGCTCGGCAAGCAGGCCCCGGACGTCGACGACGCCGAAGACCTGAAAGCTTTCTTCGCCGTGATCCAGGGCCTGAACGCCGACGGCCACCTGCTGGCTTACCACGACCGTTCCGACGGTGGTTTGCTGACCAGCGCCGTGGAAATGGCCTTCGCCGGTCACTGCGGCCTGAGCCTGAACCTCGATGGCCTGGCAGAAACTTCCGCTGACATCGCAGCAATCCTGTTCAACGAAGAGCTGGGCGCCGTTATCCAGGTTCGCCAGGACGCAACCCCGGACGTACTCGCACAGTTCAGCGCCGCTGGCCTGGGCGACTGCGTGGCCGTGATTGGCCAGCCGATCAACAACGGTGAAATCAACATCGTCTTCAACGGCGAAACCGTGTTTGAAGGCCAGCGCCGCCTGCTGCAACGCCAGTGGGCCGAGACCAGCTACCAGATCCAGCGCCTGCGCGACAACGCCGACTGCGCCGAGCAGGAATTCGACGTGATCCTGGAAGAAGACAACCCGGGCCTGAGCACCAAGCTCAGCTTCGACGTCAACCAGGACATCGCCGCGCCTTACATCAAGAAAGGCATCCGCCCACAAGTGGCCGTACTGCGTGAGCAGGGCGTCAACGGCCAGGTGGAAATGGCGGCGGCGTTCGACCGTGCCGGCTTCAATGCGATCGACGTGCACATGAGCGACATCCTCGCCGGTCGCGTCGACCTCAACGAGTTCAAAGGCCTGGTTGCCTGCGGTGGTTTCTCCTACGGCGACGTACTGGGTGCCGGTGAAGGCTGGGCCAAGTCGGCCCTGTTCAACAGCCGTGCCCGTGACGCGTTCCAGGGTTTCTTCGAGCGTAACGACAGCTTCACCCTGGGTGTGTGCAACGGTTGCCAGATGATGTCCAACCTCAGCGAACTGATCCCGGGCAGCGAGTTCTGGCCGCACTTTGTGCGTAACCGATCCGAGCAGTTCGAAGCGCGGGTTGCGATGGTCCAGGTACAGGAATCCAACTCGATCTTCCTGCAGGGCATGGCCGGTTCGCGCATGCCAATCGCCATCGCCCACGGTGAAGGCCATGCGGAATTCGCCAGCGAAGAAGCACTGCTGGAAGCCGACCTGTCCGGTACTGTGGCCCTGCGTTTTGTCGACAACCACGGCAAGGTCACCGAAGGCTACCCGGCCAACCCGAACGGCTCGCCGCGCGGGATCACCGGGCTGACCAGCCGCGACGGTCGCGTCACCATCATGATGCCGCACCCGGAGCGTGTGTTCCGCGCCGTGCAGAACTCGTGGCGCCCGGAAGAGTGGAACGAAGACGGCGCGTGGATGCGCATGTTCCGTAACGCTCGCGTCTGGGTGAACTAAGTCGGTGTACAAGCTCAGCTTCTTTGTGCCCGACAGCCACGTGGAGACGGTGAAAACCGCCGTCTTCGCAGCCGGCGGCGGGCGCATCGGCAACTACGACAGCTGCGCCTGGCAGGTCCTGGGCCAGGGCCAATTCCGCGCGATGGACGGCAGCCAGCCGTTTATCGGGCAGGTGGGGCAGGTTGAAGTGGTTGAAGAATGGAAGGTTGAGCTGGTGGTGGCGGATGAGTTGATCGTGGCTGTGGTGGCTGCGTTGAAGCTTAGCCATCCGTACGAGACACCGGCGTATGAGGTGTGGCAGTTGGCGGATTTTTGATTCGCTGGTTGAAAAACAAGAAACCCGCTGGGCCAGTTTGGTCAGCGGGTTTTTTGTTGCCTGTCACGGCCATTCGCGAGCAAGCCCGCTCCCACATTTGACCGCGTTGCCATGACGGGCACCGATCAAAATGTGGGAGCGGGCTTGCTCGCGAAGAGGCCCTGATGCTCAGCAAAGATTCAGGCTTTTACCCCAACCTCACGGCCACTGACCAACCGCTCCAACGCCTCACCCAACCCCGAAGCCTTGTCACCAATCAGCAAGTGCCAAACCCCACTCTCAAGCTGGCTCACACCCTGGCAACCCAGCGCCGTCAGTTGAGATTCCGACAACACCGAACCATCCCCCAACTCCACCCGCAGCCGCGTCATCGCCACCGCATCCAATTGCAAAACATTGGCCCGACCGCCCAGCGCACTCAGCCATTTCTCGGCCTCATGCACGTTCACCGGCTTGCTCTTCTCAACAGGCGCTACCACCACCGCAGGCGCCGCAACATACGAAGGCATCGCCAACCGAATCTCATCGGCAATGCTGTCCGCCATCGGCCCGACCACCACCTGCAAACTCCCGCCATTACCCGGTCGAACCACGGCCATCGCACCCAGCGCCTTCAACTCGGCATCCACCGCCTTGTTGCGATCCACCATGTCCAGCCGCAGACGCGTCGTGCAAGCACCCACACTCAGTAGATTCTCCGCACCACCCAGCGCGCGAATGTAAGCGCCGGCCCGCTGGTTATCAGTCATGGCCTCAGCCTGCACCACCTGAATATCCTCACGCCCGGGCGTCTTCAAATTGAAGCGACGGATGCAGTAGTTGAACACGCTGTAGTAGATCACCGCATACGCCAGCCCAACCGGGAATACCAACCAGCCGTTGGTGGATTTACCCCAACCCAGCACCATGTCGATAAACCCACCGGAGAAGGTAAAGCCCAGGTGAATGTTGAGCATGTTGGTGATCGCCATCGACAACCCGGTCAGCAGCGCATGCACCAGGTACAGGAACGGCGCGAGGAACATGAAGGCGAATTCGATCGGCTCGGTGACCCCGGTCAGGAACGAGGTCAGCGCCATCGACAGGAAAATCCCGCCCATGATCTTGCGCCGCTCCGGCAGTGCATTGCGGTACATCGCCAGGCACGCCGCCGGCAGGCCGAACAGCATTACCGGGAACATGCCGGTCATGAACTGCCCACCTTTCGGGTCGCCGGCAAAATAGCGAGTCAGGTCGCCGGTCACTACCGCGCCGGTCGTCGGGTCGGTGAAGGTGCCGAACACAAACCACGCCATGTTGTTGAGGATATGGTGCAAGCCGGTGACGATCAGCAGGCGGTTGAACACGCCAAACACGAACGCACCAAAACTGCCGCTTTCCATCAGCAGCACGCCGAAGCTGTTGATGCCTTGCTGCACGGGTGGCCAGATCAAACCAAAGATCACCCCCAGCGCCACCGCGGAGAACCCGGTGACGATCGGCACAAACCGTCGCCCACCAAAGAATGCGAGGTACTCCGGCAGCTTGATGTCCTTGAAGCGGTTATACAGCGCACCGGCCATCAAGCCGCTGGCGATGCCCGCGAGCATGCCCATGTTGATGCTGGCGTCCATCACCTTGAGGGTGGAGACCATCACCAGGTAACCGATGGCGCCTGCCAGGCCCGCCGTGCCGTTGTTGTCGCGGGCAAAACCCACGGCAATGCCGATGGCGAAGATCAGCGCCAGGTTGGCGAAGATCGCCTGCCCGGCGTCGTGCATCACCGCGATGTTCAGCAGGTCAGTGTCGCCCAGTCGCAGCAGCAGGCCGGCGATCGGCAGAATCGCGATCGGCAGCATCAGCGCACGGCCCAGGCGTTGCAGCCCTTCGATAAAATATTGGTACACGGCGTGTCTCCCTATTCTTGTTGTTTTCAGCTCAGCGGCCAGTGGTGTTGACAGGCTTGGCGAACGGCTTTGGCGCTGCTCAGGTTAAGCAGGCTTTGGCTCAGTTGCCGGCATTGGGCTGCGTCCAGGTGACGGACACGGTCCTTGATTTCTCCGATCTGCGGCGGGCTGACGGACAGCTCGCTGATGCCCAGACCGATCAGCACCGGCGTGGCCAGCGGGTCGGACGCCAGCGCCCCGCACACACCGACCCAGCGCCCATGCTTGGCTGCGCCGATGCACGTCTGGGCGATCAGCCGCAACAGCGCCGGGTGCATGGCATCGACCCGGGCGGCGAGGCCGGCGTGGTCGCGGTCCATGGCGAGGGTGTACTGCGATAGGTCATTGGTGCCGATGGACAGAAAGTCCGCGTGCTCGGCCAGTTGTTCGGCCATCAGCGCCGCCGCGGGCACTTCGATCATCACCCCCAGTTCCGGGCGTTGGGTCAGTTCCAGCTCGGCGCACAGTTCATCGAGGCGCTGGCGAATGTGCAGCAGTTCGTCGACTTCGCTGACCATTGGCAGCAGGATGCGGCAACGTTCCAGCGGGCTGACCTGGAGAAGGGCACGCAGTTGCTGGTCCAGCAGTTCCGGGCGTACCTGGGCCATGCGAATGCCCCGCAGGCCCAGCACCGGGTTGGTCTCGAACGGCAGCGGCAGGTAGTCGAGTTGCTTGTCGCCACCGACGTCGATGGTGCGGATGATCACTGATTTGTCGCCCATGGCATCCAGCACGGCTTGGTAGGCCTGGCGCTGCTCTTGCTCGTCGGGCGCGGTGCGGCGGTCGACGAAGAGAAATTCTGTGCGCAGCAGGCCGACGCCATCGGCGCCATTCTCGAAGGCCAGTTGGGCTTCGACGCTGGAGGCGACATTCGCGGCCACTTCAATACGCACGCCATCCTGAGTGCTGGCGGTGCCTTGAGCCTCCGCGTGCTGCTGTTGGCGCCGCAGTTTCTGTGCATCGCGCAACTGGTGAACCTGGGCGTGGCGCGCATCATCCGGCGTCAGCTCCAGGCGGCCGTTGGCGGCATCCAGCACCACGCGTTGGCCTTGGGGCACATCAAGCAATTCAGTGCCCAGTGCAACCACGCACGGCAAGCCTTTACCCCGCGCCAGAATCGCCACATGAGACGTCGCGCCGCCTTCGGCCATGCAGATACCGGCGGCGTGTTGATTGCTCAGTTGCAGCAGATCCGATGGGGTCAGCTCATGGGCCGAGACGATAGCGCCGGCCGGCAAATCAAAATTCCAGGCCTCGCCCAGCAACGCCCGCAGCACGCGTTGCTGCAAGTCGCGCAGGTCGTTGGCGCGTTCGGCGAACAGCGGTTTGCCTAGGGCGAGCAGCACCGCGCATTGGGCCTGGATCGCATCACGCCAGGCGTGAGTGGCGGCGCTGCCCTGTTCGATGGCGGCGGTGGCGGCCTCCAGCAACGTAGGGTCTTCCAGCAGGGCCAGGTGGGCGGCGAAGATCTCTTCTTCCTCCACATCCTTGCGCTGACGGGCCTGGTCCAGGGTGTGGCGGATTTCGCTACGCACCTGTTCCAGGGCGCTGTCCAGGTGCTGCAATTGTTCATCCGGCACGTTGTTGCCCGGGTCCACCGGCAGCTCGATTCCGTTCAGGCGGAACAACGGGCCGCAGACCAACCCCGGCGCGGCACACACGCCTTGCAGTACTCCGGCTTCGGTATTCGCGCGGCGTGGGGCGACGGCCACTGGAGCGTGATGCGCTTCGCCAACTTCCACCGACAGCGCAGCGATCAGTGCTTGCAGCGCCGCTTCACAATCCTTGCCACGACAGGTGACCTGCACCTCGTCCTGCTCACCAATCCCCAGGCCCATCAAGCCGATCAGGCTGTCGCACGAAGCCGACTTGCCAGCGAAATGCAGCTGCGACTGGCTGCTGAATGCCTGTGCAGTCTTGCGGATCAAGGCAGCGGGGCGCGCATGCAGGCCGCCACGATGGGTGATGCGAATAGTCGCGCTGGCTTCGGTGACCGACTCATCAATCACTTTCGCTGCACCGGCCAACCGTGCAACCACATGCAGCAGCGGCTCGCCGACCTTCACTGTTTTCAAGGTGATCGGCCGTAGCTCAAACAGCTCGCTGTTGGTCAGGATGATCAAGCTGACCAGGCTTTTGCACTGGCGCGCAATCAGGTCCAGGTCAAACTGGACCAGTGCCTGGCCCTTGCTGACCCGCGCACCTTGCTTGACCAGCAGCGCAAAGCCTTCGCCATTCAATTCCACCGTGTCGATGCCCACGTGCATCAGCAATTCAGCGCCGTTATCGGCGCGAATGGTCAGCGCATGCCCGGTGCGGGCGACGTGGATGATCACGCCATCACACGGCGCGTGCAGGCAATCGTTGAGCGGGTCGATGGCAATGCCGTCGCCCATGGCGCCACTGGCGAACACTTCGTCGGGAACGTCGCCCAGGGTCAGCACCGGCCCACTGAGGGGAGCGCTGAGGGTGAGGTCTTTATTATTGTGGGACATGGGCACGGTACTCATCAGGAAAACGCTGCAATCAACTCAGTGGGTGCGGGTCACTTTGCTCAAGTGACGCGGTTGGTCCGGGTCCATGCCCCGGGCCTCTGCCAAACCGGCGGCCATCACGTAGAAACTCTGGATCGCCAGGATCGGGTCCAGGGCCGGGTGTTCGGCGCGGCTCAGGGTCAGGTCGCGCTCGGCGATGTCATCGGGAGCGGCCAGCAGCACGCGGGCACCGCGCTGGCGCATATCGGCGGCCAGGCTCAGCAGGCCGGCTTGTTCGGCGCCGCGTGGGGCGAAGACCAGCAGCGGGTAGTTGTCATCGATCAGGGCCATCGGGCCATGGCGCACTTCGGCGCTGCTGAAGGCTTCGGCCTGGATCGCCGAGGTTTCCTTGAGCTTGAGCGCGGCTTCCTGGGCGATGGCAAAACCGGCGCCACGGCCGATCACCATCAGTTGCTGGCAGTCGCGCAGGGCGTCGATGGCCAGGCTCCAGTCTTGCCTGGCGGCTTCACGCAAACCTTCGGGCAGTGCCTTACAGGCTTGCAGCAACTCGTCTTCCTGATTCCAGTGGCCGATCAGCTGGGCGCTGGCGCTCAGGGTCGCGATAAAGCTTTTGGTGGCGGCGACGCTGCGTTCCGGCCCGGCGCACAGCGGCACATGGAATTCGCAGGCGGCTTCCAGTGGCGAGTCTTCGGCGTTGACCATCGAGATGCTCAAGGCGCCGCGCTTGCGCAACAGGCGCAGGCTGTTGACCAGGTCCGGGCTCTGTCCCGACTGGGAGAAACCGAACGCCACTTGCCCGCTGACCTTGAGCGGCGATTGCAGCATGGTCACCACCGACATCGGCAGCGACGCCACCGGAATCCCCAGGTGTTGCATGGTCAGGTAGGCGAAGTAACTGGCGGCGTGGTCCGAGCTGCCACGGGCGATGGTCATCGCCACTTGCGGTGGCTGGCGACGCAGGCGGCCGGCGACTTCCACCAGCAGCGGGTCCAGGCGTTGCAGTTGAGCCTCGACGGCCTCACAGGAGGCCAGGGCCTCTTCAAGCATTTTTGAAGTCAATGGTTTCTCCTTCGACCATTACGTCGGTGAGGTGCAGGGAGCGGTCCAGGCGCACGCAGTCGGCAAAGCTGCCGGGTTGCAGGCGACCGCGTTCTTCGAGGCCCAGGTAGTCCGCAGGAAATTGCGACAGGCGTTGTGAGGCTTCGCTGATCGGCAGGCCGATCTTCACCAGGTTGCGCAGCGCCTGGTCCATGGTCAGGGTGCTGCCGGCCAGCGTTCCATCGGCCAGGCGGACGCCGCCCAGGCACTTGGTCACGGTGTGGCTGCCCAGCTTGTATTCGCCGTCGGGCATGCCGGCGGCGGCGGTGGAATCGGTGACGCAGTACAGGCACGGGATCGAGCGCAGCGCCACGCGCATGGCACCGGGGTGCACGTGCAGCAGGTCGGGAATCAACTCGGCGTATTTGGCGTGGGCCAGGGCCGCGCCGACGATGCCGGGCTCGCGGTGATGCAGCGGGCTCATGGCGTTGTACAAGTGGGTAAAGCTGGTGGCCCCGGCGGCGAGGGCGGCGACACCTTCTTCATAGCTGCCCAGGGTGTGGCCGATCTGCATGCGCACGCCACGTTCGCTGAGGGCGCGGATCAGGCCGTCATGGCCGGCGATTTCCGGAGCAATGGTGATCACCCGGATCGGCGCCAGGCGCAGGTATTCTTCGACTTCGGCCATCAAGGCGGTGTGAGCGAAGTTCGGTTGTGCGCCGAGTTTTCCCGGATTGATGTAGGGACCTTCCAGGTGCACGCCCAGGACACGAGCGGTGCCGGTCGGGCGGCTTTCGCAATAGGTGCCGATTTCGCCGAGCACGCGGGAAATCTCATCCACCGGCGCGGTCATGGTGGTGGCCAGCAGCGAGGTGGTGCCAAACCGCACGTGGGTGCGGGTGATGGTGTGGAAGGCGTCGGTGCCTTCCATGATGTCTTTGCCGCCACCGCCGTGCACGTGCAGGTCGATAAAGCCTGGCAGCAGGTACGGCAGGTCGTTGTCAGCCGGGTTGCACGGGCTGCCTTCTACGGCAGTGACCTTGCCGTGCTGGTGCACCAGGCGGCCGCGAATCCAGCCGTGTGGCGTGAGGATATTGTCTTCGGACATGGGCAGTTCTCTAAATTCGCAGTTCAGCGGAATAGTCGTGGCGGCGCAGTTCTGCGACGAAGTCGTAGTAGTCGTTGCGGCAGTAGGTGTCGGTGATTTCAATCGGGGTGTTGTCGGCGGTGTAGCCCACCCGGGTCATCAGCAGCATGGCGGTGCCGGGGGCGATGCCCACCAGGGCTGCGAACTCGTCCGAGGCGTTGATCGCCTGGATGTGTTGCAGGGCGCGCACGATGGGTTTGCCGATGCTTTCCAGGTATTCGTAGAGCGAGTTGCCGATGGCCTGCGGGTGGGGCAGGACGGAGGCGGGCATGGCGGTCATTTCAATCGCCATCACCGTGTCGTCGGCCTTACGCAAACGCTTGAGCCGCGCGACCTTGTCGCTCGGCGACAGGCCCAGGCGGATCAGCTCTTCATGGGTCGGCGGGGTGATGTCGCGCTCCAGCCACTGGGACGTCGGTACAAACCCCTTGAGCCGGAGCATTTCGCTGAAGCCCGAGAGGCGCGACAGCGGTTGTTCCAGGCGTGGCGTGATGAAGGTTCCGGAGCCTTGGCTGCGACGGATCAGGCCTTGTTCGAACAGCACTTCCAGCGCCTTGCGGGCGGTCACCCGGGAAATGCTCAGTTGCTCGCTGAGGGCACGTTCCGACGGCAATGCCTGCTCGGATTTCCACTGGCCGGCATGAATCGCGGCTTCGAGGTTGCGGGCCAGTTGCAGGTACAGCGGCGTCGATTGTTTATCGTCGGGGCGCAGGGCCAGGATGGGGTTCATCGTGTCGGTTTCCGATGCGGTTATTGGAGTGTTGTCGCCCGGTAGTGATCGCAAGCTAATACCACTTAAATACCATGTCAATGCAGCGAAAACGGTGCAGGCGAGCGTTTACGGGCGCCTTAATAGTGCGCCAGTTCAAGTGGTATTAGAGAGGTCTTTGTGTCGGGCAGAAGCACGCAGCTTGCCGGGGTGAACTGGTATTCACCGGCAAGCGCCGTGTGGGGCGGGATTTTTTTTCGAATTATTTTACGAGCGGCAGGAAATTACGGACGAATCTCGATCATCGTGCCGTCTTTCACCAGGTTCCAGACTTCGCGCATGTCGACATTGCGCATGCCGATGCAGCCGTCGGTCCAGTCCAGGGTGTGGAACAGCTCTTCGGGGTAGTCCTCGGCGTCGGGGGTGCCGTGGATCATGATCATGCTGCCGGGCTTGACCCCTTCGCGGCGGGCGCGCGCGGAATCGCTGATATTGGGGTAGGAGATGTGCATGGCCAGGTTGAAGCGGTCGCTGGTCTTGCGCCAGTCGATCCAGTAGAAACCTTCCGGGGTGCGGCGGTCGCCTTCCATCAGCTTGGTGCCCTTGGGGTTCTTCCCCAGGGAAATGCGGTAGGTCCTGAGGGGCTTGCCGTCATTAATCAGTTGCAACTGATGGGCAGACTTGAGCACCAGGATTTTCTCGACGGGTTTGCCCCCCAGGATCACTTGGGTGGAGGCTGGCGACAGCGTGGCAAACGACAGGCAGATCAGAGCAAGCAACCAACGCATTGAAACGGTATCCCCTGAAAAGACTACGTGCCGCCTGGATTGTTATTTGGCCAACTGGGTCAGCGGCGGCACCGATTCGCTGCGCACCGGATACGACTGTTGCCGGCGGTCAGCAAAAAAGCATTCTAAGGTACGCCCGACCGTGCGGAAAGCCAGCTCGGACCAAGGGATGTCGGCTTCATCGAATAAGCGCACTTCAAGGCTTTCGGGACCGGCGGCAAAATCCAGGTCGATCAGTTCGGCCCGGTAGAAGATGTGCACCTGGCTGATGTGCGGCACGTCGATCAGGGTGTAGATGCTCAGGTTGCGCACCCGGGCGCAGGCTTCTTCCAGGGTTTCGCGCATCGCGGCCTGCTCGACGGTCTCGCCGTTCTCCATAAAGCCGGCGGGCAAGGTCCAGAAACCCAGGCGCGGCTCGATGGCGCGCCGGCACAGCAGCACCTGGTCGCCCCACACCGGTACGGTGCCCGCGACGATATTGGGGTTCTGGTAGTGAATGGTCTGACAGTGATCGCAGACATAACGCAAGCGTGCGTCGCCTTCGGGAATGCGCTGGGTGACCGGTTTACCGCACTGGCTGCAGAAGTTCATGCTGGGGTTCCTGGAGAGTGCGCCTATCTTGGCGTGACCGGGTATGGGCTGCAAGTTGTCGTTTAGCGACATGGCCAGGGTTTTGGGGTTGGGCGTGCGCAAGGTTTGGTGCATGATGCAAGGTAGCCAACAGACCGAGATGACTCATGCTGGACGAGCTACTTCGCCGGGTAAGCAATCATACGCCACGCACGCTGGAGACCGACGGTCGTTTCCCGGAAGCGGCGGTACTGGTGCCGATCACCCGCAGTGACGAACCCGAGCTGATCCTGACCTTGCGCGCCAGCGGGTTATCCACCCATGGCGGCGAAGTGGCATTCCCTGGCGGGCGCCGCGACCCGGAAGACCCGGACCTGATCTTCACCGCGCTGCGCGAAGCCGAAGAAGAAATCGGCCTGCCGCCGGGCCTGGTGGAAGTCATCGGCCCGTTGAGCCCGCTGATTTCCCTGCACGGTATCCGTGTCACGCCTTATGTAGGCGTTATCCCCGATTACGTCGAATACCTGGCCAATGACGCCGAGATCGCCGCTGTGTTCAGCGTGCCCCTGGAGTTTTTTCGCCAGGACCCGCGCGAACATACCCACCGTATCGATTACCAGGGCCGCAGTTGGTACGTGCCCAGTTACCGGTTTGGCGAATACAAGATCTGGGGCCTGACGGCGATCATGATCGTCGAGCTGATCAATCTGCTCTATGACGATGCCGACATCAGCCTGCATCGACCGCCGAAAAGCTTCATCAATACCTAAGAGCCAGATGGCCATCGTTCCTGCCGTGAGGATCCACCTATGAAATACCGCCTGGGCGACGCCCGAGTCGAAACCCATCCCAACAGCTGGGTGGCCCCCAATGCCACGCTGGTGGGCAAGGTCAAACTGGAGGAGGGCGCCAACGTCTGGTTCAACGCGGTGTTGCGCGGCGACAACGAGCTGATCCTGATCGGCAAGAACAGCAACGTGCAGGACGGCAGCGTGATGCACACCGACATGGGTTACCCGCTGATCCTCGGCACCGGCGTGACCATCGGCCATAACGCCATGTTGCATGGCTGCACCGTCGACGATTACAGCCTGATTGGCATCAATGCGGTGATTCTTAACGGGGCGAAGATCGGCAAGCACTGCATCATCGGCGCCAATTCGCTGATCGGCGAGGGCAAGGAAATTCCCGATGGTTCGTTGGTGATGGGCTCGCCGGGCAAGGTGGTGCGGGAACTGACCGACGTGCAGAAGAAAATGCTCGAGGCCAGCGCTGCGCACTATGTGCATAACGCCCAGCGGTATGCCCGTGATCTGGTTGAGCAGGAAGAATGAACCCGGTAGAACGACCCGTCGCCTCGCCGTGCGTGAGCATTTGTGCGCTGGATGACGATGATATCTGCACGGGATGCCAGCGGACGGTGGATGAAATCACCCGCTGGAGTCGCATGGACAACGCCGAGCGCCGGGTAGTGCTGGGGTTGTGCCATGAGCGGGCGAAGGCGAGTGGGCTGGTGTGGATGATTCCGGGGAAGTCCGGCGCCTGATAGACCGCTTTCGCGAGCAAGCCCGCTCCCACATTTGATTGCGTTTATCTTGGAGGAATGCGTTCAAAATGTGGGAGCGGGCTTGCTCGCGAAAGGGCCCGCCCAGACGACATATTTCCAAATGTGAAGTACCCTGTGCCCCTTGTTCACAGGTCCCTCGCCCCATGTTCTTCCTGATTGCCTACATCAGCAGCGTCGTGCTGATCAACTTCGCCTTTTCTACCGCTCCGCACCTGGATGTGATCTGGTCTGCCTGGGGCGGTCTGGTATTTGTCCTGCGGGACATGGTGCAAACCCGTTTCGGCCATGGCGCGATCATCGCCATGCTGGCGGCGCTGGTGCTGTCCTATATCACCTCCGATCCGTCCATCGCCCTGGCCAGCGCCACGGCGTTCGCGGTGTCCGAATGCATTGACTGGCTGGTGTTCAGCATCACCAAGCGCCCACTCCACGACCGCCTGTGGATAAGTTCGGCGCTGAGTATCCCCCTCGATACCTTCATCTTTTTCGGCCTGATCGGCGCCTTGACGCCCGCGGTCGCCGGCACTGCCCTGGTGTCGAAATTCGCCGGCGTTACCGTGGTGTGGCTGGCCATGGCCTGGCGTTTGCGCCGGCAGCGCGTCGCCAACTGAAGCCAATCCTTACAGTTCATGTAAAATGCCGGCCTTTCTCCCCACGATCCGCTCCCCTGAGGACCTGAGATGACCCGAATCGGAACTCCATTGTCGCCAACCGCGACCCGCGTAATGCTGTGTGGCTGCGGTGAGCTGGGCAAGGAAGTGGTAATCGAACTGCAACGCCTGGGCGTTGAAGTGATTGCCGTGGATCGCTACGCCAACGCGCCGGCCATGCAGGTTGCCCACCGCAGCCATGTGATCAACATGCTCGATGGCGCCGCCCTGCGTGCCGTGATCGAAGCCGAAAAGCCGCACTTCATCGTGCCGGAAATCGAAGCGATCGCCACCGCCACCCTCGTGGAGCTGGAAGCCGAAGGCTTCACCGTGATCCCGACCGCCCGCGCGACGTTGCTGACCATGAACCGCGAAGGCATCCGTCGCCTGGCCGCCGAAGAGCTGGACCTGCCGACCTCGCCGTACCACTTCGCCGACACCTTCGAGGACTACAGCAAGGCCGTCACCGACCTGGGCTTCCCGTGTGTGGTCAAGCCGGTGATGAGTTCGTCGGGCAAGGGCCAGAGCCTGCTGCGCAGCGCCGATGACGTGCAGAAGGCCTGGGATTACGCCCAGGAAGGCGGGCGTGCCGGCAAGGGCCGCGTGATCATCGAAGGCTTTATCGACTTCGACTACGAAATCACCCTGCTGACCGTGCGCCACATTGGCGGCACTACCTTCTGTGCGCCTGTCGGTCACCGTCAGGAGAAGGGCGACTATCAGGAATCCTGGCAGCCACAGGCCATGAGCCCGATTGCACTGGCGGAATCCGAGCGCGTTGCCAAGGCGGTAACCGAAGCGTTGGGTGGTCGTGGTCTGTTTGGCGTCGAGCTGTTTATCAAAGGCGATCAGGTGTGGTTCAGCGAAGTGTCGCCGCGCCCCCATGACACTGGCCTGGTGACCCTGATTTCCCAGGACTTGTCGCAGTTCGCCCTGCATGCGCGGGCAATTCTCGGCCTGCCGATCCCGTTGATCCGTCAGTTCGGGCCTTCGGCTTCGGCAGTGATCCTGGTGGAAGGCAAGTCGACCCAGACGGCGTTTTCCAACCTGGGTGCAGCCTTGAGCGAGCCGGATACGGCGTTGCGTCTGTTCGGCAAGCCGGAAGTGAATGGCCAGCGCCGTATGGGCGTGGCGCTGGCGCGGGATGAGTCGATTGAGGCAGCGCGGGCTAAAGCCACTCGTGCTTCGAAGGCTGTTGTTGTAGAGCTGTAACCGAGTCGCGCCCATCGCGAGCAAGCCCGCTCCCACATTTGAATGTATTCGCAAATCAAAATGTGGGAGGGGGCTTGCTCCCGAAGGCGGTTTATCAGGCGACCTTGTTCAAATCGTTATTGCGCGTCTCTTTCAGGCACAACACAGCAATCAAGCTGATCACCGCTGCCGCCGACACATACCCGCCGACATAACTCAAACCGCCCATCGCCACCAGCTTGGTCGCGAAGAACGGTGCCGCCGACGCACCCACGATCCCACCCAGGTTATACGCCGCCGAAGCACCGGTATAACGCACGCGGGTCGGGAACAGTTCCGGCAACATCGCGCCCATCGGGGCAAACGTCACGCCCATCAGGAACAGCTCCAGCGCCAGGAACAGTGCCACGGCCCAGGTTGAACCGTGGGTCAGCAACGGCTCCATGGTGAAGCCGGAAAGGATGGTCAGGATCGCACCGACAATCAGCACCGGCTTACGCCCGTAACGGTCGCTGGCCCACGCCGCCAGCGGCGTTGCCGCGCCCATGAACAGCACCGCGAAGCACAACAGCCCGAGGAAGGTTTCACGGCTGTAACCCAGCGTAGACACGCCGTAGCTCAGGGAAAACGCGGTGGTGATATAGAACAGCGCATAACACACCACCATCGAGGCCGCACCCAGCAGGACCGGCAGCCAATGCTGGCTGAACAGTTCCACCAGCGGCACCTTCACCGGCGCTTCCTTGGCCACGGCGTTCGCGAACACCGGCGTTTCATGCAGTTTGAGCCGCGCATACAGCCCCACCATTACCAGCGCCGCGCTGAGAATGAACGGAATGCGCCAGCCCCAGCTGCGGAACTGTTCGTCGCTCAGGCTCATGGCCAGGATCAGGAACAGCCCGTTGGCCGCCAGAAAGCCAATCGACGGGCCCAGTTGCGGGAACATGCCGAACCAGGCGCGTTTGCCCTTCGGGGCGTTCTCGGTGGCCAGCAACGCCGCGCCGCCCCATTCGCCGCCAAGCCCGAGGCCCTGGCCGAAGCGCAGTACGCAGAGCAGGATCGGTGCCCAGGCCCCGATGCTGTCATAACCGGGCAGCAAGCCGATCAGCGTGGTGCACACGCCCATCAGCAGCAGTGACGCCACCAACGTCGATTTACGGCCAATCCGGTCGCCAAAGTGGCCGAACAGCGCCGAACCCAACGGCCGCGCGATAAACGCGATACCGAAGGTCAGGAACGAGGCGAGCATCTGCGCCGTGCCGGAGGTTTGCGGGAAGAACACCGGGCCGATCACCAGCGCGGCGGCAGTTGCGTAGATATAGAAGTCGTAGAACTCGATGGCGGTGCCGATGATGCTCGCGGTGGCGACCCGGGCCGTCGAGTTGGTCGGGGCGGCGGTCGCCGTCTCGTTATAGGTGGTGCTCATTGAGGTATCCCTGACGGTCATTGCGCGTTTGGACGCGGATTATTATTGGTCGAACACCCATGGATCAGGGTTGTGCGCGGGGCGGCTCGGGATGGGAGCAAACACCGGTCAGACACGGTAAAGCGGTGCCTGGACGCGCTCAGTGCGGGTAGCACGCGGTCGGGCGGGGCTTGGGTAAGCCGCCCGATTATAGGAAGGGGTTTGCGGATCCAACAAGGGGCTTAAGCGGCGACCGGCACCGTGCTGGTGTGCCAGATCAGTACCTTGGCGACGCGGTTGTCCTCGGTCTCGAGGATTTCCAGGCGATAACGGCCGATTTTCAGGCACACGGCGCAGTCCGGGATGGTCTCCAGCGCTTCGGTCACCAGGCCGTTGAGGGTCTTGGGGCCGTCGCTGGGCAGGTGCCAGCCGAGGGTTTTGTTCAAGTCACGGATCGAGGCGGCGCCGTCGATCACGTAGCGGCCATCCAGTTGGGGCTGGATGTGCGGGTTGTCGAGGTGCTGCTCGTTTTCGAACTCACCGACGATTTCTTCAAGAATGTCTTCCAGGGTCACAATGCCCAGCACTTCGCCGTATTCATCCACCACCATGCCGAGGCGGCGCTGTTGCTTGTGGAAGTTCAGCAATTGCAGTTGCAGCGGTGTGCTTTCCGGGACGAAGTAGGGCTCGTGACAGGCCTCCAGCAGCGCTTCCTTGGTCAGGCTGGCGTCCGGCAGCAGGTGGCGGATCTGCCGGGTGTTGAGCACCGCCTCGACCTGGTTGATGTCGCTGTGGAACACCGGCAGCCGGGTTCGGGTGGAAACCCGCAGTTGCTCGATGATTTCCTCTACCGGGTCATCCAGGTTGATGCCGTCCACTTCGCTGCGGGGCACCAGGATGTCGTTGACGGTGATGTTGTCCAGGGCGTGGATGCCCGGCATGCCCGGCGCGCGGGTGTTGGGGATTTCGGCTTCCGGCTCGTCGTCCTGGTCCGGCTGCGGCTCGTCGCTCTTCTTGACCAGCCCGGGCTTGCGGGTGAACGGGCGCAGCAGCAACAGGCTGACACCGTTGAGCAGCCAGGCCAGTGGATAAAGGATTTTCAGCGGCACGCTCAGCAAGGTATTGCCGAAGCCAAGGATGGTTTGCGGGTGGCGAGTGGCCAGGGCGCGCGGCAGATAGTCGGCCAGCACCAGCAGCACCGCGCTGGAGATCACCCAGCCGAGCCACGGGCCGTTTTGCGCCCAGGCGTAGATCGCCAGCAGGGTGCAGAGAATCACCACCACGGCGCGGCACAGGGTGTTGCAGAGGATCAGGCTGTTGCGCGGGAAGTTCAGGCGGGCGGCGGCTTTGTCACCCTGGCGGGTGCCGGGGCGCAGGGCCAGCAAATGTTGCTGGGCGGCTTCGATGGCGGTAAACAGCGCCGACCATAAAACCAGCAAGGCTACTACCGCAAGCATCGGCCCCAAGGGCAAGTTGTCCATGTCGGCTGCCCGTCAGATATGCAGGATGTATTCGCGAACCAGCTTGCTGCCGAAATAGGCCAGCATCAGCAGGCAGAAACCGGCCAGGGTCCAGCGGATCGCCTTGTGCCCGCGCCAGCCGAGACGGTTGCGGCCCCACAGCAGCACGCTGAACACCACCCAGGCCAGGCAGGCCAGCAGGGTTTTATGCACAAGGTGCTGGGCAAACAGGTTCTCGACGAACAGCCAGCCGGAGATCAGCGACAGCGACAGCAGCGTCCAGCCGGCCCAGAGGAAGCCGAACAGCAGGCTTTCCATGGTTTGCAGCGGCGGGAAGTTCTTGATCAGCCCGGACGGGTGCTTGTGCTTGAGCTGGTGGTCTTGCAACAGCAGCAGCAAGGCCTGGAACACCGCGATGGTGAACATGCCGTAGGCGAGGATCGACAGCAGGATGTGGGCGAGGATGCCCGGCTCTTCATCAATGACCTGCACGGTGCCGGTCGGTGTGAATTGCGCCAGCAGCACCGTCAGCATCCCGAGCGGGAACAACAGCACCAGCAGGTTCTCCACCGGGATCCGGTAGCAGGCCATCAGGGTCAGCGCGATCACCGCGGCGGCAATCAGGCTGGCAGCGCTGAAGAAATCCAGGCCCAGGCCGACCGGCGTCATCAAGTGCGTGAACAGGCTGGCGGCGTGAGCCAGCAGGGCGAGGACGCCAAGGCCTACCAGCAGGCGTTTGTCGGCCTTGGCGCCTTGGGCCAGACGAGTGCCCTGATAGAGGGTCGCAGCGGCATACAAGATGGCGGCGGCGAGGCTGGGTAGCAAACTGGGTGACAAAGGGAGCATAAATCCTGTTAAGCAGGCCCGAAAGGCGCTGAGTTTGGCATACACCTGCGTAACACGAAAGACTCTCAGGCCAGACAGCGGGTGTGCATGGCGACAGTCTTCGCTATAATCCGCGACCTGCCCACGCCGCAGGCTCGCCGAGCGCTGTTTTTAATAGCGATTTACCACAGCCTGGGCCGCCATTACCTCGGTCTAACAATGCATTTCGATGAATAGGGCCTGAAAGGATCGCGCATGTTTGAAAATCTGACTGACCGTCTCTCGCAGACGCTGCGCCATGTCACCGGCAAGGCCAAGCTGACCGAGGACAATATTAAAGACACCCTGCGTGAAGTGCGCATGGCGTTGCTGGAAGCCGACGTCGCCTTGCCGGTGGTGAAGGACTTCGTCAACTCGGTCAAAGAGCGCGCGGTCGGCACCGAAGTGTCCCGCAGCCTGACGCCGGGCCAGGCCTTTGTGAAGATCGTCCAGGCCGAACTCGAAAGCCTGATGGGCGCGGCCAACGAAGATTTGAACCTCAGCGCCGTGCCGCCAGCCGTTGTGCTGATGGCCGGTCTGCAAGGTGCGGGCAAGACCACCACCGCCGGCAAACTGGCGCGCTTCCTTAAAGAGCGCAAGAAGAAGTCGGTGATGGTGGTGTCTGCCGACGTTTACCGTCCGGCGGCTATTAAACAGCTGGAAATGCTCGCGGGCGAAGTGGGCGTGACCTTCTTCCCGTCCGACCTGAGCCAGAAGCCGGTCGATATCGCCCAGGCGGCTATTAAAGAAGCCAAGCTGAAATTCATCGACGTGGTCATCGTCGATACCGCCGGTCGCCTGCACATCGACGAAGAGATGATGGGCGAGATCAAGGCGCTGCATGCCGCGATCAACCCGGTAGAAACCCTGTTCGTGGTCGATGCCATGACCGGCCAGGATGCGGCCAATACCGCCAAGGCCTTTGGTGATGCACTGCCGCTGACCGGTGTGATCCTGACCAAGGTCGACGGCGATGCCCGTGGCGGTGCCGCCTTGTCGGTACGCGCCATTACCGGCAAGCCGATCAAGTTCATCGGTATGGGCGAGAAGAGCGAAGCGCTCGAGCCGTTCCACCCTGAGCGGATCGCCTCGCGTATCCTCGGCATGGGCGACGTGCTCAGCCTGATCGAGCAAGCGGAAGCGACCCTCGACAAGGACAAGGCCGACAAGCTGGCTAAAAAGCTGAAGAAGGGCAAGGGCTTCGACCTCGAAGACTTCCGCGACCAGTTGCAACAGATGAAGAACATGGGCGGCCTCGGCGGCCTGATGGACAAGCTGCCGAACATCGGCGGCGTGAACCTGGCGCAAATGGGCAATGCCCAGGGCGCGGCAGAGAAGCAATTCAAGCAGATGGAAGCCATCATCAATTCCATGACCCCGGCCGAGCGCCGCGACCCTGAGCTGATCAGCGGTTCGCGCAAACGTCGGATCGCCATGGGTTCCGGCACCCAGGTGCAGGACATCGGTCGCTTGATCAAGCAGCACAAGCAGATGCAGAAGATGATGAAGAAATTCTCCGCAAAAGGCGGGATGGCCAAGATGATGCGCGGCATGGGCGGTATGTTGCCCGGCGGCGGCATGCCGAAAATGTAAAGAATTCGAGCAGAAGTTCGCTTCTGCTCCGACCCGCAGGGATGCGGGATCTCCAGCAAACCCGCCATTGGCGGGAGCTGACTTGCCGTTTTAACCGACGGCTCTATAGCAGATCTGAATGGCACGCTGATAGGCGCCAGAAAAAGACATTTGCAAAAGTCCGGATATTCCTTAGAATATGCGGCCTTTCGGGCACCTATGCCCGCTGTGCATTTAGATTTGCAGCACCGACTACAGGAACGATGTTCACATGCTAACAATCCGTCTTGCCCTTGGCGGCTCCAAAAAGCGCCCGTTTTACCACTTGACCGTAACTGACAGCCGCAACCCACGTGACGGCTCTCACAAGGAACAAGTTGGCTTCTTCAACCCGATCGCTCGTGGTCAAGAAGTCCGTCTGTCCGTGAACCAAGAGCGCGTAGCCTACTGGCTGAGCGTTGGTGCACAACCTTCTGAGCGCGTTGCTCAGTTGTTGAAGGATGCATCTAAGGCTGCGGCCTGAGCAATATGAACGCGACGCCAGCGGTAGCTGATGATTTGATCGTTATCGGCAAGATTTATTCTGTTCATGGCGTTCGCGGCGAAGTGAAGGTGTATTCCTTTACTGATCCGACTGAAAACCTGTTGCAGTACAAGACCTGGACGCTCAAGCGCGAAGGTAGTGTGAAACAGGTAGAGCTGGTCAGTGGACGCGGGAGCGATAAGTTCCTGGTCGCAAAGCTCAAGGGTCTTGATGATCGTGAAGAAGCTCGTCTTCTGGCCGGTTATGAGATCTGCGTGCCGCGCAACCTGTTCCCTGAATTGACCGACGGCGAGTACTACTGGTACCAGCTGGAAGGTCTGAAGGTTATTGATCAACTCGGGCAATTGCTCGGGAAAATCGATCATCTTCTGGAAACCGGCGCCAATGATGTAATGGTGGTCAAGCCTTGCGCTGGCAGCCTGGATGATCGCGAACGCCTGTTGCCCTATACCGAGCAATGCGTGTTGGCCGTCGACCTGGCAGCGGGCGAGATGAAGGTGGAATGGGACGCGGACTTCTAACGTGGCTAACCTGCGCGTTGAAGTGATCAGTTTGTTTCCCGAGATGTTTTCCGCCATCAGCGAGTACGGCATCACCAGTCGGGCGGTGAAACAGGGGCTCTTGCAGCTCACCTGTTGGAACCCGCGAGACTACACGACGGATCGACATCACACTGTGGACGATCGCCCATTTGGCGGTGGCCCGGGCATGGTGATGAAGATCAAGCCCCTGGAAGATGCGTTGGTTCAGGCCAAGGCAGCCGCCGGGGAGAAGGCGAAGGTAATTTACCTGTCCCCTCAAGGCCGTCAGCTGAATCAGTCGGCGGTACGCGAGTTGGCGAATCTGGAAGCATTAATCCTGATTGCCGGTCGCTATGAAGGCATTGACGAGCGGTTTATTGAAGCTCATGTCGATGAAGAGTGGTCGATTGGGGACTATGTCCTGTCTGGCGGCGAGCTGCCGGCGATGGTCCTGATAGATGCGGTTACACGACTGCTGCCTGGAGCTTTAGGGCATGCGGACTCCGCGGAGGAAGATTCCTTCACGGATGGTTTGCTGGATTGCCCGCACTACACCCGACCGGAGGTGTATGCGGATCAGCGTGTTCCCGACGTATTGCTAAGTGGCAATCACGCACACATCCGGCGTTGGCGTTTACAGCAGTCCCTCGGGCGGACCTATGAACGACGCGCCGATCTTCTGGAAAGCCGCTCGCTTTCTGGAGAAGAGAAGAAGCTGCTCGAGGAATACATCCTCGCGCGGGACGATAGTTAACAACGTATCGATGGTAGGTCCGACGACTTACCTTAGGAGCACAGCATGACTAACAAAATCATCCTTGCACTCGAAGCAGAGCAGATGACCAAAGAGATCCCTACCTTTGCCCCGGGCGACACCATTGTCGTTCAGGTGAAAGTGAAGGAAGGCGACCGTTCGCGTCTGCAAGCGTTCGAAGGCGTGGTAATTGCCAAGCGTAACCGTGGTGTGAACAGTGCTTTCACTGTTCGTAAAATCTCCAACGGTGTTGGCGTAGAGCGTACTTTCCAGACCTACAGCCCGCAAATCGACAGCATGGCCGTTAAACGTCGCGGTGACGTACGTAAAGCCAAGCTGTACTACCTGCGTGACCTGTCCGGTAAAGCAGCTCGCATCAAGGAAAAACTGGCTTAAGTCCAGCTTCCCGATGCAGAAAAAAGCAGCCTACGGGCTGCTTTTTTGTTGCCTGAAATTTGTCCATTTCCCCGGTATCTATTCATGACTCCCCGCCTCGAAGAAATTCAGCGTCGCACTGACCTTAAAGCCGTTTTCCGCTTTTGTGGCGAGGGAGCTTGCTCCCGTTGGGCTGCGCAGCGGCCCTGAAACCGGCAATAGAAGTCTCTCTGTTGGACCTCAATGGTCAATCAGGGCCGCTTCGCGCCCCAGCGGGAGCAAGCTCCCTTGCCACAGATTATTTGCCCGCTTTCATTGATGTGTAGCGGCCCGTGCTGCGATAGGATCTACCCGACATCGCCATTTTCCCTGCTTGAGCCCTCATGTCCGCCATCGACCACCCGCAGATAGACCGCTTCCTCGACGCCCTTTGGCTGGAAAAAGGCCTGTCGGACAACACCCGCCAGGCTTACCGCAGCGACCTCGCGTTGTTCAATGGCTGGCTGCAGGAGAAAAACCTCGAGCTGCTCGACGCCGGTCGCGAGCTGATTCTCGACCACCTGGCCTGGCGCCTGGAGCAAAACTACAAGCCTCGCTCTACTGCGCGTTTTCTCTCAGGCGTGCGTGGCTTCTATCGCTACCTGCTGCGGGAAAAGCTGATCGCTGTCGACCCAACCCTGCAAATCGACATGCCACAGTTGGGCCGGCCACTGCCCAAATCCCTGTCGGAAGCCGACGTCGAAGCCCTGCTCGCAGCTCCCGACCTGAGCGAAGCCATCGGCCAGCGCGACCGTGCCATGCTGGAAGTGCTGTATGCCTGCGGCCTGCGCGTCACCGAGTTGATCAGCCTGACCCTGGAACAGGTCAACCTGCGCCAGGGCGTATTGCGCGTAATGGGCAAGGGCAGCAAGGAGCGCCTGGTGCCCATGGGTGAAGAGGCGATCGTGTGGATCGAACGCTACATGCGCGACGCCCGAGCCGAATTGCTCAACGGTCGGCCCAGCGATGTGCTGTTTCCCAGCCAGCGCGGCGAACAGATGACCCGCCAGACCTTCTGGCATCGCATCAAGCACCAGGCCAAGGTTGCCGGCATCGGCAAGTCGCTGTCGCCCCACACCCTGCGTCACGCGTTCGCCACGCATTTGCTCAACCACGGCGCGGATTTGCGCGTGGTTCAAATGCTCCTGGGCCACAGCGACTTATCCACCACCCAGATCTACACCCACGTGGCGCGGGCACGTTTGCAGGAGATGCACGCCAAGCACCATCCCCGTGGATGAAAAACACTTCGGAAAAAGCCCAATTTCCCCGCGACTGGCTGCCCTGCGGCCCAACTGTGGTAGGCTTTGCCGGTTCGCAAAGGGGACGGCCCAAACCCGTGTTTGAAGATCGGTGTTCCTGCTCCCGTCCCTGCATCTGCCTTCAGGAGTTCCCATGCGCTTGACCCAGATTTTTGCCATCGCAGCCATTGCGTTGGTCTCAACCTTTGCCGTCGCCGACGACGCCGCAGAGAAGACAATCCGCAAGAGCCTGGAAGCCCTCCAGCTCGACACCCCGATTGAAAGCATCAACGCCAGCCCAATGGCCGGCCTGTACGAAGTCAAGCTCAAGGGCAGCCGCGTGCTGTACGCCAGTGCCGATGGCCAGTACATCGTCCAGGGCTACCTGTTCCAGCTCAAAGACGGCAAGCCGGTGAACCTCACCGAGAAAGCCGAGCGCCTGGGCGTGTCCAAGCTGATCAACGGTATTCCGGTGGCTGAAACCGTGGTTTACCCGGCCATCGGCGAAACCAAGACTCACATCACCGTGTTCACCGACACCACCTGCCCGTACTGCCACAAGCTGCATGCCGAAGTGCCTGAGCTGAACAAGCTCGGCGTTGAAGTGCGCTACGTGGCGTTCCCGCGCCAGGGCCTGGGTTCGCCGGGTGACGAGCAGTTGCAAGCCGTCTGGTGTTCGGCCGACAAGAAAGCGGCCATGGACAAGATGGTCGATGGCAAGGAAATCAAGGCCGCCAAGTGCGCCAACCCGGTTTCCAAGCAGTTCGCCCTCGGCCAGTCGATTGGTGTGAACGGTACGCCGGCCATCGTTTTGGCTGACGGCCAGGTGATTCCGGGCTACCAGCCTGCGCCGCAAGTTGCCAAACTGGCACTGAACGCAAAGTAAGCATTATCGTCGAGCCTTGACGATCATGATCCGCCGACAGTTCGGCGGGTCATTAATAGAGAGCCGCAGTTGTGCGGCTGTTTTCACGGCCGACCTTGAGTCGGCCGTTTCATGGGGAGTTCTTCAGTGAAACCGGTCAAAGTAGGCATCTGTGGGTTAGGGACCGTCGGTGGCGGCACCTTCAACGTACTTCAGCGTAACGCTGAAGAAATTTCCCGCCGTGCAGGGCGTGGGATTGAAGTGGCACAAATTGCCACGCGTACGCCAAAGCCTCAGTTCCAAACGACCGGTATTGCGATTACCAACGATGTCTTCGAAGTCGCCACCAACCCTGAAATCGATATCGTCATCGAGCTGGTAGGCGGCTACACCGTGGCCCGCGAGCTGGTGCTCAAGGCCATCGAAAACGGCAAGCATGTGGTCACTGCCAACAAGGCGCTGATTGCCGTGCACGGTAACGAAATCTTCGCCAAGGCCCGCGAGAAGGGCGTGATCGTGGCATTCGAAGCCGCCGTGGCCGGTGGTATCCCGGTGATCAAGGCGATCCGTGAAGGCCTGTCCGCCAACCGTATCAACTGGGTGGCCGGCATCATCAACGGCACCGGTAACTTCATCCTCACCGAAATGCGCGAGAAGGGCCGTACCTTCGAAGACGTGCTGGCCGAAGCCCAGGCCCTGGGTTACGCCGAAGCCGATCCGACCTTCGACGTGGAAGGCATCGACGCTGCCCACAAGCTGACCATCCTGGCGTCCATCGCCTTTGGTATCCCGCTGCAGTTCGACAAGGCCTACACCGAAGGCATCACCAAGCTGACCACCGCCGACGTGAACTATGCCGAAGCCCTGGGCTACCGCATCAAGCACCTCGGTGTGGCGCGCAGCACCCCGGCCGGTATCGAGCTGCGTGTGCACCCGACACTGATCCCGGCCGACCGCCTGATCGCCAACGTCAATGGCGTGATGAACGCCGTGATGGTCAACGGTGACGCTGCCGGTTCCACCCTGTTCTACGGCGCCGGCGCCGGCATGGAGCCGACCGCTTCGTCTGTGATCGCCGACCTGGTGGACGTGGTGCGTGCCATGACCAGCGACCCGGAAAACCGCGTACCGCACCTGGCCTTCCAGCCGGATTCGCTGTCGGCCCACCCGATCCTGCCGATCGAAGCCTGCGAAAGTGCCTACTACCTGCGCATCCAGGCCAAGGATCATCCGGGCGTGCTCGCCCAGGTGGCCAGCATCCTGTCGGAGCGCGGCATCAATATTGAATCGATCATGCAGAAGGAAGTCGAAGAACAGGACGGCCTGGTGCCCATGATCCTGCTGACTCACCGTGTGCTGGAGCAGCACATCAACGACGCCATCGCCGCGCTTGAAGCGTTGCAGGGCGTGGTTGGGCCGGTGGTGCGGATTCGCGTCGAACACCTGAACTAATCGTTTTGCGGCAAGGGCCCCACGCGTTCGGCGGCCCTTGTTCAAGCATGCTCTAGAGGAGCCAGTCATGCGTTATATCAGCACCCGCGGCCAGGCACCGGCCCTGAATTTCGAAGACGTTCTGCTGGCCGGTCTGGCCACTGACGGCGGCCTGTACGTGCCGGAAAACCTGCCACGCTTCACCCAGGAAGAAATCGCTTCGTGGGCCGGCCTGCCGTACCACGAGCTGGCGTTCCGGGTCATGCGCCCGTTCGTCACCGGCAGCATCCCGGATGCGGATTTCAAGAAGATCCTGGAAGAAACCTACGGCGTGTTTTCCCACAGCGCCATTGCCCCGTTGCGCCAACTGAACGGCAACGAATGGGTCCTGGAGCTGTTCCACGGCCCGACCCTGGCGTTCAAGGATTTCGCCCTGCAACTGCTGGGTCGCCTGCTGGACTATGTGTTGGAAAAACGCGGTGAGCGCGTGGTGATCATCGGCGCTACTTCCGGTGATACCGGCTCGGCGGCGATCGAAGGCTGCAAGCACTGCGAAAACGTCGACATCTTCATCCTGCACCCGCACAACCGCGTGTCGGAAGTGCAGCGTCGGCAGATGACCACGATCTTCGGCGAGAACATCCACAACATCGCCATCGAAGGCAACTTCGATGACTGCCAGGAAATGGTCAAGGCCAGCTTCGCCGACCAGAGCTTCCTCAAGGGCACCCGCCTGGTAGCGGTGAACTCGATCAACTGGGCGCGGATCATGGCCCAGATCGTCTACTACTTCCATGCTTCCCTGCAGTTGGGCGGCCCGGCGCGTTCGGTGTCGTTCTCGGTGCCAACCGGCAACTTCGGCGACATCTTCGCCGGTTACCTGGCACGCAACATGGGCCTGCCGATCAACCAGCTGATCGTCGCCACCAACCGCAACGACATCCTGCACCGCTTCATGAGCGGCAACCAGTACGTCAAGGAAACCCTGCACGCCACACTGTCGCCGTCGATGGACATCATGGTCTCGTCGAACTTCGAACGCCTGCTGTTCGACATGCACGGTCGCAACGGTGCTGCCCTGGCCGGCCTGATGGACAGCTTCAAGCAAGGTGGCGGTTTCAGCGTCGAGCAGGAGCGCTGGACCGAAACCCGCAAGCTGTTCGACTCCCTGGCGGTGGACGACGCAGAAACCTGCGAGACCATCGCCGAAGTCTACGCCCAGACCGGCGAGCTGCTGGACCCGCACACCGCCATTGGTGTCAAGGCCGCGCGTGAATGCCGCCGCAGCCTGGACATCCCGATGGTGATTCTCGGCACCGCGCACCCGGTCAAATTCCCGGAAGCGGTAGAGAAGGCCGGGGTTGGCAAGGCGCTGGAATTGCCGCCGCACCTCACCGACCTGTTTGAGCGTGAAGAGCGTTGCACGGTATTGGCCAATGACCTGAAAGCGGTACAGGCGTTTGTCAGCCAGCATGGCAATCGCGGCAAGCCACTCTGAGCCAACGGCTTTGCGTGGTGGATCAAGCCCGTCTTCGTGACGGGCTTTTTCATTCTGGCGAGCCATACTTGCGCGGCGACCAACAAGAATAATCAAGGAAACCCAACCGGTGTATTTATCGACCCGAGCACACGCGTGGCTGGCATGTGTGCTGCTGCTTGGCCATGGTTCGGCAAGCCTCGCGGCTGTCAGCCTGCCGTTCAAGCTGGTGCCGGCGTTCATTGCCCTGGAGCCCATGCCCCTGACGGTCAGCGAGCAGCAATGGCTGGCGGCCCATCGGCCACTGAGAGTGGGCATTTCGATTGATGACTATCAGCCGATCGATATCACCCGCGACCGCAATCGCTACCAGGGCATCAGCGCCGATTACCTGAGCCTGATCGGCGCGCGTCTGCATGCACCGATGCAAGTCCTGGGTTTTGCCGAGCGGGCGCAGGCGGTGGAGGCCCTGCGGAGCGGCGCCATCGATATTCTCACCAGTGCCAACGGTTACGAGCGTGATGTGTCGGGGTTGCGCTTTACCGAAGACTACATGCCGGACCGCTCGGTGGTGGTCGTGCGCCGGGATGACAGCACCCAGAACGAGGACCTCAAGGACAAGAAGCTGGTGTTGCTGGACGGTTACGCCAACGTCAAGAACGTCCATCAGGCGTATCCCGGCAGCCACATCATGCTGGCACCGAATCTCTACAGTGGCCTCGAAGCGCTGAAGCAAGGTGATGCCGATGCGTTTATCGGCAACGAAGTGATCGTGCGCGCCTATAAATCGCTACGGCCCTACCTGGGCTTGCAGATCAAGGTGGAAAGCCGGCTGGCGCCCATCGGCTTTGCCTTTGCCACGCGGGAGGCCGACCCGTTGTTGGGGACGCTGATGGACCGGGCGCTGGCGAGTATTGATGAGTCTGTGCGGCGGGAGATCCTTGCGCGCTGGACCACCGGACTGGGGGTGGGCATTGCCGCCGAGCGCATCGCCTTGTCGGCCCCGGAGCGGGCCTGGGTACTTCAGCATCCGCATGTGGTGGTGGCGTCCCAGCAACTGTCTCCCTATGTATTCAAGGACAAGGACGGCCAGTGGGTGGGGCTGAATGTGGACTTGCTCAACCGCATTTCACGCATGACCGGCCTGCAGTTCGTGATGGAGGAAGTGTCTTCCACGGCACAGACCCTGGGGTTGCTGGAAACGGGCAGGGCGGACATGAACACCACCCTGGCCGAGAATCAGGAGCGCAAGGCCTTTCTCGATTTCAGCCATGGGGTCGGGGGCTCAGGCTGGGTGTTTATCCAGCGCGCTGACGCACCGCCAGTGGCCAGTTTGAGCGAGCTTTCAGGCAAGGTGCTGGCGCTGCCGGCACGCCATGTCCTGGAGGGATATATTCGTCGCGAGCACCCCGGGATCAAGCTGCAATCGGTGGATAACTACGTCCAGGCCCGTGAGCTGGTAACGCAGGGTCGCGCGGCGGCGACTATCCAGAGTGAAGTGGAAGTACAGAGTTACCCGGCCGATGAGTTGCGCATCGGCCGCAGTGTCGAGGGCAAGTGGTCGGCCAACAGCCTGTCGGTGCGCAAGGATCAACCGGAACTGCTGAGCATTTTGAACAAGGCGCTGGAAGCGCTGCCGGTCGCGGAATTGAGCGCCCTGCGTTTGCGTTGGCTGGGTAGCGTACCCGTCCCGGTGCCGGCCTGGCAGCGGGTGCCGCCATGGGCCTACTGGACGGTCGCCATGGCGCTGCTGTTTGTGCTGGTGTCCCTGGCCTGGAACAGCCGGCTCAAGCGCCAGATTCGCCAGCGCCTCCAGGCCGAGCAGCGGCTCAACGACCAGTTGGCGTTCAAGCGCGCGCTGCTGGACGGCATGCCCAACCCGGTATTCGTGCGTGATCTGGAAGGACGCCTGGTGACCTGCAACACCAGCTATGAACAACAGTTGAACACCCGGCGCGAGCAGATCCAGGGCCTGACGCTGATGGAAAGCGGGCTGATGCCTGACGCTACGGCCGCGCGCCTGCATGCCGGCCACATGGAGCAATTGGCGAGCCAGCAGTCGCTGTTCGTCGACCGGCAGCTGGAGTTCAATGGCGGGGCGTTTCATGTGTATCAGTGGACGGTGCCGTTCTTCGACGCCAAGGGCCAGCTCCAGGGTTTGCTCGGTGGCTGGGTCGATATCAACGAGCGCAAGGTCCTGGAGCTCCAGCTGATGGATGCGCGGCAGGCCGCTGACGAAGCGAACTACGCAAAAAGCGCGTTTCTCTCGACCCTGAGCCACGAGATTCGCACGCCGATGACCGCCATTATCGGTCTGCTTGAGCTGGAGCAGGAGCGTGCCCAGGCTGAAGGCAAGACAGTGTCTGAAGCCCTTCGAGTGGCCCATCGCTCGGCGCGTGAGTTGATTGCCCTGATGGGTGACAGCCTCGACCTGGCCAAGATTGAAGCCGGTCATCTGCAACTGGCGCCGCAGGCCACTGACTTGAAAGGTTTCTTCGAGGGCATACAGCGCTTGTTCGAACCCATGGCGCAGAAAAAGGGCCTTCACCTGACCCTGGCATTCGACCCGAGCGCGCAAGGGTATTACTGGTTCGACCCGCTGCGCCTGCGTCAGGTTATCCATAACCTGTTGGGCAACGCGCTCAAGTTCACCTCGCGCGGCGAGGTTCGGGTCAGTGTTGCGCGCAAGCTTGACCCGGCGGGGGCCGAATATTTGCACCTGTGTGTGGAGGACAGCGGGCCGGGCATTGGCGTCGAGCAGCAGGCGCGAGTGTTCAAGCCGTTTATCCAGGTCAGCGCGCGGACGGCTGCCGAGCACGGCGGCACAGGACTGGGCTTGAGCATCTGCCAGCAACTGGTGGAATTGATGGGAGGCAGCATCACCCTGAGCAGCGTGGTGGGAGAGGGCACGGTGGTGTGCATCGACCTGTACCTGGATCGGGTCATCAGTGACGACGTGCCGGCATCTGCCGGTGTACCGCTGCTGGTCGCCGGCCGCAACCTGTCGGTGTTGGTGGTGGATGACCTGCCGGCCAATCGGCTGGTGCTGGTTCAGCAGTTGCAGTTCCTGGGTCATCAAGTAGTGGCCGTCGACTCGGCCGAAGCGGCCTTGCAGCGTTGGCACCATGAGGTGTTTGACGTCCTGGTCACCGATTGCAATATGCCGGGCATGTCCGGCTACGCCTTGAGTGAGGCCATCCGCCGGCTTGAAGCCCAGGAGCAACGGCCACGCCTGGCGCTGGTGGGGTGCACGGCGAATGCCCAGGATGACGAACAGCAGCGCTGCCGGGAGGCGGGAATGGATGAACTGCTGGTCAAGCCCGTGACCCTTGAGCACTGGACGCGTGTGCTCGCCCGCGTTGTGCCTGCACGCTCTTTCAGCATCCAGACCCTGCGCACCATGACCCAGGCCGACGGACCGATTTTGCAGCGGATGCTGCAGGAGCTGGCGAGGAGCCTTGAGCAGGAGCATAGCCTGATGGCCTCCGCCATGGCGGACCACGACCAGGTCCGGCTGGCCGCCTCGCTGCACCGCCTGAAGGGCATATGCTGCCTGGTGGATGCGTTGCCGCTGGCCAAGGCCTGTGTGGCGCTGGAAGGGTGTATTCGGGAGCAGCGCAACGCTGAGATTGAAATGCATTGGTTAGCGCTGCGCGAAGCATTGATCGAATTTCAGGTCGAGCTTGAGGCTTATCTGGACCCGTCCGAATAAGACATGTCCTATGGGGAAGGCGCGGGGTTTTTATTAGTCTGTGCACCCTCGCTTCTCCCCGGTAACGTTTTTCATGCGCTCCCTCAACGTCCTGATCCTCGAAGATAACCCGTTCCAACTGATGGCCCTGCATCAGATGCTCAACGCCAACGGCGTATTCAATGTACGCACGGCCGAAACGGTCGACGCCGCTCGCCAGTCACTGGAGAGCAAGGGCGCGGTGGACATCGCGATTTGCGATCTGTACCTGGAGCAGGGTGATGGCCTTGAGCTGATTCGGGAAATGGCCGAGCGCCGCCAGGCTCAGGTGTTGATCCTGCTGAGCAACGCCGAGCCGGATGTGCTGGAAGGCGTGGCGCACATGGCCCGACAGTTGGGGCTCAACGTGCTCGGCTGCCTGCCCAAGCCGGCGTCGGCAACGCTGATCGGGAAAGTCCTCGAGGCGTGCCGGGAGCGCTTGCGGCCCGGGCCGCCGGTGGTGTCCTGGGAGCGGGTGCGCCAGCTGCTGGACTTGAGCGAATCCGAGCAGTTGCCGCCTTCGGCGGATCTGAGCCAGGCCGCTATCGCCCGCTGCGGCGCGGTCTGGTATCAGCCCATTGTCAGCCAGGCGGGCGCGTTGCAAGGTGTTGAAGCGCTGGCCCGCTGGCAGCTTCCTGACGGCGAGTTGCTGTTGCCTGACGCGTTTCTGCCGGTGCTGGAGTTTGCCGGAATGGAAGAGGCGTTTACCTGGCACGTGCTGGAACAAGCGCTGGGCCAGGCGGCACACGTCATGCGCGAAACCGGGCAGGTGCTGCCGGTGGCGGTGAATATCCCGGGGCGGATGCTGGAGCGTCCGCACTTTCCCCAAGTGCTGCAAGGCTTGCTGCAACTTCACGGCGTGCCCGCCCGTGGCCTGACCCTGGAACTGGTGGAAACCTCGCGCCTGAACACCGACAGCGCCCACGTCACCGGCTTGCTGCGTTTGCGGATGATGGGGTGCAAGCTGTCCATCGGTGATTTCGGCGTGGGCGGCACCAGCCTGCAACGCTTGCTGGAATTGCCCTTCAGCGAATTGAAGATCCCGCCGGCGTTTGCCAGCGGCATGGCCAGGGACGATCGCAAGGCGGCAGTGGTTGCCGGCGCCATGAGCATGGCGAGGCGACTGGGTGTGGGTGTGGTGGTGACCGGGGTTGAAAGCGCCGCCGACTATCACGCGGTGAGTGAACTGGGGGCTGCGTGGTTGCAAGGCTGCTTTATCGCCGGCCCCATGGACGCCGAGGCGCTCAAGCAGTGGATCGCGTTTCAGGCTAGGCCAGCCCGTGTTCCTGCACATAGATAAACAGCGCGGCGTCGTTGCTCAGGCCCAGCTTGCGCATGGCGCTGACCTTTTGTGCACTGACGGTTTGCTTGCTGCGATGAAGATTCGCGGCGATCTCGCCTACCGTCAGGCCGCCGGCCAGCAGGCGGATGACTTCCAGTTCACGGGGTGATAGTTGATCCTGGGAGTGCACACGCTCGACGCCTGCCAGGTTCAGTGACTGACTGATGGTCTGGGCCACATAACGTCGCTGCTGGCGCACCTGACGGATTGCTTCAGGCAATTCGTCTGCGAGACTGGCCTTGCTCAGCAGGCCCATGACACCCAACTCCAGGATGGCGTGGAACAGGCCGGCGTTGTTCAGCATGGTCACCACCACGATGGGCAGGCCCGGGTGATGCCGGCGCAGTTGTTCGATCAGGCGCAAGCCGTCGGCCTGGGGCTCGGCGGGCATCATGAAGTCGGTCACCAGAATGTCGCAGGCACAACGTTGCAGCAGTTCGCCAAGGGCCTGGGGTGAGTTGGCTTCACCGACGATGGTTAGCCTCTCGTCACGTTCCAGGACTGCCCGCAGACCGATGAGGAAAATCGGGTGGTCGTCGGCGAGGACGATGCGCAATGGCTTGTCAGACGTTTCGTTCAATACAGGCTCCCGGGGTAATTCGGGGATTCTAGCCTGTTAACGCAGGAGAGGGTCTGAAGGTGCGGTTTACAAAGGTGTAAAAAACGCCGCGTCCCCGTCCGTGGGGCAGCGGCGTTTTTCGTTTCTGGCAGGCCCGGTCGGAGTGATCGTTTAGGCGAGTAGTTTCTGAGCCACTGCCATTACGGTTCCGACAGCCGTGAAGAAGCCGATGGCGATACCAACGGGATACCAGAAATTCTCTCGGGTTATCTTGTGGGATTCTGCGTTTAGCTTGCGTTGCTCGGCATAAATTCTGGATATGTCGGCGTGAATCTTCTCTAGTATTGCCTGCTCTTTTTCGTGTTCCAGCATGGTCTTCGTCCTTCGCAACGGGGCCTTTTGGTATGCGCTGTTTATCGATGTGCCGGCATGATCAGCACTCACCGAGTATAGGATTCACCCTCGGCATCAGCGCCAAAACGGCAACTCATTGAGTAAGCAGTTATGTGCTGCCGTTTTTTGCTTGTCATGTTGCAAGCGCATGCTGGACACGTCATCCCCCGGCAACCCTTGAAAGACGAAAAAGCGAACTTTCCTACGACGCAAATAGTCACTTAGGATAGATGCAGCTCCCGTTTACACGATTGTTTCCGAACTATTGAGTGGTGATCGAGATGGAAAGTATCAGCCTATTGCTCGGTGAAGCACTGAGCCCTTATCAGGTCACGCTGACCACCTCGGGTGTGCAGGGCGAATGCCTGGTGACCGTAAAGAATCCGGCCGGTGCCATCGTGGTCGAACGAGAAGTCGACCAGGCACAATTGACCGACAAGCGTGCATTGGTGGATGTGGTGGACTGTTTGCACCGCGACTTGATGATTGCCGAAGGACGCCTGGAACCCTCGGTCATGGCGGCGCTGCGCAATGCGGCCCTGACGCGGCCGATTGCCTGCGCATGAAGATTTATTTTTGTTGGGAACCTTCCTACGGCAAGGTGAGTCAGATTTTGTAACAGCGAGATCAAGCATTGTGCTCCGGTGCTTGTGGCTCGTTGTTACTGGTCTTTTTAGGCCCTTATTAACCCCGAGTTGTCTCCCCACTGCTCGGGGTTTCTTTTTGCCTGCGATTTGTCATGGGCTCGGGGCATCCTGGAAAAACGTCGGGTGGTCTTGCAGGTATTGCTCACGCATGACCGGGTCGAGCCATGAGGCGTAGGACTGTCGCAGTTGCTCCTGCGGGATCTCGCGCAGCACCTGATTGATCCGCTCGATAGCCGTGCGGCCTGAGGCGTTATCCGTGCAGGCAATCCGGGTCAGTTGATAGGGCGGGGTGCCTTTGATGGGGTAGAAGATCAGCTCTTGTGGATCAATGCCTTGTTGCAGCGCCTGGTAGCGCACTTCTGTCCAGTAACCCAGCACCGCTTCCAGCCGCCCCTTTCGTTGCATCTGCAGCAGGCTGCCGAGGGCGTCATTGCCGTAATGTGGCGCCAGTTTGTGAGCACTGGTGTGCTTCAGCGCTTCATCGATGATGGCGCCGTAGCTGCGTTCGGCGATGATGCCAAGGCGCGCATCCCGTGCATTCAAAAATGCCTCCAGGTCGAACAGTCCATCCACCACAAACGGCGCCAGCAGCGCCCGCTGACCCTGGCGGATCGTCACCCCGTTGCTCACGGCCGCGAAGGCCTGGGCGGAAAACACGATGGTTTTAGCGCGCTCCGCCGTCCACAGCAGGGACGGGTCGCAGGTAAGCGTGCCGGGGTCGCGGAGCATCTGCATGCCGCGCGCGCGGTTCACGTGGAGGATCTGATGTCGATACTCCGGCATGTGTTCGGCGAGTATCGGCAGCAGTTGGTCGAGGGCGCCCTGGCCTTTTTGCGGGCCTTCGAAAATCGTCACTGGCGGCAGGTCACGCAACAGCCAGGTCAGGGTTTCCTGGGCCTGGCTCGACAGTGGCCAAGTCCCGAGCAGTGAACCCAGGAGGCAGAGTCGAATGATGAAGCGCCGGCCCATCAGATCGCGCCGTTCTCACGCAGGCGGGCAACGGCGGCCGCGTCGTAGCCCAATTCAGCGAGCACCACGCTGTTATGCTCGCCCAACTGCGGTCCGACCCACTCACAACTGCCCGGTGTGTCCGACAGTTTGGGCACGATGCCGGGCATCTTGAAGTCCTTGCCGCCTGGGAGCTGCGCCTTGAGGAACATCTCGCGGGCGAGAAATTGCGGGTCTCCCAGCATGTCTTGCGCGCTGTAGATACGGCTGGCGGGCACTTCGGCCTTGTTCAACTGTTCCACCACTTGCTCAAGCGGCAGCGAGTTGACCCAGCGATCAATCACCCCGTACAACTCATCGCGCCGGCTGTCGCGGCCATCGTTGCTGGCCAGTGCCGGGTCGTTGGCCAGGTCGTCGCGACCAATGGCTGACATGAAGCGCTTGAAGATCGCGTCGCCATTGGCGCCGATCTGCACATGCTTGCCATCTTTGCTGGTGTGGATCGAGGAGGGCGTGATGCCGGGCATGATGTTGCCGGTGCGCTCGCGGATAAAGCCGAACACGTCGAACTCCGGGATCATGCTCTCCATCATCGCGAAGATCGCTTCATACAGCGCCACATCCACCACCTGGCCGAGCCCGCCATTCACTTCACGATGACGCAGGGCCATCAGCGCCCCGATCACGGCCCACAACGCCGCGATCGAGTCCCCGATGGAAATCCCGGTGCGCACCGGCGGGCGGTCCTCGAAACCGGTGATGTAACGCAGGCCCCCCATGGATTCGCCCACCGCGCCAAACCCTGGCTGGTCCTTCATCGGCCCGGTCTGGCCAAAGCCCGAGAGGCGTACCATCACCAGTTTCGGGTTCAGGGCGTGCAAGGTTTCCCAGCTCAGGCCGAGCTTTTCCAGCACGCCAGGGCGAAAGTTCTCAATCAAAATGTCGGCATCCGCCAACAGTTGCTTGAGGATCGCCAGGCCGTCCGGGTGTTTCAGGTTCAGGGTCAGGGATTTCTTGTTGCGCGCCTGCACAAACCACCACAGCGAGGTGCCTTCATACAGCTTGCGCCACTTGCGCAGCGGGTCGCCGCCATCCGGGGATTCGACCTTGATCACCTCGGCGCCGAACTCGGCGCAGATGCGCGACGCAAACGGGCCGGCGATCAAGGTGCCGAGTTCGATGACTTTCAGGCCGGCAAGTGGTTTGGCGGTAAACGACATGAGGAACCTTTCGGGCAGGGCAGGGATGTGAGCCTTTTAACATAGGCGAGTGGCGCAGTGATAAGGATGATGCAGCGCAGTATTCGTTGAATCACCTCGCCATCGGTTAGACTTGCCGCCTTTCCCTGTCTCTAGAAGTCCGTTCATGGCCCAGCCGTCCACGACCTACAAGTTTGAACTCAACCTCACCGACCTTGACCGTTCGGTGTACGAGAGCGTCAAGCAGACCATCGCCCGCCACCCTTCGGAAACCGAAGAGCGCATGACCGTGCGTTTGCTGGCCTACGCGCTTTTCTACAACGAGCAGCTGTCTTTCGGTCGTGGCCTGTCAGATGTAGACGAGCCGGCGCTGTGGGAAAAAAGCCTGGATGATCGCGTCCTGCACTGGATCGAAGTCGGCCAGCCGGATGCGGACCGTCTGACCTGGTGTTCCCGTCGTACCGAACGCACCACCTTGCTGGCCTATGGCAGCTTGCGCGTCTGGGAAGGCAAAGTGGTGCCGGTGGCGAAGAACCTGAAAAACGTGAGCATCGCCGCCGTACCCCAGGAAATCCTGGAAGTGCTGGCCAAGGACATGCCCCGGGTGATCAAGTGGGACGTGATGATCAGCGAAGGCACGATCTTCGTGACCGATGACCGTGGGCAGCACGAAGTCCAGCTGGAATGGCTGGCTGGCGAGCGCGGCTGAAACGTCGATAACTGATTGGACGCTGGTCGAGTGTGGGAGCTGTCGAGCTTCAGCGAGGCTGCGATGCAGGCGCTGCGGTCTGACAGGTACACCGAGGTGATCCCATCGCAGCCTCGCTGGGGCTCGACAGCTCCTGCAAGGGATCACCGCTAATTTTCAACATTAAAGAGAAGCTTCCGTCACCCCATGCGTATCGATCCTCGCCCGTTGCCCGCCGTCCTGCCATTCCTCGGTGAATTGCCACCGTTGTTGACCCGTCTCTACGCCGCACGCGGGGTGCAATCGGAAGCCGAGCTGGATAAAAGCCTGGCGCGGCTGATCCCGTATCAGCAGCTCAAGGGCATCGATGCCGCGGTGGACTTGCTGGTGACGGCCCTGGAGCAGCGCCAGCGGATCCTGATCGTGGGTGACTTCGACGCCGACGGCGCCACCGCCAGCACCGTGGGCACCCTGGGCCTGCGCTTGTTGGGCGCCGCCCATGTCGACTACCTGGTGCCCAACCGTTTCGAATACGGCTACGGCCTGACCCCGGAAATCGTCGCCGTGGCCCTGCAGCGCCAGCCACAGCTGCTGATCACCGTGGACAACGGTATCTCCAGCGTCGAAGGCGTGGCGGCCGCGAAAGCGGCGGGGCTCAAGGTGCTGGTTACCGACCACCACTTGCCGGGCGACGAACTGCCCGCAGCCGACGCCATCGTCAACCCGAACCAGCCGGGCTGTGAATTCCCCAGCAAGGCCCTGGCCGGTGTGGGCGTGATCTTCTACGTGCTGATGGCCCTGCGTGCGCGCTTGCGCAGTTTGGGTTGGTACGAGAACAAGCCGCAGCCGAATATCGGCGAACTGCTGGACCTGGTGGCCTTGGGCAGCGTGGCCGACGTGGTCCCGCTGGACGCCAACAATCGCATCCTGGTCTACCAGGGCCTGGAACGCATTCGCGCCGGTCGTGCCCGGCCGGGGATCAAGGCGATCCTCGAAGTGGCCAAGCGCGATCACGCCCGCATCACCTCCACCGACCTTGGTTTTATCCTCGGCCCGCGCCTGAACGCCGCCGGGCGCCTGGATGACATGAGCCTGGGTATCGAGTGCCTGCTCACCTCGGATTTCGCCGCCGCCCGGGAAATGGCCGCGCAACTGGACGGCATGAACCAGGACCGCAAGTCCATCGAACAAGGCATGCAGCGCGAGGCCCTGGCCCAGCTCAAGGACTTGCCGGTGGAGTCGATGCCGTATGGCTTGTGCCTGTTCGACCCGGAATGGCACCAGGGCGTGATCGGCATCCTTGCCTCGCGCATGAAAGAGCGTTACTTCCGCCCGACCATCGCCTTTGCCGACGCCGGTGACGGCCTGCTCAAGGGCTCCGGGCGCTCCGTGCCGGGTTTTCATATTCGTGACGCGCTGGCCGTGGTGGCCAGCCAGCACCCAACGCTGATCGCCAAGTACGGCGGCCACGCCATGGCGGCAGGTCTTACCTTGCCCGAGGCCAACTTCCCACTGTTCGCCGAGGCCTTTGACGCCGAAGTGCGTCGGCAACTGCGCGAAGAAGACCTGACGGGCCGGCTGCTGTCCGACGGCACCCTCGCGGTTGAAGAGTTTCACCTGGAACTGGCCCGCGCCCTGCGCAACGCCGGGCCGTGGGGCCAGCATTTCCCAGAGCCGTTGTTTCACGGGGTGTTCCAACTGGTGGAGCAGCGCGTCGTCGGCGAGCGCCATCTGAAGGTGGTGCTCAAGAGCGAGTGTGGATCGGTGAAGCTCGATGGCATTGCTTTCGGCATCGACCGCGAGATCTGGCCCAACCCCACCATTCGCTGGGTGGAACTGGCCTACAAGCTCGACGTGAACGAGTTCCGTGGCCAGGAAACCGTGCAACTGATGATCGCGCATATCGAGCCGCGCTGAACCCTGTGCAATCCTCTGTTGTCGACTAGTCTCTAAGCACTGTGTGATCGGTCTTGTGACCTTGTCTTATTTCAGCCCGCCGGGGACGGGTTTTTCGTCGACCTTTCAAACAGAACCCTGGAGCCTGCCCACTGCATAAAAGAGGTGCCCCATGAGTCTGCTGCTTGAACCCTATACCCTGCGCCAACTGACCCTGCTCAACCGCATCGCCGTGTCACCAATGTGCCAGTATTCCAGCGTCGATGGCCTGGCCAATGACTGGCACCTGGTGCACCTCGGCAGCCGTGCCGTCGGTGGCGCCGGGCTGATCTTTACCGAAGCCACCGCCGTGACTGCCGATGGCCGCATCACCGCCCAGGACCTGGGCCTGTGGAACGACGAACAGATCGAACCGCTGCAACGCATCACGCGCTTTATCAATGCCCAGGGCGCGGTGGCGGGCATTCAACTGGCCCACGCCGGGCGCAAAGCCAGCACGCACCGGCCATGGATCGGCAAGCACGGCAGCGTCAAGCCGGAAGATGGCGGCTGGGTGCCGGTGGGCCCCTCGCCGATTGCCTTCGATCCGCAGCACACTTCCCCCAAGCAACTCGATGAAGGGCAGATCCAGCAAGTGATCGCTGACTTCGTCGCTGCCGCCAAGCGCGCGTTGACCGCCGGTTTCAAAGTGGCGGAAATCCATGCCGCCCATGGCTACCTGTTGCATCAATTTCTTTCGCCCCTGAGCAACCAGCGCCAGGACCAGTACGGCGGCTCGTTCGAAAACCGCATCCGCCTGGTGCTGCAAGTGACCACGGCGGTGCGTGAGGCCTGGCCGCAGGAGCTGCCGCTGTTTGTGCGGGTCTCGGCCACCGATTGGGTCGAGGACGGCTGGAACCCGGATGAAACCGTCGAACTGGCGCGCCGCCTGAAAGACCTGGGCGTCGACCTGATCGACGTCTCCTCGGGTGGCACCGCGGCCAATGCGGAAATTCCTACCGGGCCCGGCTACCAGACCCGCTTTGCCGAGCGTGTGCGCAAAGAGTCGGGAATCGCCACCGGCACCGTGGGCATGATTACCGAGCCCGCCCAGGCCGAGCACATCTTGCGCACCTGCCAGGCCGATATCATTTTCCTCGCCCGTGAACTGTTGCGTGACCCGTACTGGCCACTGCATGCCGACGATGACCTGGGTGGGCGCAAAGCCACCTGGCCGGCGCAGTATCAGCGGGCTACGCATCGCGACCAGCCGATTCATGAGTCGGATTTGCGGGATTAACCTTGCGTAGGAAAACGCCTGAAGCTAATGTCGAAACTATGACTCTATTACTGAACGCCTCGATTATTCCCACCCTCCAGGAGAGGGTGGGCTGACGCGTGCTGGAAAAGCATGAAAAACCCGCCCTTGATCCGGCGGGTTTTTTATTGCCCGCCGATCACCGGCCAAGCCCTGCGACCCAAGGAGAAGCTCATGTTGCACCTGATCTGCGGCAAAATCGCATCCGGTAAATCGACCCTGACCCAACAGTTGTCGCAGGGCTCCCAGGCGATCCTGATCAGTGAGGATGAGTGGCTGTCACGCCTCTACCCCGGACAAATTCACGCCCTGGGCGACTACGTGCGCTGCACCGGCCACCTGCGTGATGCGTTGACGGCGCATATCATCGCGTTGCTCGGGGCCGGCCTGTCGGTGGTGCTGGATTTTCCGGCGAACACGTTGGCCAGTCGCCGCTGGATGCGCTCACTGTTCGAAGGCGCAGGCGCTGACCACCAATTGCATTACCTGGACGTACCGGACGAGGTCTGCAAGGCACGCCTGCGTGCGCGCAACGCGGAGGGTACCCACGCGTTCGAAACCAGTGACGCCCAGTTCGACTTGATCACCGGCTATTTCGAAGCACCGACACCTGCGGAAGGCTTCAACCTTGTTCACCATCAACCCTTGGAAGCACAGCATGTTGATCAAGCGTGACCTGACCGAAAAGGACCTGCCGTTGCTGGCGCTGATTGACCGTACCGAAAGGATCGAGGCGTGCTATCGCGTGGAGCACGGGGAGTTGCTGCTGTACCCCGAGCACCACGACATGCGCGGCTGGCCCGAAGGCGAAGCCGAGCAGGATGCCGTGGCCTTGCAGGCGTGCCTGAAGCGCGGCGGGTGGCTGCACGGTGTGTTTGACGATGCAAAGCTGCTGGCGGCCGTGGTAGTGGACAACCGGGTTATCCTCAACCAGGGCCTGCGTATGCGCCAGCTCAAATTCCTGCATGTGAGCCATGGGGCCCGTGGCCTGGGCCTGGGTGGCCAGCTGTTTGCCCTGGCCTGTGAACACGCCCGCGCAGCCGGGGCCGAGGCGTTGTACGTATCGGCCACGGAATCGCGCAATACGGTGGAGTTCTATCTGCGGCTCGGCTGCCGGTTGCTCAAGCAGCCGGATCCCGAGCTGTTTCAACAGGAGCCGCACGACATCCACCTGTACCGGCCGCTTGTGGGATAACGCTGTAGGTCATTGCCCTGCAAGCATTTTTTTAAGTGATTACTCTAAAAAAGTCCCACGCCCTGCAAGATAGTTTCTACGCTTAAGGTAAGCATGATTTCTGGCCCAGGAAATCAGCTTGTTGATCCTCGCAGGTCGCATCGCGGGATGGGGTTATGGGCAACCAGGAGCAGTTGATTGATACGAGGAGACAGTCCATGGCCAAGTCTTATGGTGTAGCGGGGGTGTTGTCGTCTTTTCTGGCCCGCAGGATGTCGCTGCGCAGCCGACGCCTGAGTTCGGACGAAGAGCAATTGCTGGAACAGTACCGCGCCCTGACCGAGAGTGATCAGGTGGCGATGCGGTACTTGATCGGGGCGATGAAGAGTATTTCGCGGTTCTGAAGATCCCGAAGGGGCGTTCCCACGCGAGCGTGGGAACGTTCGGTATCAGGTGTACTTGCGCTTGTCTGGTGCAGGTGGGAAGTATTGGTACAGCCAGGTTTCGCTCAAAGTGCGGTCCTGGGTGCGGATGAACAGCCGCAGTTCAACCGGCTCGACGCTGTCGCTGGTCGGGTACCAGTCAAACAGAATTCGATAGCCCTTGATGGCATCCAGTACCAACACGCTGAAGTCTTTGACCTCACCATGGGAGCAGGTCACCACCGGCTCGATCCCGGTGCCTTCAGGCAAACGATCCAGCCCGCCGCCGTTGAAGTCCACGGCAAAACGCCGCGCCCAGACATCGGGGTAGTGCTCGCCCGGCGCCCAACCTTCGGTGAAACCGCCCATGCCCGAACGGGTGGCATTGACCTGCGCCAGTGGCGTGCTGACCGGCGGCAGGGCGCTCCAGTAGAGCTTGTAGCCGTAGTTCAGGGATTCGCCGGCAGCGACGGGCTTCTTCGGGGTCCAGAAGGCCACGATGTTGTCCAGGGTCTCGCCGGTTGTAGGAATTTCCAGCAGATCGATAGAGCCTTCACCCCACGCAGTAGTAGGTTCTACCCACAGGCTTGGGCGTTTGCTGTACCAGTCCACCGTGTCCTGATAGCTGGCGAACTCATGATCGGTCTGCACCAGGCCGAAGCCTTTCGGGTCGGTGTCGGCAAACGCGTTGAATTGCAGGGTAGCCGGGTTGTTCAGCGGGCGGCAGATCCACTCGCCATTGCCGCGCCACATGGCCAGGCGATCCGAGTCGTGGATTTGCGGGTGAATGGTGTCGCACATCCGCCGCTCAACGGTGCCGCAGCTGAACATGCTGGTCATCGGTGCGATGCCCAGTTGCTCGATGGCGGTACGCGCATTGATATGGGCGTCGATGGCCATTACCACCTGGTTGGCCTGGCAGTCGATATCGAAGCGATAGGCACCAGTGGCGCTCGGCGAATCCAGCAGGGCGTAGACCACGAAGCGGGTGCTGTCCTTGTCCGGGGTTTCGAACCAGAACTTGGTGAAGTCCGGGAATTCCTCGCGCTTTTTCGCGTAGGTGTCGATGGCCAGGCCGCGTGCGGAAAGGCCGTACTGGCCGGTGGAATCCACCGCACGGAAGTAGCTGGCGCCGAGGAAGGACAGCACGTCGTGGCGGTCCAGTTCCGGGGCCTTGAACAGCTTGAAGCCGGAGAAACCCAGGTCGCCGGTCAACTGCTTGGTGTCTACCGTGGTTTTTTCATAGTTGAACAGCGAAGGGCGGAAGTGCACCTCGCGGGCCTGGCGGGTTTTCGGGTCGACGCTGTACATGCGCACCGGCGTCTTGAAGCCCATGCCGACGTGGAAGAACTGCACGTCCAACTGGCCGTTCAATTCTTTCCACAGCGAATGCTTGCCGTCGTAGCCGATGGCGTTGAAATTCTGCGGGGTCATGGTCGCCAGGGTCGGCGGCAATACCTGCTTGGTGTCCTGGTAGCGATTGCTTGCCAACTGCTTGGCCTGGATCTTCAGGGCCTCGAAATCGAAGGCCTGGGCCTCGCCATCAGCGGCGCGGTTGCCCGCCCAGGCCTGGGCGGCCAGCAGGCCACTGGCCGACAGACCGGTGTAAGCCGCGATGGCCATGGACGCTTTGAGCAAATTCCTGCGGTGCATAAATACAACCTGTCGTGAACAATCCCGCGCCGTTCCTGGCACGTGCTGGATCAAGGAAAACGGTTCGGACATGCCTTCGGCCAAACGCAACGGACATTAAACAGATGCCAAATAGCTTAAGCGGTTCGGTGCGCAAGGAAAAATGATTGATGGCGGGTTGATGGCGCTGCATATGAAACAAGACGTTTCTGTGGAAACCGTGTGGTGAGGGAGCTTGCTCCCGTTGGGGCGCGAAGCGACCCCAGCTCAGGCGATGGAGATCCTTCAGGGATATCTCGATCGCCTGGTTTGGGGCTGCTGCGCAGCCCAGCGGGAGCAAGCTCCCTCGCCACAATAATCTCTTCCTTCAGGAATGCCGGGATCAGCCCACTTCGCCTACCGCTCGATATGCCTCATCAATCGCCGCATGGGCATACGCGCTCCATGCGGCATCCGAGTTGGCGATGCTCACATGTCCCACCGGCTGGCGCGCCAGGTCCTTCAGTTTTTCGCTTTCATCGGCATCGTCAAACAAGCTGTTGGAGAAGGTCGCATAGCCGTGTGACCAACGGTTGACAGTGATCGCCAGAATGTCGGTCTGGTGGTTGAAACCGCCCGGGCCGAGCATGCGCTGCAGCTGATCCCGCAGTTGCGCTTCCAGTTGTTCAAATGTCTGCCCATACAACTTGCCCCGCCCGGCGCGGGCCTGGTCGCGGCCGTTCATGCCGCTGTTGGGGCTGGTGGGCACGTACACCATGTGCAAACCAATCGGCTGCGTCGGGTCGCGCGGGTGCTCGTAGCCGCCCATGCTCACCGGGTAATCCAGCTTGATCCGGCTGTAAGGCTGGGTCGCTGCATAAATCTCGTGCACCCCCAGCTTCTGGAACGAGATCCAGTTGCGCACCACCACTTTGGTGTAGACCAGCGGGTACTTCACGTTCTGGCTCAGGGCCTGGGCTTGTTCTGCCGGCAGATCGCGCAGCAGGTACGGGATCATCATGTTGTAGCAGGCCAGGATGCAGCGTTTGCCGCGGACCTGTGCGAGTTGGCCGCCACGGCTGTAGCCGATGTGCACACCTTCACCGACGTTACGCACACTGACCGCAGTGCTGTTCAAACGCACCCGCACCGGCGTCCTGGGCTGATCAAGCCTGGCGTAGTCAAACGGCGCCAGCACGATGTCATCCATGGTGTGCCCCGGTGCCACTGCCGGAATCAGGCTGCGCACCAGCAAGCGTGCCAGCGAGGCGTTGCCGTCGGGGAAGTGGTAGATGTAGGGTTCTTCCATTTCTGCGGCGGCTTCTTCGCTGATCGGTGCCAGGTTCATTCCGCCGAAGCCAGGGAAACCCACGCTGTAGGCATCAGCCGACGCCACCGCGTCGATACTCAAGGCCATGAAGTCGTTGGTGCGGCTTTGGAAGTACTTCACCGCGCCTTCCGAGAGTCCTACGTTCTTGAGCAGGAAATCGCGGTAGCTGGTGGTCGCGAGGTACTCGGCCTTTTCCTCGGCAGTCTTGCCCGGCAGGTAATCCTTGGGCGCGACGTGCAAGGCAATCAGCGCCTGACGGTCGGTTTCCGGCAGCGGGAAATCATTGATGAAGTCGCTGATGGAGCGCGCATGCAACTGGTCCGGGGCGATGTCGTCGGCGACCATCGGCGTCGGGTCGCCGGTCACCAGTTTGTCTTCGCCAAAGTTTTCCTTGTCGAAGAACACCCCACGGGACAAACCCAGGCCCGGGTAGAACTGGCGGTCGAAGGCGGTCTCGAAGCGCTTGATGTTCACCCCGAGTTTTTTCAACAGCCCGTTTACTTCCTTGCTGTAAAGATGATTCGGTGACTGGAACGCTTCGCTGCCGCCGTAGCCGATGATCAGCCGGCCACCGGCCTGGAACTCATTGCGCTTGGCATGGCCGCCGAAGTCGTCGTGGTTCTCCAGGATCAGGATCTTCGCCTTCGGGTGCTTCTCACGGTAGAACCACGCCGCCGACAAACCGCTCAAGCCACCGCCGACCACCACCAGGTCGTAGTCTTCGGTGATCGGCAGTTTATCGGTGTCGAAGGCCTTCTTTTCCCAGCCCATCTGGTGGGCAACTTCGAATGAGCCGACATGGCTGCCGCGCAAGCCGGTGAGGGCGGGCGGGTAGTAGCGGCCATCGGGAGCGGCCTGGAGGATTTGCAGCGGGGTCATACCGGCGGCAATCGTGATAGCGACGCCGTTGAGGAAGTCGCGGCGGGTGATGTCCATGGGAACCTGCGAATTATTTATTGTTATGAGATCCCTGCAGGAGCCGGCTGTTGTGGCGAGGGAGCTTGCTCCCGCTGGGCTGCGTAGCGGCCCCAAAAAACCTGGGAGCACCTCGCACTACAGCGGGAGCAAGCTCCCTCGCCACAGTGAGCTCGCTTCGACAGGGGTAAAGGGTCAGTGCTTGAACATCACATGGCGAACGGTGGTGTAGTCCTCCAGGCCGTACATGGACATGTCCTTGCCGTAGCCGGACAGTTTCTGACCGCCATGGGGCATTTCGCTGACCAGCATGAAGTGGGTGTTCACCCAGGTGCAGCCGTACTGCAACCGTGCAGCCAGGCGATGGGCGCGGCCGACATCGGCGGTCCACACGGAAGAGGCCAGGCCGTAGTCCGAATCGTTGGCCCAGGCCAATACCTGGGCCTCGTCGTTGAATTTGGTTACCGACACTACTGGCCCGAACACTTCGCGGCGCACGATTTCATCGTCCTGCTGCGCGTCGGCCAACACCGTCGGTTCGAAGAAGAACCCGTTGCCTTCCACCGCCTTGCCACCCGTGATCAGGCGGATATGGGATTGCGCCACGGCACGCTCCACAAACCCGGCCACACGGTCACGGTGCTGTGCGGTGATCAGCGGGCCCAGCTCGGTGGCCGGGTCATCCTGCAAACCGTATTTGATGCTGGCAACCGCCGCGCCGAGCTTCTCGACGAACGCGTCGTAGATATCGGCCTGTGCATAAATCCGGCACGCAGCGGTGCAATCCTGCCCGGCGTTGTAGAAGCCGAAGGTGCGAATGCCTTCCACCGCCGCGTCGATATCGGCGTCGTTGAAGATGATCACCGGCGCCTTGCCGCCCAGTTCCATGTGCATGCGTTTGACGCTGTCGGCAGTGCTGGAAATGATATTGGCCCCGGTGGCAATCGAACCGGTCAGCGACACCATGCGCACTTTCGGGTGATTCACCAGCGGGCTGCCCACGGTTGGCCCACGGCCAAACACCAGGTTGAGTACACCGGCCGGGAAAATCTCAGCGGCCAGTTCCACCAGGCGCAGCGCGGTCAGCGGGGTTTGTTCCGAAGGCTTGAGCACCACGGTATTACCGGCGGCCAAGGCCGGGGCGATTTTCCAGGCGACCATCATCAGCGGGTAGTTCCACGGCGCGATGGAGGCAATTACGCCCACCGGGTCACGGCGGATCATCGAGGTGTGGCCCGGCAGGTACTCGCCGCCGGCCGAACCGCTCATGCAGCGGCTGGCGCCGGCGAAGAAGCGGAACACATCGGCCACCGCCGGGATCTCGTCGTTCAGCGCCGCGCTGTAGGGTTTTCCGCAGTTGTCCGACTCAAGCTTTGCCAGCTCTGCGCCGTGGGCTTCGATGGCGTCGGCGAGTTTGAGCAGCAGCAGCGAGCGATCCTTCGGTGGCGTTTGCGACCAGCCTTCAAAAGCGCTGTCGGCAGCACGCACGGCGGCGTCGACCTGGGCTTCGCTGGCTTCCTTGATTTCCACCAGTACCCGACCCAACGCCGGGTTGAACACCGGCTGCGCCGGGCCTTCGCCTTCGACCAGATGGCCGTTGATCAGCAGTTTGGTTTGCATGGTTCATTCCTCTTAAAGCTGCATCGTTTCCCCTGCCGAAACCGGTTCAAGTGTGGGAGCGGGCTTGCTCGCGAATACGGTCTTTCAGTTGATACATCACCTGACTGATACACCGCTTTCGCGAGCAAGCCCGCTCCCACATTTGAATCTCATTCCTTCAGTGGCAATGTGTTGTCAGTTATTTACCGCCACTACCGGCCACGCTTTCGCCGCCGCGGGTCAGGTAATAGGCACCCAGGATCGGGAACATCGTCACGATCATCACCAGCATCGCCACCACGTTGGTCACCGGCACATCCCGTGGCCGGCTCAACTGGTTGAGCAGCCACAGCGGCAAGGTGCGCTCGTGGCCGGCGGTGAAGGTGGTGACGATGATTTCGTCGAACGACAGCGCGAACGCCAGCATGCCGCCGGCCAGCAACGCCGAGCCGAGGTTGGGCATGATGATGTAGCGGAAGGTCTGCCAGCCGTCGGCGCCCAGGTCCATCGAGGCTTCGATCAGGCTGTGGGAGGTGCGGCGCAGGCGGGCGATCACGTTGTTGTAGACGATCACCACGCAGAAGGTCGCGTGGCCGACGATGATGGTGAACATCCCCGGCTCAATCCCCAGGGTCTTGAAGGTCGCCAGCAACGCGATACCGGTGATGATCCCCGGCAGTGCAATCGGCAGGATCAGCATCAGCGAGATGCCTTGCTTGCCGAAGAACTCCCGGCGATACAACGCCGCCGAGGCCAGGGTGCCGAGCACCATCGCAATCAGCGTGGCGATGGCCGCGATTTGCAGCGACAGCTTGATCGCTTCCAATACGTCCGGCCGCGAGAAGGCCACGCTGAACCACTTCAGGGTGAAGCCCTGGGGTGGAAAGCTGAACGCCGCCTCTTCGGTGTTGAAGGCGTAGAGGAAGATGATCAGGATCGGGAAGTGCAGGAAAACCAACCCGCCCCAGGCCGCGATTTTTAGACTGAGTGAGGCTTTTTCAGAGTGCATCGAAGGCCCCCAGACGTTTGACGATGGACAGGTAAACCGCGATCAGCACGATCGGCACCAGAGTGAACGCCGCGGCCATGGGCATGTTGCCGATAGCGCCTTGTTGCGCGTACACCATGCCGCCGACGAAGTAACCCGGCGGGCCCACCAATTGCGGCACGATGAAGTCGCCCAGGGTCAGCGAGAACGTAAAGATCGAACCCGCCGCAATCCCCGGCACCGACAGCGGCAGAACCACCTGCATGAAGGTCTGGCGCGGCTTGGCGCCGAGGTCTGCCGAGGCCTGCAGCAACGATGGCGGCAAACGCTCCAGCGAGGCCTGGATCGGCAGAATCATGAACGGCAGCCAGATGTACACAAACACCATGAACCGCCCCAGGTGCGAGGTGCTCAAGGTGCTGCCGCCCACGCCGGGAATGCCCATGATGAATTGCAGCGCCGGCTCCAGGCCCAGGTGCTGCACGAACCACTGCGCCACGCCGCCCTTGGCCAGCAGCAGGGTCCAGGCGTAGGCCTTGACGATGTAGCTGGCCCACATCGGCATCATCACCGCGATGTAGAAAAACGCCTTGGTCTTGCCGGTGGTGTAGCGCGCCATGTAGTAGGCGATCGGGAACGCGACGATGGCACTGGCGATGGACACCACCACCGCCATGCTCAAGGTGCGCACGATGATGTCGAAGTTCGACGGCTGGAACAGCGCGGCGAAGTTGGCCAGGGTCAGGTCCGGGGTGACCGCCATGGTGAAGTCATCGAACGTATAGAAGCCTTGCCACAGCAAGGTCAGCAGCGAACCCAAATAGATCGCGCCGAACCAGATCAGCGGCGGCACCAGCAGCAGCGACAGGTACAGGTTGGGCTTCTTGTACAGCAGGTTGGAAAACCTGCGCATCGGGGGTTGGGACAGGGCCAGGCTCATGTCACACCTCGCCTGCGATGTCGGTCAACGGCGTCATGGCTTCCCGCGCCCAGCGCGCGGTGATGGACTGGCCGACTTGATGCCCGGCGGTGGTGTCCAGCCATTGGTTGTTGGCCTGGCTGATGTTCAGGGCCTGGCCGTTTTCCAGTTTCAGTTCGTAGCGGGTGGCACTGCCCTGGTACTGGATGTCATGCAGCAGGCCGCTGACTTCCACCTCGCCGCTGCCCAGCGGGCCTTCGGCGAAACGCACGTGTTCCGGGCGGATCGAGAACGGCTGCGGGTTACCGCTCAAGCGTTGCGCCAATTCGCCGCGAATCACGTTGGAGGTGCCGACGAATTCCGCGACGAAGGTGGTGGCGGGCTTCATGTACAGGTTGCGCGGGGTGTCGACCTGTTCGATGCGGCCCTTGTTGAATACGGCCACACGGTCGGACATCGACAGTGCTTCGGTCTGGTCGTGGGTGACGAAGATGAAGGTGATGCCAAGTTGGCGTTGCAGTTTCTTCAGCTCGCTTTGCATCTGTTCGCGCAGCTTCAGGTCGAGAGCGCCGAGGGGCTCATCCAGCAGCAATACGCGCGGACGATTGACCAGTGCGCGGGCCAGGGCCACACGTTGACGCTGGCCGCCGGAGAGTTGCACCGGCTTGCGGTCGCCGTAACCGCCGAGGGCGACCATACCCAGGGCTTCTTCGGCGCGGTTGAGGCGTTCGGTCTTGCCCACGCCTTTGACTTTCAGGCCGTAGGCCACGTTGTCCCGCACGTTCATGTGGGGGAACAGCGCGTAATCCTGGAACACAGTGTTCACGTCGCGCTGATACGGCGGCAAGCCGGCGGCTTCCTCACCGTGGATGCGGATGGAGCCGGCACTGGGTTGCTCGAACCCGGCGATCAGGCGCAGGCACGTGGTTTTGCCCGAGCCGGAAGGGCCGAGCATGGAAAAGAACTCGCCGTCCTGGATATCGATGGAAACCCGGTCAACGGCTTTCACTTCGCCGAACTGACGGGAAACGTGGGTGAATTGGACTGCAAGCGTCATGGTGCGGTGCTCCAAAAAGGCGCGTCTTGTAAAAATTAAATCGGAGGTAGAGGTGATCGTTCCCACGCTCTGCGTGGGAATGCAGCGCTGGACGCTCCGCGTCCGCCCTTAAAGTCGTGACGCGGAGCGTCACAGGAGGCATTCCCACGCGGAGCGTGGGAACGATCAACTAGGGAGTGCTTAGCGCCCGCCCATGATCGCGATGTAATCCTGGGTCCAGCGGCTGTACGGCACGAACTTGCCGCCTTCAGCCTGCGGGGTTTTCCAGAAGGCGATCTTCTCGAACTGGTCGAAACCGTTGGTCTTGCAACCCTCGGCGCCCAGCAGTTCGCTTTCCTTGCACGCCGCGGGAACCGCCGGCAACGAACCGAACCACGAGGCCACATCACCCTGGACCTTCGGCTGCAGCGACCAGTCCATCCACTTGTAGGCGCAGTTCGGGTGCTTGGCATCGGTGTGCAGCATGGTGGTATCCGCCCAGCCGGTGGCGCCTTCCTTCGGAATGGTCGAGGCAATCGGCTGTTTCTCGTTCACCAGGCCGTTGACCTGATACGGCCATGCGCTGGAGGCCACCACGCCTTCGTTCTTGAAGTCGCTCATTTGCACGGTGGTGTCATGCCAGTAGCGGTGGATCAACGGCTGCTGGGCGCGCAACAGGTCGAGCACGGCCTTGTACTGGGTTTCGGTCAGCTCGTACGGGCTCTGGATGCCCAGTTCCGGCTTGGTGGCCTTGAGGTACAGCGCCGCATCGGCGATGTAGATCGGGCCGTCATAGGCCTGCACGCGGCCTTTGTTCGGCTTGCCGTCCGGCAGGTTCTGCGCATCGAACACTACGTTCCAGCTGGTGGGCGCGGTCTTGAACACGTTGGTGTTGTACATCAACACGTTCGGGCCCCACTGGTACGGCGTGCCGTACGTTTGCTGGCCGACCACGTACCACGGCGCATCTTTCAGGCGCGGGTCGATGTTCTTCCAGTTGGGAATCAGCGAGGTGTTGATCGGCTGTACGCGCTTGCCGACGATCAACCGCAGCGAGGCATCGCCCGACGCGGTGACCAGGTCGTAGCCGCCCTTGGCCATCAAGCTCACCATCTCGTCGGAGGTGGCGGCGGTCTTGACGTTGACCTTGCAGCCGGTCTCTTTCTCGAAACCGGTGACCCAGTCGTAGTTCTTGTCGCTTTCGCCACGTTCGATATAGCCGGGCCAGGCCACGATATCCAACTGGCCTTCACCGGCACCCACCGCCTTCAGCGGTTCGGCGGCCTGGATGCTGACACTGGCCAGCAGCGCGGTGGTCAGGGCACTGAGCAGTGCGGTCTTGTGCGCAGACATGGGGGTTCCCTCTTCTTTAATTATGGTCGGGGCAGTTTTTGCAGCAGGTGGTGCGTGAGCGTAGTTGTTGTTTTAAAGATGCTGGCCGTGGCGCGCCATGATGTGCCGCACCACGCTGTAGTCCTGTAGCGAATCGCTGGACAGATCTTTGCCATACCCCGAGCGCTTCAAGCCGCCGTGGGGCATTTCGCTGACCAGCATGAAATGACTGTTGATCCAGGTGCAGCCGTATTGCAGGCGCGACGCCACTTGCATCGCCTTGTCCAGGTTCTGGGTCCACACGGAGGAGGCCAGGCCGTATTCCGAGTCGTTGGCCCAGTCCACCGCCTGTTCCAGCTCGTCGAAGCGGGTCACGGTGACCACCGGGCCGAACACTTCGCGCTGCACGATTTCATCATTCTGTTTACAACCGGCCAGCAAGGTTGGCTGGTAGAAGAAGCCAGCACCGGAATGCACGGCGGCGCCGGTGATGCGTTCGATATGCGGCTGGCCGAGGGCGCGTTCGACAAAACTGGCGACGCGGTCGCGCTGGCGGGTGCTGATCAGCGGGCCGAGTTCGTTGTCGGCATCGCGCTTGCCGGCAAACCGCAGGCTGCTGACGGCGGCGCCGAGCTCGGCCACCAATTTGTCGTGGATGCCGGCCTGGGCGTAGATGCGGCACGCGGCGGTGCAGTCCTGGCCGGCGTTGTAGTAACCGTAGGCGCGCACGCCTTCGACCACGGCTTGCAGGTCGGCGTCGTTGCACACGATCACCGGGGCCTTGCCGCCCAGCTCCAGGTGCGTGCGCTTGAGTGTCTTGGAGGCGGCCTGGAGGATCTTCTGCCCGGTGACGATATCGCCGGTCAACGAGACCATGCGCACCTTCGGGTGGCTGACCAAATGGCTGCCGACCCCTTCGCCGCCGCCACACAGGATGTTGATCACCCCGCGCGGCAACAACTGGCTCAGTACGGGCGCCAGGGCCAGGATCGACAGCGGGGTATGTTCCGACGGCTTGAACACCAGGGTATTACCGGCCGCCAGGGCCGGGGCGATTTTCCAGGCGGCCATCATCAGCGGGTAATTCCACGGCGCAATGGAGGCCACCACGCCAATCGGATCGCGACGCACCATGCTGGTGTAGCCCGGCAGGTATTCACCGCTCAGTTGCCCGGTCTGGCAGCGCACGGCGCCGGCGAAGAAACGGAACACATCGACGGTCGCGCTCAAATCGTCCTGACGTGCCAGGTGCAGCGGCTTGCCGCAATTCAGCGATTCCAGGCGGGCGAGGTAGTCGGCTTGTTTTTCGATTGTCTCGGCGATGCCCAGGAGGATGTTCGAACGCTGCTGGGGCGTGGTCCGCGACCAACCGGCAAAGGCCCGGTGGGCGGCGAGGATTGCGGCTTCGACCTGCTCGGTACTGGCTTCGGCGATATGGGTGAGGATTTCACCGGTGGCCGGGTTGATGATCGGCTCGACAAACCCCTGGCCCGGGACCAGTTCGCCGTCGATCAGCAACGCAGTGAGCAGCGGTGTGGGCGCGCCAGACATTTTTCGCGATCTCTTTTCTTGTGTGGTCATGGCTGTTCTCGTGCGAGGCGCCTGACCTTCTCTTATGGGATGAGCAGAGACTAGAGGTCAGGCGCGAGGTCAACAAATACTAAATACTGAAAGCAGCATTCGATTAAATAGATGGCTTGCGTGGGTGGGGTTGTTCGCGGGCCACCGTCAGGAATGGGTCCACCAGCGCCGGGCGCGCCGTGCCTCGGCGCCAGGCCAGGCCCACGTCGAGGGTCTGGCTGAGGTCGGCAATCGGCCGGGCCTCGATGATGTCGCCTTCCAGGGACCAGGGGCGGTAGGTCATGTCCGGCTGGATCGACACGCCCAGGCCGGCGGCGACCAGGCTTCGCACGGCTTCCGTCGAGGCGGTGCGCAAGGTGACGCGGGGTTGCAGCCCGGCGCCGGTCCACATGCGTTGGGCGTTGTGGCCCATTTCGTCGACGTTCAGCTGAATCAGCGGCTCGCGCGCCACATCCGCCAGGTTGATGCTGTCGTGTTCCAGCAGCGGGTGCTGGGCGGGCAGCCATAAACGGTGGGGCGAGTGGGTGAGCACTTCGGTTTGCAGGGCGTGGCGGTCTTCGAGGTTGGAGAGGATCAGCACGCCGACGTCGATTTCACCGCTGACCAGCAGGTGTTCGATGTAGGGGCGTTCGTCCTCCATCACGCGGATTTCGACATTGGGGTAGGCGCGCTGGAAGCGGGTAAGCAAGTCCGCCAGGTAGTAGCCGGCGACCAGGCTGGTCACGCCGATGATCAACTGCCCGGCCACCTGGTCGGTGCTCTGTTGCAGGCTGCGCTTGGCGTTGTCGACGGTGGCGAGGATGAGGTGCGCCTGGCGCAGGAACTGGTGGCCCTGGTGGGTCAGGGTCATGCCCTTGGCGTGGCGGTTGAACAGGTTGACGCCGATTTCCTGTTCCAGTTGCTGGATCGCCAGGGTCAGGGTGGACTGGGAGATGAAGGCGGTCTGGGCAGCGGCGGAGATCGAACCGGTCTCGGCCACGGCGATGAAGTGACGGATCTGACGCAAGGTCATCATGCTGGAATTACCAGTGGGGTGTTTTTATAGATTTGTTCGAGTGTATATCGTTTTAATTGAGGGGTAAGCGCGTTACATCTGGAAGCACTCTAGATCGGGGGTTTTTGGCATTTAGTTTTACGCTGGGGGCCTATTGGTCCTGTGAACTTGAGTTTCTGGAGGTTGTGAATGAATGCCCGTGGATTGCTCGATCAACTGCTCAAATCCGGCCAGGACATGTTGCAGAACAAGGCTGGCGGGCAGCGCAAGTCAGATGACAAGGGTGCCCTTGGCGGACTGCTGGGTGGCGGCGGGTTGGGTAGCTTGCTTGGCGGTGCCGGTGGTGGGGCCCTCGCGGCCGGCGCCATGGGTCTGTTGCTGGGCAACAAGAAGGCCCGCAAGTTTGGCGGCAAGGCGCTGACCTATGGTGGGTTGGCTGCTTTGGGGGTGATTGCCTACAAGGCCTACGGTAATTGGCAGGCGCAGCAGGCGAGTGCGCCTCAAGGGGAGCCGCAGACCATTGATCGGTTGCCACCGGCCCAGGTCGAACAGCACAGCCAGGGGATTTTGAAGGCGCTGGTGGCTGCGGCCAAGGCTGACGGGCATGTGGATGAGCGTGAGCGGGCGTTGATCGAAGGGGAGTTTGTGAAGCTGGATAACGATCGTGAGTTGCAGCAGTGGCTACATGCCGAGCTGAACAAGCCGCTTGATCCGGCAGATGTGGCTCGGGCTGCCAGTACTCCGGAGTTGGCTGCCGAGATGTATATCGCCAGTGTGATGTTGGTGGATGAGGAGAACTTCATGGAGAAGGCTTACCTCGATGAGTTGGCGCGGCAGCTTAAGTTGGAGCCAGGGTTGAAGGCTGAACTGGAGAAGCAGGTGCGGCAGGCTGAGGTGGTTTGATTGTGTACATATCCGTTTCTGCGGTAACGGCTACTTATGGTAAAAGCAAAGACCAGAACGAAAGCAGAGCCGCTTTTCTGTAGGAGCTGGCTTGCCGGCGATGCAGGCACCTCGGTCTTCCAGACACACCGAGGTGATGCTA